>JAKLDT010000079.1 GCA_022703405.1 Bacteroidota bacterium | reverse complement strand
CATCCGGCAACTGCCACAACGCCCTGTACCTGCATAAAACCGTTTAGCAGGAACATGGCCTGACGGCCCAGACCTATGAAGCCAAGCTTAATTTCACCAGAGGCAGCAGGTGCTGAAGTGCAGGAAGTAAGGTGAGGAAGAACGGCCAGTCCGGCAGCGCCTCCGGCCGTCAGTGTGATAAACCGGCGGCGTGACAATTGATTTTTTTCTTTCATAATAAGTAAGGTTTATAGTTTAAGTTTAGTCATCAATAAATGAATGTGATAAAAATAAGATTTTTTTTGATTTGATTTATCCTGATATTTTAATCAAATAATCAGAACCTTCCGAAAATTGAATATTTCTCGGTATTGCAGAAGATTGATGAATAAATGAAAAGGCTGGAAATATTTGTTTCCATTTTCCTTTCAAGATGAAGTACCGGCTGATTCTTTTCAAGCTTCAGAAACCTGCTTATTTTTGAATTTGCCGGAATTGCCTTTATCCTCTGCTCTCCTCCCCTGATTTCCACAAGATAGCTGTCGCGCAGAATCTGAAACAGAGAACGGTTTTCAAACTGCCGTGAGGTTATCCTGGGCAGATTAATATTACCGATATAGCTTATATCATAGAAAATGGGCACATCTTCAAGAAGCCTCAGCCTTTCCATATATATACACCCTGATTCATTCTCAAGCTCAGATACCGGGAACATAAAATTACCCGGCCAGGGTATCAGGACAGGCTTTTTAATGATCTTTGTTTTCAGATTCCTGTCTCCCACAGCTGAAGTTGTTCCCGAAACTGAAAGGATTCCAATATCTCTTGGCATCTGGTGTACAATGCTCCCTTTTCCCTGATATTTTCTTATCAGTCCGTCATTTGCCATTGTTGAGAGGGCCTGACGCACTGTTGGTCGTGTCATCCCATAGATCCGGCACAACTCATTTTCCGAAGGGAGCAAATCACCTTCCGTATAGACCCCGTCAAGAATATGCCGCCTGAGGATCTCATAAAGCCTTCTGTGACGAGGAAGGGAATCTGAAACCATCACTCATTTTTTTTGTAAATATACATTAATTTACTTGTAAATACAAGTTAAATAATTTATTTTTGTACTGACTGATTATTAGATATATCTGTAATTAATTGAATTTATTTAACTTACTTATATTAACAAGTTGACATGGCAACAGCAGTACTAATGCCTAAGCAGGGACAATCGGTTGAAACCTGCATAATCACACAGTGGTTTAAGAAAAAAGGCGATAAGGTAACGGCAGGTGAAATATTGTTCTCCTACGAGACTGACAAGGCAGCATTTGATCTTGAAGCGCCGGCAGACGGCACACTCCTTGAAATATTCTACCCTGAAGGCGCCGAAGTACCTGTACTTGTGAATGTTGCAATGATTGGAAATGCAGGAGAAGCTGTAGAGGCTGTAAAGGCTGTAGAAGCTGTAGAAGCTGTAAAAGCTGTAGAGCCGGCAGAGGCAGTAAAGGCTGTAAAAGAAGTGGCGAAAAGCAAGCCTGCTGAAGAAAATAAAAGGATAAGAATATCACCGAGGGCAAGGAAAATGGCTGAAGGAAGGGGCATTGATCCTGCCGGACTTTATGGTTCAGGCCCTAATGGAAGAATAATTGTAGCTGATATTGCAAATGCTGCTGCAGCATCTGTAAAAACTGCTGCCCATGACGGACAAGAATTCTCCGACAAGCCTCTCAGCAATGTAAGGAAGCTTATCGCCAGGTCAATGCACGCATCACTGCAGAATTCTGCCCAGCTTACCCATCACATGAGCGCTGATGTAAGGAAACTGCTTGAGGCCAGGCAGAAAATAAAGTCAAACCTTGAAAAGGATAAAAAACAGCAGGACATAACACTTAATGACATGATTTGCTGGTGCGTAATCAGGGCGCTTGAAAAATTCCCGGAGATGAACAGTCATTATCTCGACGACAAAATCCGGACCTTCGGGAAGGTTCACCTGGGTTTTGCCGTTGACACACCAAGGGGGCTCATGGTTCCTGCCGTGAAAAACGCCTCCGGCATGGACCTTGCCATACTGTCGAAAGAATTAAAATCAGCAGCAGATGCATGTAAGAAAGGCAGTATAAATCCTGAACTGATACAGAGCAGTGCAGCTTCATTCACGGTTTCAAACCTGGGGAATTACGGAGTTGAACTGTTTACTCCTGTCATCAACCTGCCACAGGCCGGAATACTAGGTGTATGTACAATAATCAACAGACCGGCCAGCCTCGGTAACGGGATATTCGGTTTCGTTCCCTATATCGGACTGTCACTTACCTACGACCACCGGGCAGTTGACGGAGGACCTGCAACACTGTTCCTGAGGGAGATAAAGGAGCAGATTGAAAAGTTCAGTTATTGATAAAGAGAAGAAAAAAATAAATATTCAATTAAGATAAATAATACTGCACGACTGCACGACAAAAAAATTAACCATGCCAAAGAGTCAGAATATCAATCCGAAAGTTGTACGCAAGCCAAAATTCATAGAATTTGGTAAAATACCTGTAAACCAGTACAATAAGACAATAGATGATGAAAAAAAGTCCTTTTCAAAAGACGATTTTCTGAGGATCTACCATGATATGGTGGTTATCAGGGAGTTTGAGACCATGCTCAATCTCATCAAAACAACAAATGAATACAATGGTATTCCTTACAACCATCCGGGTCCGGCACACCTTTCAATAGGACAGGAAGCTTCAGCAGTGGGCATGGCATACAACCTTGACGTTAATGATTTCATTTTCGGATCACACAGAAGTCATGGTGAAATACTTGCAAAGGGCCTGTCGGCAATTCACAAGCTTGATGATGACAGCCTCTATACTGTCATGAAGGAATATTTCGGCGGCACTGCTCTGAAGGTAGTTGAAAAGGGATTCTCCGGCTCAGTCAGGGAACTTGCAAGGAACTTCCTTCTTTACGGAGCCCTTGCAGAGATCTTTGCCCGCGAGAATGGATTCAACAAGGGTCTTGGAGGCTCAATGCATGCTTTCTTCACTCCCTTCGGGATATATCCCAACAATGCGATTGTGGGCGGATCGGGTGACATATCTGTCGGCGCTGCCTTATACAAAAAGATAAACAGGAAACCTGGTATTATTGTATGTAATATAGGTGATGCCTCAATGGGTTGCGGTCCTGTCTGGGAGGGAATCTGCTTTGCCACAATGGATCAGTACAAAACACTCTGGAGCGGGGAATATAAGGGAGGTCTTCCGCTTATATTCAACTTCATGAACAACCTTTATGGTATGGGCGGCCAGACTATGGGTGAGACCATGGGCTATGAAATACTTGCCAGGGTTGGTGCAGGTGTAAATCCCGAGTCGATGCATGCAGAAAGAGTTGATGGTTATAATCCTCTTGCCGTTATAGATGCATTTAAAAGGAAAAAACAGCTGATCGAGGAAAAGAAAGGTCCCGTATTGCTCGACACCCTTACTTACAGGATAAGCGGCCATTCTCCGTCAGATGCATCATCATACCGTTCAAAAGAAGAGATTGAGGCCTGGCAGCAGGAAGATTCTATTCTTTCATTCGGCAAATCACTTGTAACGGCAGGAATTGCCGGACAGGACCAGCTTGATGAAATTACATCCGAAACCCGTGAGACTCTGAAGGAAATGCTTAAGCTTTCAATCGATGACAATATCTCTCCCCGCCTCGACCTGAGCTCAGATCCTGACGTTATAGGAAAGATGATGTTCTCGAACAGCTCAGTCGACAGGATGGAAGAAGGCACTCCTGATGTTCTTATGCCGCTTGAGGAAAATCCGAGAGTAAAATCAATAAAAACAAAGGAACGTTTTTACCTTGATAAGGAAGGCAAACCTGTATCAAAAGCCAGGATCTTTCAGTTCAGAGACGCTATTTTTGAAGCTGTGATAGACAGATTCTATAAGGATCCCACGCTTGCTGCATGGGGTGAAGAAAACAGGGACTGGGGAGGCGCTTTTGCCGTTTACAGGGGACTTACCGAGGCCCTGCCCTATCATCGCCTGTTCAACTCTCCGATATCCGAAGGTGCTATTGTCGGTACCGCTATTGGTTATGGAATGTGCGGCGGCAGGGTGATTGCAGAAATAATGTACTGTGATTTCCTGGGAAGATCGGGAGACGAAGTATTTAATCAGCTTCCCAAATGGCAGGCAATGAGCGGTAATATTATTAAAATGCCTGTTGTTTTAAGGGTATCTGTCGGATCAAAATACGGTGCACAGCATTCTCAGGACTGGACAGCCCTGACAGCTCACATACCCGGGCTGAAAGTAGTTTTCCCGGCCACTCCTTATGATGCCAAAGGACTCATGAACAAGGCTTTACAGGGAACCGATCCTGTAGTTTTCTTCGAAAGCCAGAGGATCTACGATATCGGTGAAATGTTCCATGAAGGTGGAGTGCCGGAAGCTTACTATGAAATTCCTTTCGGTGAACCGGATATAAAAAGAAAAGGTGATGACATCACAATACTCACTATCGGGGCAACCCTCTACCCTGCCCTTAAAGTAGCTGACACCCTGAAGGAAAAATACGGCCTGAGCGCTGAAATAATAGATGCCAGATCACTTGTTCCATTTAACTATGAACCTGTAATTGAATCAATTAAAAAGACAGGCAGAATAGTACTCACAAGTGATGCATCCTCAAGGGGTTCCTTCCTGAAGGAAATAGCCCAGACTATTACAGAACTAGCCTTCGACCACCTTGATGCCCCTCCTGTTGTTGTCGGATCACGCAACTGGATCACACCTGCTTATGAAATGGAGGAATATTTCTTCCCGCAGCCGGGCTGGATACTTGATGCAATAAATGAAAAGATCATACCGCTGAAAGGCCATCAGTCAAAAACCGACTTTTCCGATGAAAAACTGATACAGCTTAACAGAGAGGGAGTTTAATAGCTTTTTGATATCTTTGCACCGCAAATAAACTATTTATGGAACAGGATATCCAGAACATCAGATCAAAAGCCGGATTCATAATTGATATGGACGGTGTAATATATCACGGGAACAAACTGTTACCCGGTGTAACCGACTTTGTCAACTGGCTTGAATCATCAGGCAAGAAATATCTCTTTCTGACAAATTCCCCGGAGCGCACTCCGAAGGAACTTCATGAAAAGCTCAAACGGCTTGGAATAAACGTAGGGGAAGAGCATTTTTACACAAGCGCTCTTGCAACTGCCAACTTTCTGGCAAGTCAGAATCCGACCGGTAGTGCATATATAATAGGTGATGCCGGACTCATTCATGCAATGTACTCTGTAGGCTATACGGTGAATAATGTCAATCCTGATTATGTTGTTGTGGGTGATCCCAGAAGCTACAATTTTGAGAAGATTGAACAGGCTGTCAACCTTGTAATCAGGGGTGCAAAACTTATTGGCACAAATTCCGACATCAGCGGTCCGGTTGAAAACGGCATAGTTCCCTCAACAAAGGCTCTAATTGCTCCTATCGAAATCGCTACAGGCAAAAAGGCATATTTTGTAGGAAAACCAAATCCCCTCATGATGAGGAGTGCACTTAAAAGACTCGGTATCAAAAGAGAAGATGCAGTAGTTATCGGCGACAGGATGGATACGGATGTTCTATGCGGACTTGAATCTGAGATCGACACTCTCCTTGTGCTGAGCGGTATTACTTCACAAAATGATATAAATAATTTTCCATACCGTCCAAAATATGTCCTTAACGGAGTCGTTGACCTTGTCCAGTAACAATGAATCAGATCGAAAAATTCAAAAAGGAACGCAAGGAAGTTGCGAGATTCATGAGAAGGCTCTACAAACAAGGCCTTACTTCAACCTCAGGAGGAAATATCAGTGTCAGAATATCAGATGAACTGATAGCCATAACACCATCTGCCACAGATAAAGGTGAGATGAGATGGAAAGAGGTTGGAGTCATGAATATCCTGGGAGAGAACCTTACTCCCGGTCTTAAGCCATCGATTGAGGCAGGAATGCATCTTGCCATTTATAAAAGGAAAAACACGGTCAGGGCTATAGTTCATGCTCACCCGGTATGCGCTTCAGCATTTACCGCTATGAAAATGAATATTGACACAAGCCTGACTGCAGAGGCCTGTGCCATACTTGGCACGCCTGTAATGGTCCCGTATGAACTTATGGGAACAAGTGAGCTCGCTGCGAAAGCTGCAGATTATATCGAAAAATCGGATATACTCCTGCTCGAGAACCATGGAATACTTGCCACGGGAGAAAACCTCCTGCAGGCTTTCGACAAAACTGAAGTTCTCGAAAATGCGGCCAGAATGACACTCATAACAAACCTTTCAAGGAAAAAAAGCCCGCTTACAAGATCCAGGATACTGGAAATAGAAAGACTCTTCAGATGATAAAGGGAGTGCTGTTCGACATGGATGGAGTACTTGTTGATTCCGAGAGGTTTATTGCCGCGGCAGCAATTAAAATGTTCAGTGAACTAGGAGTAAATGCCAGACCTGAAGATTTTCATCCATTCACTGGTACCGGTGAAAACAGATATCTGGGCGGTGTTGCTGAAAAATATGGGATTACAGTCGATATTCAAAAAGTAAAAGCAAGAACTTATGAGATCTTCGGGGAAATAGCCCGGAATAACCTTTTCCCTTTGCCAGGAGCCGGTGAGTTTATTGAAAGGTGCAGGAAAAAAGGACTCAGCCTTGCTCTTGCAACAAGCGCAGACAGGGTGAAAATGCTTATAAACCTCGAAGAGATAGGTTTGCCTGCAGAAACTTTCAATGCAATTATAACAGGTGAGGATGTTTTGCATAAAAAACCTGCACCTGACATTTACCTTAAAGCTGCTGAACATCTCGGACTTAAGCCTGAAGAATGCCTCGTTGTTGAGGATGCTGTAAGCGGGGTGAAAGCAGGAAAGGCTGCAGGATGCAAATGCCTTGCTGTAACAACATCATTCAGGGCGGAGGAACTTAAGGAAGCAGACTGGATTTTTCCTACTCTTGCTGTGGTGAATGAGGAGGTTCTGAACTGGTAGGTAAATAAAAGGCGAAAGGCGAAAGGCAGAAGGCGGAAGGAAGAAGGCAAAAGGGATTTTTAAGGATTAGGCGTTTGTCTCCGGACATCGGGCTCCAGTAACAGAGAATTTTAACTCATAATATATATTGACATGGAATACAGGACACTTGGAACATCGGAACTTAAAGTCTCGGAGCTGGCTTTCGGTGCATGGGCTATCGGCGGATGGCTATGGGGCGGAGCTGATGCAAAAGATGCGATAAAAGCCATTGAGACAGCTGTTGATCATGGAATGACAACAATTGATACAGCTGCAGTTTACGGATTCGGACTGAGCGAAGAACTTGTAGGTAAGGCAGTTAAGGGAAAGAGAAGCAAAACACAGATACTCACTAAGTTCGGCATGGTGTGGGATGAAAAAAAAGGCAAATTCTACTTTTCAACAAAGGACAATGACGGAAAAAACATTGACATCTACGCCTATTCATCGAAGGAACGTGTACTGGCCGATTGCGACATGAGTCTGAAGAGGCTGGGAACCGACTACATTGACCTGTATCAGATACACTGGCCGGATGCCACAACACCAATAGCCGAGACAATGGAGGCCCTGCAGATACTTATAAGGCAGGGAAAGATAAGAGCCGGTGCGGTATCAAACTATTCAGCAGGGCAGATGGATGAAGCTTTGAAAACTTACCACATCGCATCAAACCAGATACCATACAGCATGGTTAACCGTGCAATAGAAAAGGAATCTGTTCCTTTCTGCCTGAAGAACAATGTTGGCATTCTTGCATATAGCCCGTTGCAGAGAGGCCTGCTCACAGGTAAATTCAAAAAAGATCACAATTTCAATGATGGCGACAGCAGACCGGATACTCCATTCTATAAGGAGCCTAACCTGTCAAGGATAATTGAATTCACGGAAAAACTGAACGTTATTGCCGGAGAGCTTAATGTTACGCTTACACAGCTCGTACTTAACTGGACCAAGGAACAAGCAGGCATCACCTGTGTCCTGGCAGGTGCAAGAAATCCGCAGCAGGTTCTTGATAATGTAAAAGCTGTTGATTTCAGAATTCCGCAAGACCTTATGACAGAGATAAATAATCATGTTGCCGGACTCAGATTAGAAATAAAGAACTGATTTACAGATGAAACATTTCCTCGAAGACATTCCGCCCCTTGACCTCCTTGTAAAAAAGATGAAAGGAGTAACTACCGACTCTTTCCGTGAGGTGAACGGACATATTCATACTCCTTATTCCTTCAGCGCCTTCCCTGACATGGAGGCCATCTTCAGAATGGCTAAGGAAGAGAAAATTGCTGTTCTCGGCATTAACGATTTCTATGTAACTGACGGATATGCTTCTTTTCATAAGGGCTGTGTTCAGAACAATATTTTTCCCTTGTTCAACATAGAATTTATCGGATTGCTCAAAGAGGAACAACAGAATGGTATAAGGATAAATGACCCAAATAACCCGGGCAGGATCTATTTCAGCGGCAAGGGACTGGACTATCCCTTCCATACCGGTTTAAAGCAAAGAATAGCTCTGTGGAAATTAATCAGGGAAAGTCAGGGACAGATGAAAGCCATGATAGGCAAGCTGAATGAACTGATAGTAAGACAGGAACCTGAACTTACACTTTCATATAATAAGATAAGGAAGGATTATGCAAGGGAACTTGTTCGGGAACGCCATCTTGCAAAAGCAGTGAGGATGGCAGCTGTTAATAAATTCACAGATCCGGAAAAACAGCTTTCCTTCCTTGAAGCCTTATATGGAGGAAAAAAGGCAAAAGCTGACATAAACAATCAGGCAGCTGTTGAGAATGAGATCCGGTCGAACCTGCTCAAAAGCGGTGGAGCTGCCTTTGTTGAAGAGAACGAAAAGTCATTTCTTGAACTTAACAAGATAATTGAAATCATTCTTAAGGCAGGCGGCATACCATGTTATCCGGTGCTCCTTGATGATCCCTCAGGAAAGTTCACGGAGTTCGAAGGCGATTATGAAAAACTATATCAGTCACTTAAAAAGCTCGGAGTTGTATGCATTGAACTTATTCCGGGGAGAAATGACGGAAAAATACTGAAGGAATTTGTTGATTTCTTTAACAGCAAAGGCTTTATTATTACTTTCGGAACAGAACATAACAGCCCTGAAATGATTCCTCTGACTGTAAGTACACGCGAATCGGTGCCTCTCGATGAGACGATGAAGCTTGTTGCCTGGGAAGGTGCATGTATAATTGCGGCACATCAGTATCTCAGGTATGAAGGCCGCCAGGGATATGTTATGGAAAACGGAAAAAACAACGGCGAACAGAAAAAGGAACTGGCCAAACTCGGACAGTATGTAATTGAATATTATCTAAACAGGAAGGTAAAATGAAACCTGAGCTGAAGGAACTTATAAGCATCTCCCATTTATATGGCAGGGATAAGAATTATGTGATTGCAGGAGGAGGAAACACATCTTTCAAGGATGAATCGACACTTTGGATAAAAGCCAGTGGCTACCCGCTGGCAGATCTGAGTGAAGACGGCCTTGTAGCCCTGAAAAGGGATAAGCTGCAGCTTATTTCCTCTAACAAATATTCAGAAAATCCTTCGGAAAGGGAGGAACAGGTAAAACAGTACCTTTTCAAAAGCCTTGCAGATCCTTCTCTTAACAAAAGACCATCAGTTGAGACTTCCCTGCATAATCTTATCCAATACAGCTATGTTGTTCACCTCCATCCTACCCTGATAAACGGTGTTCTGTGCAGCAGGAATGCAAAAAACATAATCAACAGGCTTTTTGGTGAAGCTGCTTTGTTTATACCCTACACCGATCCCGGCTACATCCTTTTCAAAAAGCTTGAGGATGAAATAATTGCATACAGGGCAAAGTATTCTTCCGATCCGAAAATCATCCTTCTTGAAAACCATGGGTCATTTGTCAGTGCCGATACAACTGATGAAATAAAAAGCATTTACGAAGAGATAATCTCTGCAATCAGTTCTGAGGTAAAGCCTCTTGAAGAAGCTATTGAAATTCCATATAACAAGATCTTGCACAAGGCATTGCCAGCGCTCAGAATGCTTCTTGCAGGGGAGAAACCAGGTGTAATAAGGCACAGGAACAACAATATAATTTCAGAGTTTTACAAAAACCAGCAGGAATTTCACAAGATATCTTTGCCGCTTACTCCCGACATAATAGTTTATTGCAAAACAAGATACATGTATGTGGAGCATTCTTCAACAGCAGAGAAAATTGTTGAATCGGTCAGATACCAGTTGCCACGATTCCGTGAGGAATACGGATTCACTCCAAAAGTACTGGTAATAAAAGACATGGGCATTTTTGCCTTTGCAGAGAGTTTTGCTTCTGCTGAATCAGTCCTCGACATCTATGAAGATCTTGTCAGGATCAGTTATTATGCAGTCAAATGCGGTGGAATCAAGTTCCTGACACCGGAACAAGTGTCATTCATAGATAAATGGGAGGTTGAAAACTACAGGAGGAAGATAGCTCAGGCGCCTGGTTCTGATAACAGACTGAACAACAGGATAGCAATTGTTACGGGAGGTGCCCAGGGATTCGGCGCCGGGATAGCTGAAGCCCTGTATCTTAAAAACATGAATGTTGTAATAGCTGACATGAATGAAGTGACAGGATCGGCTCTTGTGGAAAAACTGTCTTCACTGAAATCGACAGGAAAAGCGCTGTTTGTAAAAACAGATGTTGCTGATCCTGAATCAGTAAAGGAACTTGCCATGGCAACTGTAATGAATTTCGGAGGGCTCGATATCATGATAAGTAATGCCGGAATACTGAGGGCAGGCGGACTTGATGAGATGGACCCTGAGGCATTTTCAAAAACAACATCGGTGAATTACAGCGGGTATTTCCACTGTGCCAAATATTCAGCCGAAGTTATGAGGATACAGCACAAAGAGAATCCTGATTATTTCTCCGACATTATCCAGATAAATTCAAAATCAGGCCTGAGGGGCAGCAACAGGAATTTTGCTTATGCCGGAGCCAAATTCGGTGGTATTGGGCTCACCCAGTCTTTTGCACTGGAGCTGGCTCCTGACAGGATAAAGGTAAATTCAATCTGCCCCGGTAACTTTTACGAAGGGCCGCTCTGGTCCGATCCGCATAACGGGCTCTTTGTTCAATACCTTAAGGCTGGGAAGGTTCCTGGCGCTAAAAATATTGACGACGTAAGAAAATTTTATGAAGACCAGGTACCTATGAAGCGGGGATGCAGGCTTGAAGATGTCATGAAGGCCATATTCTACATCATCGATCAGGAATATGAAACCGGTCAGGCTATTCCGGTGACCGGAGGACAGGTGATGTTGGGATAGATGAAAAGTTACAGGCAACAGGCGTCAGGCGACAGGTATTAATCATCAGGCGTGATGTTGAGATGTGAGATGTGAGAAATGCAGAATTGAGAAAGAACGTTAACAAAGCAGAAAGATTTGATATGGTTCCCCTCCTTGGAGGGGCAAGGGGTGGGTTAAAATTAATTTTCAAATTATGAAGACTAAGGCAGTTAGGATATACGGTAAAAAAGATCTCCGTCTTGAGGAGTTTGAACTTCCGGAAATGAAGGAAGATGAGATACTTGCACAGGTTATATCCGACAGCATCTGCATGTCATCATACAAGGCAGCTATGCAGGGTGCTGACCATAAAAGAGTGCCGGATGATATACATGTTAATCCGACAATGATAGGGCACGAATTTGCAGGCATAATCCTTGAAGTGGGCAAAAAATGGAAGGATAGTTTCAAACCCGGTCAGAAATTCTCAATTCAGCCGGCAATGAACCATATGGGAACACTTAATGCTCCCGGCTATTCATACAGGTATATCGGAGGTGATGCAACACACATACTTATTCCACCCATTGTAATGGAAGCAAACTGCCTTCTCCCCTATGACGGGGAAGCATTTTTCCCGGCATCCCTCTCAGAACCAATGTCATGCATCGTTGGCGCTTTCCATGCAAGCTATCATGTTCCACCCGGAACCTACAAGCATGAAATGGGAATCAGGAAAGGAGGCAAAATGGCAATTCTCGCGGGAGTTGGTCCTATGGGCCTCGG
>JAKLDT010000078.1 GCA_022703405.1 Bacteroidota bacterium | reverse complement strand
TGCTAAAAGACTGATGAAATATCAGAAAGTTTCTCACCAAAGAGCTTTTCAGTTATTTCCGACAGCTTTTGTTCATCGCCGGTAATATGGAAGATCCTCTGCCGGTGAGTTATTGTTCCTCCGGGAGCAAGAAAGGCTGCGGGAGAAGAACTTTCAATTTCATAGAAGGGTCCCATAATGCTGCCATCTTCAACAGGTCCGTCATTGTACGAATTCACAACGTCTCCGCTGAAGGGATCATCCTGTTTTCCCCATTTGCTGTTGACGTATTTTGAAGGAGACTCCGGGGCAGAATACCACAATAGTGTAAGTACTTTCTTATCAGGGTCATAACTTCCGCAGAAAGGCAGGGCTCGCATTGGCGTTATGCCTATTTTACTTCTGTGTTTTCCATCCACCCTGAAATACAAAATACCGTCCTTCACTATCAGCCTGTCAGCAGGAACCTTACCGAAGTAGTCATCATTAACTATTTTTCCGGCTTCAGTTTCCAGCCCTTTCTTAAACGGGATAAAAACTATTCCGGAAGGAGAGGGATTGAACATTGCCAGTATCCATACCGACAGAGCGCCTGATTTTTCATCCCAGGCTGCCTGACCATTATTCTTCAGGATATTTTCCGATTCATAAGCAACAAACGCGAGTGATTTATCAATCGGAATACCCAGTGCAGCTTCGGTTTCGGAGTGACCAAGCAGTTTTATGTTTCTTTCAACTCCTATTTCAAGTCTGGTACCTGAAGCATTTACAAGAGAAAAATCCCTTTTGAATGCAGCCTGGCTGTCAGATTTTGACACTGTCTCAAACGACTCTGTATCTATCTCTTTAGGAACAATCCAGTTAGTAAATATCTGTTCGGTACCGGGTTTGAAATAAATTGAGAACGGTCCGCCTTCAGGGCCAATCCAGAACCTTTCCTCACCACCATAGGGATTAAACTGGCTGCTGGGTTTCCCGGCTTCAATGAACCTGTAATTTATCCATCCGAAACTGGCTCCTGCATTGCCTGCCACTGAGCTCGTCATAACCCTTCCCTGGTATCCGGGTACAATAAGGAGACGGGCATCATTATCGGCACCTTTCAGTTCCAAAAAGGGAATATTATGTTTTGTAAAAAAGGCAAGATCATAGCCATAGGTTCCGGGAGAAAAAGATTCATTCATTGAGACTTTGTTTTTATTTGACGAATTAGAACATGCTGATATAAAAATCAGAAATACAACCATTTGTACCAGGTTGTATTTAACTAATGAAGATTTGATCATTGATATTGATTATTTATTTGGTTTTGGAGCAATATAAAGCACATCTTCCTTAAGCTGAACGGTTTTCTGGCGGTGATTTGATATCAGTATGCCTGCCAGAATGAGTATGGCCAGTACCAGGAGAAGGATAAATGGTCCGCTTTTAATAAACTCAAAAAAGAATGAATTCCTTTTCATCTGAGACCAGAATTTGGTTTAAATTATTTTGTTAAAACCAGCCGGTCTTTCAAAAATAGTAAAAATTTGTTAAAAACCTCTTTTTACGAAACAGGATTCATCCATACAAGCTGTTTTTCAAGGCTGTCGCTGAGCTTGTAGGGTTTAATATGGTCCGAAATCTTCTCTCCAACTATACTGATCTTGCTTATATCAGCCGGTCCCATTCCTGCCTGTGCGCAAAAATTGAGGTAGCCTACCTTTGCAAAATCAATGCCCATCAGCTCAATGCCAACCCTGTCGGCAGCAAACCAGTCAAGACTTGCAACGCACACCCTGTGATCGACCGGAGTGCCCCTGTTTGGGCCATTTCCTTCCATTCCCTCAAAACCGTCAATAACAGCAAGGTGAGGGTGCAGGCGGCCTGAGAGAGCATAGAGGTTGTAGTTAAGCCCCCTGTAACCGCTTCCGTGAACTATTGGCTTGTCATTTACAGTACCCGGTTTCCTTGAAGGGCTCCATGAGAATCCCTTATCCTTGATAGGTGCTCCCAGTACGATATTCTTAAGTGATAAGGTTGCTATAACCCTGTCGTGAGTTTTCATTCTGGCAACAGATACCACGAAGTTGTTCTGATCCAGAAGAAGGCTGGAAACACGCACTGCATGTGGTCTGAAATCCTTTTCATCGAATACGTGAACTGTTTCTATCTTTTCAGCATCAAGGTCAACAAGCTTCACAGGATATTTGCTCAGGAGCTTCATATAACCATAATTTGAAAAACCGTCAAGAGTGGCGCCGCCGGCAGCTGATTCGGCAATTATGCACTGATCAGCCTTTCCTATAGACTTCATGAACTCAAGGATACCTTCAAGAGTATCGACATGTGTTGCACAGAGGGGTATGTCAATTGAAACATTATTGGGTTTAAGAATCACCCGCTTCTTCCCTATTGCCTGCGAAATCTGTTTTGAGAAAGGTTTAAGAGCCCTGAAAGCCATATCGGCACGGTTATCGCCTGTAGTCAGCGATACCTCCGGCCCCGATGCCTGCTGAACTCCAATCGATGCAAATGTATCATAAGGCCTTATTATTGTTGCTGCAAATCCTCCGGCAACTGAAGTTTTAATGAAACTTCTTCTGTTGAATGTACTCATCCTGTAAATACTTTAATTTTAATACTTTACTGTTATTTAATTAACAATCAACTCTTTGCCAGTTCAGCTCGGTTCTCATAAACCTTTGAAACTGCATTTACGATGTCATCCATATCGGCTTTTGATGCAAGCAGGTTACTCTGGTATATTGTAACAACCTCATCGCAAACCTGATCGTTGCCCGGAAGTGAGTTTTCGTCCCTCCATTTCTTAAGCCGTGCTTCGGAGAAGAGCCTCTTGTATCCCCTTGAATTAAAAGCTTCCTCGAAAAGGAGATCCTTGTTCTGCTTTCCATAACCGCCTGTTGCAGGAATACCTTCAGCTACAAGAGCATTAATGAATTTTTCCCTGGGAACATTATTGAATACTTCCTTTTTGTAACGGAAGGGATAGAGATGATATACAGCCCTTGTTGCGCCACTGGCCGGTTTTACGGGTATAATTCCCGGTATCTCCTTAAGTTTTTTGTCGAGATAGAGGGCATTTTCAAGCCTCTTGTCATTATCGGCAATTATCCTTTTCATCTGAGACAGAAGGATAAGGGCCTGCGACTGCTGCATCCTGAAGTTGCCTCCCCTGTATGGATATCCTGCGACAGGTTTCATTTTGCCATAAGGCCGTCCGCAGTTATGAATTGCATTAGCACGGTCCATTACATCATCATCATTTCCAAGAATAGCGCCTCCCTCTCCTGCAGGAATATGTTTTGAGTTCTGGAAGCTGAAGCAGCCCAGATCGGCAAGCGTACCTGTTTTCTTACCACGGTACTCGGCAAGCCATGCCTGGCAGGCATCTTCAATAACCTTCAGATTATGAGCTTTTGCCACCTTATTAACACCATCCATGTCAACCGGGAGCCCGTAAATATGCACCGGTACAATGGCAACTGTACGGTCGGTAATTTTCTCATCAATCTTTGCCGGATTCATAAGGAAGGTTTCAGGATCGGTATCAACAAATACCGGAAGGGCTTTATGAAAGAATATTGCATTATATGTGGCAATGAAAGTATAGGGAGAAACAAGCACCTCATCACCGGCATCAACACCGAGAGTTTCCATTGCAGTCATAAGCGCAGTTGTTCCGCTTGCAGTTGCAAGGCATCTTTTTGCGCCCATCAGTTCAGCATATTTCTTTTCAAAAATCTCAACATATTCCCCGTTGCCCCTCCACCATCTTCCGCTTCTGAGCATGTCAACGATCTCCTTTTCGGCAGTCTGATCCCATACAGGCCATGAGGGCCAGGTTCCCTTGTGAACTTTCTCGCCGCCGAGAACAGCAAGCTTCTCTTTTGCAAAAGTGCCTGAACCTAAAGTATTGAGAGGCCAGTTGATCATTGTTCCGATTGCTCCTGCAGAGGTTGTTGCTATTACCTCACGCCTTGTAAATTTTCTTGCTTTCATCTTTTTGCTTTTGAAGTTTATTATTATGTTTTCTTTAAATCGTTAATTGATAGGCTTATCAAATTTAGAAATATTGAAAGATATTAGGTCTGATTTTCTATTAATTTTTGTTAATGTTAAAATTGCTCTATGTTAATCATGTTAAATCATGGAAAAACACATGAATACAGTAATATGATTTTCAATATTCAACTTGTCGTAATAAATTACATATCCAGAATGATAAATTGACAGAACCTGTTCCTTTAAAATAAATTAGTAGCAATTATGCCAAAAAAGAGGAAATGTTTGCTCACAATCATCGGTTGATCGAATTAAATGATTCTGTCAGATCGTATGTTATGAGAGACATAAGGTGTTAAAAAGATTAACGATGGCGTCAAAAAATTTAACACTTCATCAAAAGCGGGTCGTAACTACAACTATACTAAAGCGCAGATATTCTATACTTTAAAAATAATTGCACAAGAATTGTGTCTTTACCGATGAAAAGCATTATAAGAATTCAGAATCATGATTATACATTATTTAAAAACAGCATTCAGGAGCTTACAACGGAATAAGCTTTACTCTGTACTTATTATTGGCGGATTTGCTGTAGGTTTTACTGTATGTATAATCATTGGGCTTTATGCCTTCAGTGAATTTTCTGTTGATACCAGCATTAAAGACCACGAGCGTATTTACAGGCTGGTAGATGTTGATTCTAAATTCTTTGATGAAAAGACTACTGCTTTTGATTACAATCTTGGAAACATATTAAAGGACAACTACAGCGAAATTGAACATGTGGCTCCATACAACATTAACTGTGGCGAGAACTTCTTATTACTGACTGACAACAAAAGTTTCAAGTATGATTACAGTATGAAAACCACAGACGAAATGTTCGATTTGCTATCGCTTAAAATTGTTGAAAAGTCGAGAAATAAAAATTTGCTGGATAATAGCTCTGTCGTGCTCACACAATCAATGGCTGATAAGATGTTTAAGGGAGAAAATGCTCTTGGTAAAAAAATCGAATTTAATGAGTTTCAAGAAAAAGTCGAGTTGTATGTATCTGCCATTGTTGAAGATTTACCGCAAAATTCAAGTTTTCCCGACATCTCTATTTTTCTGAATATTGAGAGAGGTATGCAGTGGTGCCAGATGGAAATAAGTGGATACAGTGTAAAACCTGTAATTTACTATGTAAAATTAATAGATAATATCAGTCCTGTTGATTTCACAGATAAATTAAACAGCAGCCTGAAAAAATATCAAAAAATTCACGAAAAAATTGAATTACAACCTATATCGGATATTTATTTGTCGTCAACCGATATTCATGACCAATCATACTATACAAAAAAAGGAAATACAAAACTGATATTGCTGTTAACTTCCATAGCAATATTGATATTGGTACTATCAATAATTAACTATATATACTATTCCATAGCTCAGCATCAATCACAAATAAAAAGTATCGGGATAAGAAAAACGAACGGCGCTTCTTTTTCAAATATTTTTAAATATTTTCTGTCAGAGTCATTAATCGGAGTATTATTTGCAACAGCAACAGCAATATCATTAATACTATTTTTCAATCTGTTACCCTTAGCTAACCAATTATTGGAAAGCTCAATAAGCATAGGATTGTTATTTAAACCAACTCCATTCCTGTTTTTCATTCTGATAATAAGCTCTATAATACTCATAAATACAATTATACCACAATGGGGATTGATAAAGTTCAACTTAATAAAATATCTGAAAGGCGGATATGTTAAACATGGAGGAAGCTTTACGACAAATGTTCTGTCCATTTCACAATTTACAGTTGCTTTAGGCTTACTTATCTGTTTATTCTTTATTACCAAACAGCTTCATTTTGCAAAACATGCCGATCTCGGTTTTCAGAAAGAAAACATTATCTACTTGAAACTAAATGGAAATTTGAAGTTGGCAAATGCCCTGAAAAGCGAAATGGGAAAGTTGCCATTTGTGGAAAGTTCATCTATCAGCCAGGGTATTCCGGGCATAATAAATGCTTCATTAGGCCGCAATAGTGAGGACGGATATTTGATTTATGCAGATAATGATTTTGTTAAGACTTACAATATTGAAATGCTTGATAACTGGACAATTGGAAAGGGGAAAACCGACAAAATATGTATTGTAAATGAAACGGGAATGAAAAAAAATCAATGGAAAGAAAGTGAAAATCCAAAATTTTGGGACTATTATACTATCGCAGGCGTAATGAAAGATTTTAAGTTTATGTCGTTCAGGGAAGCCGTAACCCCTGTAATCATTGCCATTGACCACCAGTACATCAATAATTTTCCAAATTATTCCGTACGATTATCTGAAGGAAATTTTACATATCAACTATCAGAGATGGAAAAAGTATGGAAATCAGTTATGCCTGATGAATACCCGATGGAATTTGAATTCATTGATGACAGGCTTAACGTTATGTACGCAAAAGATGAACAACTTGGCAAAGCAATTTCAGTCTTCTCCATAGTAGCGTTTGTATTAGTGATGCTCGGCATACTTGGTCAGGTAATTCAAATTTGCATAAACAAAACCAAAGAAATTGGAATAAGAAAAGTGAACGGGGCAAAGTTACCGGACATTTTCAAAATAATAAATTACCGCTTTGTGGTCTGGGTGGTGGCAGCATTTATAATAGCATCACCAATTGCCTATAAACTCATGCAAAAGTGGTTAGAGAATTTTGCCTATAAAACAACTTTGGATTGGTGGGTATTTGCATTGGCAGGATTAGGAACTTTTGCTTTTGTCGTTACTATTGTTACACTGCAAAGCTGGGATACAGCTAGAAGAAATCCGGTTGATGCACTTCGATACGAATAGTATTTTACCAAATTTAAAGGGTATTGTAATGACTGAGAGAAATATATAGCTAATATTGCTAATATAGCCAGAATAATACATTTCTCTGGGATTGCAATTAAGTGTTTGAATCTGATTTGGATAGAAGCCCGGAGTGAACTTAAAAGTTCCAGTTACCTGAAAATCATTGTTTCATTATTGTTTGTTCCGGATAGCGATAGAAGATAATCGGGAATCTGTCCTTCTTTTTGACGCTATGTGTCTAATATTTTTACACTCTCCGGAGAGCGAATAATTATATATATCTCATAATCTGATATTTGAGAGAATGGCATCCTGTTTGCTTTCTCTACGAAAACAGAACTGAAGAATGAAAAAATTGCTTTATTCAATATTTATACTGATTGCCCTGACTGCGGGGAAAGCTTATTCACAGCAGAAAAAATGGACACTGGAAGATTGCATCAATTATGCAATAACAAATAATATTAATCTTCAGAGGCAGCAGCTTCTTACAGAATCAGCTGAGCTTAACTATTTCAAATCGAAGATGGATGTACTGCCTGTTGTAAATGCAGGCACTAATGCCAACATGGGTTTCGGCCGCTCTGTGAGCTCTGTAACAAACCTTATTACTTTCAACCAGAACCTCGGCAATGAATATGCAATAAACTCCTCCGTTAATTTGTTTAACGGCCTTGCAACATTCAATACCTTACTTGCCAACAGGTTTCTTCTGAAAGCAGGTGTGGAATCTGAAAAGGTTGTAAGGAACACTCTTGTTGTTGAGATAATGGGGCAGTATTACCAGGTACTGTATACAAAAGGCCTCGAGGAAGCTTCAAGGCTACAGCTTGAACAGTCGGAGAAACAGCTTTTCAGGATAACAAAAATGGTTGAAACTGGTAGGGAAGCCCTGTCAAAGCAATATGAGATGGAGAGCCGTGCATCAGCCGACAAACTTTCCTTCACAATAGCTCAGACAAAGGCCAGTCAGGCCCTGACTACCCTTAAACAGATGCTGCAGCTGCAGCCGGGAACAGAATTTGACGTCCTGATGCCTGAAATGAACACACTTGTAATAACTGATGCGGATTATGAGACCGATAGCATTTATTCAATTGCTGCACAGGTACTTCCAAGGCTGAAATCAATTGAATTCGAACTTCAGGCAAATAAGAGGCAATATGCCGCAGCTAAAGGATTAATCTCCCCCAGGCTTTCAGTTGGCGGTTCAATATATACAGGGTACTATAAAATGATGAATGAAACAACCGAGGAACAGGCATCTTTCCAGACCCAGCTTAAAAACAACAACAGCCAGGCAATATGGATGTCGCTTTCAATTCCCTTGTTTAATAATTACAACACAGGGAAGAACATCAAGATGGCGAAACTTAAAAGAGACGATACCGAGCTCAGGCTTGAACTTGAAAAGAACACACTTTACACAGAGATTGAGAATGCCTGCCTTGACTTCAACAGCGGCAGGGATGAGTTCGAAGCCGCAGCTTCCAACCTCGAGTTTAACAAGAAATCTTTCTCCGCCGTTGAAAAGAAATTTGAATCAGGACTTGTTGATGTGACTGATTATTCAGCAGCAAAAACAACTCTTTTCAATGCGGAAACAGAATTACTGAGAACAAAGCTGCAGGTGATAATAAGAAAACTCACAATTCAGCTTTACTCAACAGGCGATTATCAAAACTTAATATATAACTAAACATCTAATTTACAACACAATGGATACTCCACTGCAATCGATGGACAGACCAATTGAGAAGAAAACGGGAATTCAGAAGAAACACATTCTGTACGCTGCTGCCGGTCTGGCTTTTATAATACTCATTTACATGGCATTCTTCACGAGCCGCACATCAACTTACAAGGTAGAAAAGGACAAACTCATAATTGAAAGTGTGACCGAGGATCAGTTCAATGATTACATTACTGTTCCGGGAACTGTCGAACCCATAAGCATTATCTATCTCGATGCCCAGGAAGGCGGAAGGGTTGAAGAGAAAGTTATTGAAGAAGGGACTATGGTAAAAAAAGGAGACATAATCCTCAGGTTGTCCAACCCTGACCTTCATCTTAATATACTCGACAGTGAAGCCCAGCTGGCTGAAAAAGAAAACTTCCTGAGAAATACCCAGATCAATATGGAGCAACAGAGATTGCAGATCAAGAGGGAGCTTGTTAACCTGAAATATGATATTGAGAGGAAGGAGAGGAACTATCAGCAGAACATGACTCTTATGAAAGATAACCTCATCTCAAAGGAAGAATTTATCCGTTCGAAAGAAGATTATGATATGGCTGTTCATTCGAAGGAGCTGTACCTGGAGCGTCAGCAGCAGGATTCAATCTTTTATTCGATCAATATAAATTCAATGGTCACCAACCTCGATAATATGCGGAAAAACCTTAACCTGGTACGGCAGAGAGCTGAGAATCTTAATGTCAAGGCGCCTGTTGATGGCCAGCTAGGTTTACTGACTCCTGAGATTGGTCAATCAATTCAGAGAGGTGCAAACATGGGCCAGATAAATGTACTTACCTCGTATAAGGTTACGGCCCAGATAGATGAACATTATATCGACAGGGTAAGAACACAGCTCACGGCAACACTCGACAGGCAGGGAAGCGAATTTGATCTTGTTGTAAAAAGAGTATATCCTGAAGTGAGGAACGGCACTTTTGAAATTGACATGGTATTTCAGGATTCAATGCCGGCAAACATCAGAACAGGTCAGACATATTATACAAGTCTTCAGCTGGGGCAGCCAAAGAAAGCAATACTTGTGCCCATTGGAGGATTTTTCCAGGAGACCGGAGGCCAGTGGATCTATGTACTTGATGAATCTGAGTCGTATGCCACACGCAGAAGCATATCAATAGGCAGAAAAAATCCAAGGTACTATGAAGTTCTTGAAGGACTCAAACCTGGTGAAAAGGTTATAGTTTCGGGCTATGAGACCTTCGGAAAAAATGAAAAACTGATTTTTAAATAACAGGAAAATATAGTATTTACAATTTTATAACTAAGGCAATGATCAGGACAAATGAATTAACAAAGATCTTCAGAACTGAAGAGGTTGAGACCACAGCTCTCAATAAAGTAAACATTGAAGTAAAGGAAGGCGAATATGTTGCAGTCATGGGGCCGTCGGGATGCGGCAAATCAACTCTGCTCAACATACTCGGACTGCTCGACAATCCTTCATCAGGCAGCTATCTGTTCAACGGTACGGAAGTTGCAAACCTGAAGGAAAGAGACAGGACTATGTTCCGAAAAGGGAATATCGGGTTTGTATTCCAGAGTTTCAATCTGATTGATGAACTCAATGTCTATGAGAATGTTGAGCTGCCACTTATCTACCTTAAAATGAAATCGTCAGACAGGAAGAAACAGGTGGAATCGGTCCTTGAGAGGATGAAAATAAGCCACAGGGCAAAACATTTCCCACAGCAGCTTTCCGGTGGACAGCAGCAGAGGGTTGCAATTGCAAGAGCTGTTGTTGCAAATCCGAAGCTTATCCTGGCTGATGAGCCCACAGGGAACCTCGATTCCAAGAATGGTATTGAAGTAATAAACCTCCTTTCAGAACTCAATAAGGAAGGTACAACAATTGTAATGGTAACACACTCCGACAGGGATGCCGGATATGCTCACAGGATTATCAACCTCTTCGACGGCCAGGTTGTAAAGTGAAGAATAAGAGGATATAAAAACTGAAGAAAAATGAAATTCTTTTAAGTACACAGAGATTCACTGAGAAAGACAGAGAGCACTGAGAAAACAGATTTAATTAAGATCTCAGTGGTTCTCTGTTTTAGCTCCTGTCTTCCTCTGTGTAAGTTCTTAAATAACAGATATTATATCCCATACTTCTTCATCTTATTGTAAAGCGTCTGGCGGGTAATTCCAAGCTTAATGGCAACTAGACTCATATTGCCCTCATAGCGACGTATGCATTCTCCTATCATTTTCTTTTCCATATCTTCAAGAGTCATTTCTGAAGGAGTAATATTTCGCCCTGTCTGTGCAAACATGAAATCCCCCGGTTTAAGAACCTGGGAATCACTTAGTATCACAGCCTTTTCAATAGCATGCTGCAGTTCCCTCACATTCCCGGGCCAGTCGTGATTTGAAAGCTTTTCAAGCGCATGTGTGGAAAGTTTCATACCTTCTTTTCCATAACGTAATGAATTGATCCTGAGGAAATGATTTGCCAGTATAGGTATGTCATCAACCCGGTCACGGAGGGGAGGCACCTCAATAAGAATTGTGTTGATCCGGTAGAGAAGATCTTCCCTGAATTCTCCATCACTGACCATCCGGGACAGATCCCTGTTTGTTGCACATATCAGACGGATGTTCACCGGGACAGGTTTATTAGAACCTACTTTCACAACCTGTCTGTCCTGCAGCACTCTCAGCAGCTTTGCCTGCGACTGCAGTGACAGGTTTCCTATCTCATCAAGGAAGAGGGTTCCCTTGTCAGCTGATTCAAACTTGCCTTTCCTGTCATCTGCTGCATCTGTAAAAGCGCCCTTTACATGTCCGAAGAGTTCACTCTCAAACAATGTTTCGGTTACAGAGCCCATATCAACGCTCACCATCAGTTCTCCCGACCTCATCGACAGATTGTGGATCTCCCTGGCTACAAGCTCCTTGCCCGTTCCATTTTCACCTGTAATAAGTACATTGGCATCTGTTGCCGCGACTTTTCTAACGATGTTCATTACGTTGATCATTGTCGGAGAGGCACCAAGGACTATCCTTTCTCCTCCCTTATTAATCTCCTTCTTCAGCTGTATATTATCCTGCCGGAGATTTGAAGCTTCAAGCCTTGAATTACGAAGCTGCATTGCAACATTGAGAGTAGCAAGAAGCTTGGAATCGTCACATGGTTTAAGTATATAATCAGCGGCGCCCTCCTTTATGGCCTTAACGGCAAGTTCAAAATCCGATGAATCGGTAAGAATGACAACACTTATATTCCTGTCAAATTTAAAGATCTCCCTCATCCAGAATAGTCCTTCATTGCCGTTATGAACTCCTGACCGGAAATTCATATCGATAAGGGCAATATCAGTACTGCACTTTTTAAGCGCCTCAGGAATCCTGTTCGGGTTTGTCAGAGATATTACCTTATCAAACTCCTCTCTGACAGCCGATTCCAGCGAGCTCAGCAGCTCTCTGTCATCATTTGCAATCAAAACCGTCCCTCTCATAAATCATGCTTTTATGCAAAAGACGGCAGAAAAATCTGAATGTGTCAAAAAAATAGACATTTATGTAATAATATTTTTTCTGCTGAATTTTCACTCAGCTGATGCAACATTTTTCACCTCTGATCGTCTTTAGAGTGAAGAAAAGATCAGAAATTAATTTAATACGGGCAGCCATGACAGTTAAATTAAACGCAAACGAGGTAGTTCTCAAGGCCGGTGATACAAACCAGGTGGTGGATAATGTAAAGGTTGA
>JAKLDT010000077.1 GCA_022703405.1 Bacteroidota bacterium | reverse complement strand
CGCCTATTGCAAGCGGTGTAATGATTACAAGATAAGGCTCAGTGTCAGAAACAAACCTGAAAAAACCATCAGAAGAAAGGTTCCCGGGAGAATTAAATGTTCTTAAAAGCCTGATATCAGCATTCTGGGCATTCAAAACAGGATGCAGAAAAATCAGCAGACAGAAAACAAATTTCCCGGCGATGCGCATATCGTCAGATCTTACTTCAGTTTACTTTTTAAGCCGATAAGCTCAAGAACGGTATTAACATCTGCTTGCTCTGTAAGTGTCACTGTTACAGGCTTTATCTTGCCAAATCCCTTATGCTCAGCAAAGTCCTTTTTCAGACCTGAGGGTATTCCACTGTTAATAACCTGGTCTTCATATTTTCCTCCAAAATAGAATGTTACCCTGAAGGAATCATTTAAAACCGATGCCCAGAAAATAGTCTTTTTCTTTAAAACCATCTTAAAAAGCCATTGCTTTCCGTCGTTATAGTAACGCCATTCACCTGCGATGCCTGAATAAGTTGCCATTGCATCAGTCAGAACTGAATCCCAAAGGGCAAATTTATCACCAACAAGAGATTTTATTATTGCATCATCCGGCACAACTGACGGATCAGTCATTTTTCTTTCTGCGTTTTCAGTCATAACGGGTGATTTTCTGATTGAATGATTACATTTTTTTCCGGGTCAGTAACGAAAGTCATATCAGACTCATATTCAGGATATAACTTCTTTGTTTCAGATTCCTGCATTGCTGCTGTAACCGATCCGTATCTCCAGGCTCTAAACCACAATCTGACAATAAAAAGTATCTGTGCCAGAATAAAATACAGGAACAGAGCACCACCGGCAGATGGTTTTGCTGACAGCAGTTTCGACACTGTCAGCCATCCAAAAGCTGCCTGGATAATTACAAGTAAAAGCATCATCGGATATGAAGTAAAAAAGCTTTTAAAAGTCTTGCTGAAACCAAATCCTATCGCGCTGAATGCCCCGGCTTCAGGTCTGTCAGCCTTCCATGCTCTTGCATAATCGGTTGTAAGGAGCATAAGCGGAATCAATAAAGCCGCTATTATAAATGCGATTCTCATAAAAGACCCTCCTGTTGACATAAAGCTGCTTTCTGATTTTCCTGCAGACAGTAATACAAAGGGAACAGCTATAATAATGCCGGTGACAAGTGAAAAAATCATAATATTTATGATTATTATAACAAGAAAGGACCAGAAATTTGCTGCAGCGCCTGAAAAAAACACTGAAGCCTTTTTTTCAGGGACAGAATCTCTCAGGATTGTGAACAAACCTCCTGTTATGAAGGCATTTAAAAAGAAGCTTAATATGATTATAAGGAAAAATCCTGTGGTGAGCGCAGAAAACATATCCATAAATGGCTGGAGCAGATCAGTGATAACATCTGCATTTATTGAATCCTGCAGTAATTCAGTAACCATGCTGCTTCCAAGCATACTTTTAAAACCTGACCTCACAGGCAGGGAAACAAGACTTATCAGAATAAACAGAATCAGCCAGTTTAAAACGATGCCTTTCCACGATCTGAGAGATGATACAGCACCTGTCTTTAGATTATATAATATTTTCATATTCAGTCGGTTTAAAGTGATATTATGTTGATGAAGTACTGCATAAATATTGTGAATTTGTCAATATACCGTCTTAACGGCACCCTGTCAGGGTCTTTGGTCTGGGAATTATTAACAAAGTTTGCATCCATTTTAAGTTTGTATCCGGGATCAAGCTTTACCCAGTCAACCTGCCTGGTGCCTGTATACTTATAATCCATGAACCTGGCCTTCCCGTCCCAGTATTCCATAATAGTGTCCCCATTATCGAAATGGATCATAACATCAACCGGAAGACATACTTCACCAAGCCTGTTCAGCATGACTTTTGATATATACACAGAATCATCTTTTGTAACATTTGTTACAAATTTCATCGAGTCTGCTTCAGACACAATACCTTTAAAATCACGTATTTTGACATTACTGAATGAGTTAACCGCATAATCTGCTATTCCTGTGCCGTAAAGTGTCTGGTCAAAGAACCAGTTCATATCAGGTCCGAATTTATCTCCGTGAATTTTCGGTACAACATCATTAAAAACGGCAACAAAATCCTTGCCTGAAGGATGCTTAAATGCCCATCTACGGTAGTATTCTTTAAACACCTCATTCATGGCATCCTCACCTATCAATCCCATCAGCGTATGCAGTACTATACCGGCTTTCTGATACGACATCATACCATAGGAATCGTGAGGATAATCCCAGGAAAATTCCCTGTTGGTTACAGTCTGTCTGTCAGGTGAGCTCAGATAGGAGATACGCGCCATTGATTTGTCGGACATTTTAAACAGGGGATGATTGATCAATCCGGAATTATTTCCCCAGTAATGGTCCATTATCCTTCCCTCCCAGAATGTATTTACACCTTCATCAAGCCATGGCTCCTCAAACTCATTGCTGGCAAGAATTCCCATAAAATATGCATGTCCGAATTCATGAACTGTGACCATTTCAGTTACATGCAGAAACTCAGGAACCTTATCACCCGAGGCTGATGTAAACAGGGTTGTATACTCCATTCCTCCGGCAAAAGATCCGACAGTGGGAGGATCAACAAATGTCAGGTGAGGCCAGGGAAAGGGGCCTACATTTTCAGTGAGATATTCCAGTGCATTTTTCACTGCTGTGAATTGCCTTTCAACCTGATCCTTCCGGACATGAGGAAGCAGAAGTGTAATTTTAACATGTTTCCACTGATCAGTATATACTGCATAGCCTGGCCATGTTGTCCATGCAAAATCAACAATATCCTCTGCCCTGTATGTAAGAGTTTTTGTTTTTCCGTCAGGCGCATTTTCCTCATTTATAAGCATGCCACCTGATCCTGTAATATAATCGGCAGGAACAGTCACTGCAACATCATAAACGCTATGATTTGCGTAAAACTCTGAATTAGAATGAAACTGGTGGCAGTTCCAGGCACCTTCAACTGCATAGCGCATGCCAGCCGGCTCATATACTCCAAATTTCGGGAACCATTGTGCAACAAAAAAGTAATCATCATTATAACCTGTTCTTGCCGAACCCTTAGGCAGTTTTGTCTCAAACTTTACCTGTATAAAAACAGTATCACCCGGTTTAGCAGGGGCAGGCAGCATAACACTAACGACTGTCTGATCATCAGGATTATTGTCATCCGGACTTATATATTTCAATCCCGGTAACAGGTCATTTCCCTTCCTGTCATCAAAAGACAATAGGTTTATCCAGCCAAAATCATTCTTTTTTTCGGATATCATCCTGTTTGAAAAGAAGGATGTTTTATTGCTTTTAAAGGCATTCATATAAAGATGAAGCCTTATATCGGGCACCAGATCAGGTGATTTGTTTACCCAATAAGCTTCCATATCTCCTGTAACTGTTTTAGTTTCAGGATTTAAGGTAGCATTTATTTTGTAATAGGTCTGACGTTCGCTCAGAGCCTCCTTCAGGACAATCTGCCCCTCTGAAGAATTAAAAAGAAAGGTTAATGCTAAAAGCAGTAATATTATTCTGTTCATCTCAATAAAATTTGAGATGAATTTAGAAATTAATGCCGGACTATTTCAGGATTAGCCCTGTTTTTTGTTTTAATGATCTCAACAACCGCCTGCGGCCTTCTTCTTTTTTGCAGCAGGTTTAATAGCAGGTTTCGGTGAAGCAGACGTCTGTTCTGACGTTGATGCAACAACGCCTCCTCCTCCAAGTGCAGCTCCTGCACTCTTGCGGAAATCATATTTTGCAAATTCCTCATCAGAATTTACGGTTGAAGGCTTCTGTGGATTCATTATTGCATCGAACCAGTAGTTAAGACCTCCTTCAAGGACGTAATTATTTATGTAACCAAGCTGACGCGTAATCATCCAGGCCTCATTTGCAACAAGACTTCCGTTTGAATAGAATACATTCATTTTAACATCCTGGTTAAGTATATCAGTATACTTGTCAGAAAGCAGATCATTCACAGGAATATTAACTGCGCCCGGAAGACTGAATTTTTCAAATTCCTCCTGGCTCCTTACATCTATAAGCCTGAGTGAGGGATCCTTCTTTACTATCATGTCGGCAACAGCGTCAGGGGTAATATACTGGGTCCTTGTATTTACCTCAGCAAGAAGCTGATCGGCTGTAAGCTTATAGGGTTTTGTCTTGTTCTGCGGAACAGCTGCAATAATAAGTCCCATAGGGATAATGAACATTGCAAGTAGTGTACGCGGTTTCATATTCTTCTGATTTTTATTATTATACAAAGTTAGACTGTTTAATCAATTAATATTCCTCCCTGGGGAATTTCTTTTCGGCCCATTCTGCAACCCAGAACATTGCCAGGGCAATAATTATAAGAATAAATGCAAAAATACCATCACTCATCCCCAGGCTTTCGCTCACTTTTGGTGATCCGAGGAAATTGGCCATATAGGTTCCTTCCCACAGGTTATAGCCAAGACCAAAGATAAATACGCCAAGAAAAAGGCCACCAATGAAAACCAGTGCATCAAGCTTGCCTATTGAAGCTCCGCAAAAACTAGTACCCGGACAGTATCCGCCCATTATGAATCCTACTCCCATTATTATACCGCCCAGAATTGCCGATGTCAGGTATGTCGGATTAACATAAACCAGGTTAAGGTCTATCCATCCGAACAGGCTGAAAAACAACAGTCCTAACATTGCAGTTATTGCAGCAGTGAAAAACACCTTCAGTACCACGGTATCGTAACCGTAAAATACCCCGGCAAGTTTTCTGCTTGAAGAAAAGCCACTTTGTTCAAGAACAAAGCCAAATCCAATGCCAATTATGAATGCAAGGAAGAGGTTTGTATTCTCTGATATTAATTCGTTTACTGATAAAGGTCCCATATAATTGTATTATTGTCTGTTTTTTAATGTCTTATTGTCATGCAGTCTTTCGGTTATGTGGTCGAGCGGTCGGGCGGTTTCAAAACCTTTCCTCCGGTTGCCTGTCGCCTTCCGCCTATAACCACCCTTATATCCAGTTCTTGCGGAAGAAATATGCCAGGGCAAAGGCTGTTCCGAAAATTGCCATCATTGTAACAAAGCCACCCAGCGAAAGTACTGCCATTCCGCTCAGAGCCGAGCCGCTTGTACAGCCTCTGCCAAGCTGGGAACCAAAGCCGAACAGCACACCACCTGCAAGAGCAAATATAAGCCGGCGACGGGAGGTTATCTTCGGAGAATGTTCAACCTTAAACCTGAGACGCCCTGCAAGTGCTCCGGAGAGAAAGCCTCCAACAAGCACACCCATCATTTCAAATACAAGCCATGTTTTCATCGGACTGCCGCTGTGAGCCTCTCCAAATTCCTTAACAAAGCCTGAATTTGCACTGGCTTCCGGAGCAACTGTATTCATGGCTGTAACTACAGTGCTTTTTATTGCACCGCTTGCTCCCAGTCCGCGGCCTGATACAAAATTAGCTGCAAGAAGTACCAGTCCGAGCAATACCCCGCCAACATAAGGGTTGATGTAAGGTCTCACCTTTCTTTCTTTTGATTTTGTCATATCTTAATTTTTTACATTTTGTTACAAAATTTTCACAACGCAAGGCTCACGGCGCAAGGCTCACGGCGCAGGGCACAGGGCACAGGGCGCAGGGCTCAGGGCAGAGCCTTCTCAGTAAAGCCATCTGCTTACCTGGCCGGCATATACAATAATAAACCGCAGCATCAGGCTGCCGAAGAGAACAAGAACAGCAGGAACGAGTACAGGTATATGATATCTGCCAAGTTCCATTATTTCAAGGATTGCCGGAATTACAAGTCCGAGCGCCACAACAAAAATCCAGAATGACATTGTATATTGTCCTCCCAGGAATAAGTTTGCAGCTTCTATCTGAACCTGGGTACTTGCCAGGAATCCCATAAACATGTGAACTATCAGAAAAAGCTCTATCCCAATCATTACCAGATCGATACGGGCAAACTGTTTGCGTTCTGCCTCATTCTTTGATAACAAGAGGGTGGCTGCTGCTCCTGCCGACAAACCCGATGCAAGGAAGAGCGGTCCCAGTATAGAAGTATTCCAGAGTGGCCTGGCATTGAAGGCAGAAAGAAGTATTCCTGTGTATATTCCAAGAATTATTGCATAGATGAGCATCACCCATGCAAGAGCTTTTTTGTATTTGTTAAAAAACTCATCCAGAGCCCATAACCATTTGAATTTCCAGTCCCAGGAAGGAAAAATATCCCTGATATGAAGTGCACACCAGATAAAAGATACCGGAGTAATTACCATTAGCGTCCAGGCACCCCACGACATTGGCGATTGCAGCTTTATATTGGTGTAAAGCTGCCAGAAAAATAGTTTATGCCTCAGATCGATGAATAAGGCAAGCAGCCCTATTACAAGGAGAAAGGGTGTAAGGAACGGAGTAAGCCTTACAGCAGTTTTATAATCATTCTCCCTTCCCCGGATGTAATATACTGCCGCAATAGCAAGTATCCCGGCTGCCATTCCTCCCAGAAAAAGGTAGAGCGATATCTGCCAGTGCCATATATGAAGATGCGGATCAACCATCTGGTTCATTCTCCCGCTGACAATCACTTCTTCATTCATATATACTGAAAATAATATTGTTAAATAAGAAAATATAGCTGAGGTTTAGTTCCTGCTTCAGGTATCAGTGTCTTGTACTTGCGCTTCCTGAGTACTACTGACACATCGCTGTTTGGATCATCAAGATCGCCAAAGTACAGGCATTTAGTCGGACAAACGTCAACACAGGCGGGTTTCATTCCGTTCTTAATCCTGTGGATGCAGAAGGTACATTTATCAACATAACCATCAGGATGCGGATACCTTGCATCATAAGGACATGAGGCAATGCATGCACCGCAACCTATGCATTCCGTTTGCGTGACAAGAACAATACCACCGTCAGCGAAATGACTGGCACCGGTCGGGCAGCATCTGACACAAGGTGCATTAACGCACTGGTTGCATCTCTCCGACCTGATTTCCATCTCCAGCTGCGGGTAGGTACCGTCAGTCACCTCAACAATCCAGTCGCGGCAGTAACCTATAGGTACATTATTTTCTGTCTGGCATGCAACAACACAATCGCTGCAACCAACACATTTCCTGGTATCAACAGCCATGGCATATCTCATGAGGCCACCTCCTCTCCTGCCTTTTCTGTAACAAATGTTACAAAATTTGATCTCATTCCCGTGCCTCCCATAATCGGATCAACAAGTACTTTTGTTATCATTTGTGTATCACTGACACCGCGGCCAAAACATCTTTTCATCTGCTGCTGCTTATGCCCGAAGCCATGAACTATATACACCGAATCCCACCTTATACGCTCAGTAACCCTGACCTTCACTGAAAAATCTGTTACTATATCATCCTGGTTCTTGAGCCAGATGTACTGACCGTTTATCAGGCCCCACTCCTTTGCCACCTTGGGATTGACCCAGACAGAGTTTTCATCCATCAGGTCAGTCAGGTTGGGATTATTTGCTGTACGGCTGAATGTATGCATCGGCGCACGGCCATAAATAAGCCTGTAATAACCTTCGGGAGGCTCCGGATGCTGAGTATATCTTGGAAGAGGATCAAAGCCAAGGCTTTCGAGGTAGGGTGAAAAAAGTTCTATTTTCTTTGAATCGGTATAAAATTCAACTTCTTCATCTTCAGCAAAATACAAATCATCTGCATCCCTTTCAAAATTCTTCACTCCCAGTCTCTGCATCTCCTCAAGCGATGACCCGGCCTGCTTAAGTTGCCAGTCAAGAAGATCTTCCTGTTTCTCAAACGGAAAGTAATCCTGAAGACCAAGTTTCACAGCAAGCTCTCTTGCAATCTGATAACCGGGTTTTGTATCATACATAGGTTCTGCTGCAGGCATCCTCAATGCAATCGAAGGTTTGCGGTGCGGACCAGTCCTGAGGCTGTCATAGCGCTCAAGATAAGTGCACTCTGGCAGAATAACATCAGCCCAGCCTGTAATCTCCATAGGCATTGTATCGATGGCAACAAGGAGATCAAGATTCTGAATTGCCTTCAGGGTGTTGGGCGTATTGGGTATTGTTGAGATAAGGTTAGTACCGTTTACTAACCATCCCTTTACAGGATAAGCCGGGTTGTTTTCCGGAACTGTTGCATCAATTATTGCATTTGAAACTGTCAGGCTCGCCAGAGGATATTTGCCGGGAAAGAGATCACTCCATTCCCTTGCAGGAGCTTTGAACGGAGGTAATTTAACAGGTGCCAGATCAAACCTTGCAGGCCTGTAGAAACCTCCCCTCCTGCCCCATGAACCAAGCAGGGCATTTATAATTGCAACTGCCCGAAGCCGCTGAGTATCATCACCGTACCATGTAACATGCCGGCCGGGATGCACAATTACAGCAGGTGCTGCATCCGACATCTCCTTTGCAGTACTACTGATCTGGTCAGGCTTTATTGTAGTTATTCCATAAGCCCATTCCGGAGTGAAATCCTTTACATATTCTCTTAGTTTATCAAAGCCTGTACAGTATTTTTCAACATATTTTTTGTCATAATACTCATTGTAAATTATCTCGTGAATCCAGGCAAGGAGGAGGGCAATATCAGTGGCCGGTTTTATCGGAAGCCAGTATTTCGACTTCCCGGCGGCAGTTGAGAACCTTGGATCAACAGTAATAATTACAGCACCTTTATCAATTGCATCTGACATCTCCTGAACCTGTCCGTTATGCATATTCTCACCGATATGAGAACCTATCAGCACCAGGCATTTTGTATCGCGGATGTCTGTTATCTCAGGAGAGTAGACTTCCTCTCCGAATGTAAGAGTGAAGGCATCATCCCGTGGTCCCCTGCACTGGGCGTATGAGGGCTCGGCAATGTTTCCGGAACCAAAAGCCTTAAAGAGAGTTGTATAATAGGCTGAACCTGAGCCATGTGAAAAAAGGGCCATACTTTCAGGTCCGTACTTTGCAGAAATCTCTTTCATTTTCCCGGCAATTACTTCAAGAGCTTCATCCCATGTAGCCTGCCTGAATACCTGCTTACCCCGTTCTTCAACACGTATCAGTGGAGTCTTTAGCCTTTCCTCATCGTAATACATGCCCAGGCCGCCTGTTCCTCTCGGACAAAGACGTCCGTTGCAGTTCTGGTCCTCATCGTTACCGATTATTTTCCAGATCTTTCCTTCTGATGTCTTATATACCCAGCCGGCACACTTCCAGAAGCAGACTTCACAATATGTGGCTGTACGCCTCAGGTCAAGCTTCAGATTTTTAAGCTCTTCCGGTTTTGAAAGTGTTTTTAAAATTTTGTAAGAGCCCGCACCGGCAATAAGGGCTCCAGCACCTATGGCTGAGATCCTGATGAAATTCCTCCGGGTTGTCATGAATTGATTAAATTGGACACAAATTTATTACAAAAAATATTATGTTATCATTGATATATATAGATTTGTCTATGTGTAAATAATCCAGCCTGTTATACCCTACTGTTAACAAATTAACAATCTGACAAATACTTTACTTATCTGGAATCATTCTAAATTACTATCAGTACTATTAGCCTGTGCTGCAATATCTACGGTCTTTATATCAATCAGGTCTAAACCGGTAAACTTTTTAATATCAATCCCGGGGGAAAAACACTTAAAGGCATCATCCCATATTTTAAGAAGTAACTTATCCTGTATGCCTTTGATCTTAATTATAAGCTCATCCATCTCAGGAGAATTACCATCTCCCGGGAAGTCATAATTCATGGCATTCATAAGTTGAGTGAGATCATTATGCTTTCCCAGATTTGTTGTGAGCCTGCCAAGTCTTTTCTCAGCGGCTTTAATCTTTCTGTCATCATGGGGCCTGAAGAACCAGAGTTGATAAAGAAGATCCTTGGACCGTTTTCTCAGAAGGTGAATCTTTTCAGGTTTCGGGTTGCGCCTGCAGGCAAAACAGATTCCCTTAACTTTTTGATAACTAAGCATCAGCTGAAACTTAAGTGCCTCATTGTCGAGCTCTTTCATCTGGTTAAAGCGAATCCTGAAGCCGGTTTTTCTGAGAAGCTCTTCAAGCTGCTGCAGATTTTGCTGCATATCTTTCTCAGGAATAACTGAAAGGTCTGGCTTTGTTAGTAAGGATCTGATTTTTTCATTTTCATTAAGGCGGACAAAGATCTCAGGATACTTCTTCTTTAGTTCCTTCATAATCTTCCTGTTCACTGCATTATCCCGCCAGACTGACAGAGTTTTCCCCACCTGCTTAAGTGAACCCGAGTCCTTTTCATACCATTCCGATTTCAACGGAGTTTTTGTCAGCTTAAGAGTTGCCCGTGCTTTCTTCATCAGAACACGGATATCATGTATTGAATCATCATCAGGTACATGGTCCTTCTTTAACAAAACAAGGGCTTTTCTTATGTAAGCTGATAATGCCGGTTTGATCTCTCTGATAACAATTATATCTGATTTTTCCATCAACTGACATTAAATCAATTCTATAAAGTTAAATATTATTCAGTACTTATTGTTACACAGAGAAACGCAGAGGTTCACAGAGGACCACAGAGGTAATAAAAATAATTATTAATTATATGCAACTAGTTAATTACCAGTTTCAAATAAGTGTGTTAATGTGTAATAAAAAAGTAACATCAATTATTAAATTAACTCCTTTAAAAAGTTAAATTTGCTATAATAACCTAAAATTCAGCAAATGGGCAAGATAAAAAGAGGGCAGCGCATTGGGATACTAACCGCGGGAGGTGATTGTCCGGGACTTAATGCAGCCATAAGGGGAGTAGGGAAAACAGCTATTGTGAAATATGACATGACGCTGATAGGCATAAGTGATGGTTTCACGGGAATGATAAATAAGGAGTACAGGGAACTTACAGAGCATGACCTTTCAGGAATCCTTACCCTGGGTGGAACCATACTTGGAACTTCAAGGGAGAAGCCTTTTAAAAGTGAAAAGGGGAAGAAGGAGATCAGCAAACCAAGGCTTATAAGAGAACATTATGAACAGATGGGGCTTGACTGCCTTGTATGCGTAGGCGGAAACGGCACGCTTAAAACTGCCTGGAAACTTGCCCAGGAAGGACTCAATGTTGTGGGCATACCAAAGACAATTGACAACGATGTATGGGGGACTGACATGACCTTTGGTTTTGATTCAGCAGTAAACATCGCGACTGAAGCAATTGACAGGCTCCATTCAACCGCCAACTCGCATAAACGCATAATGATAATAGAGGTAATGGGGCATAATGCAGGGTGGATAGCACTCTATTCAGGCATTGCAGGCGGTGGTGATGTAATACTAATCCCTGAAATAGAATATTCTGATGAAAAGGTGGCTGAATACCTTATTCGAAGGGCATCAGAAAACAAACCATACTCAATAGTCGTTGTAGCTGAAGGAATAAGAAAAGCTGATGAAAACAGTTGCTCGGCAGCTCAGTCCTTAAGCAAGAGGATAAGGGAACTTACAGGACTTGACACCCGTGAAACCGTTCTCGGATATATACAGCGTGGTGGCACTCCCTCTCCAATGGACAGGGTTCTTGCAACACGTTACGGGGCTGCTGCAGCTGATATGATTGCCGCCCGTGATTATGGGAAAATGGTTGCACTTAAGGATGATCTGATTGTTTCCGTTCCACTTTCGGAAGTGGCAGGAAAACTAAAGCTTGTGAAGGAAAATGATCCTATGGTTACACAGGCAATGAACATGGGTACAAGTTTTGGCATCTGATAATATTTTACAAGGCGGAATATGAAAAAGCTCATTTTTGTCCGGCACAGCAAAGCAGAGGACCCTGCTATCGAAATCTCTGACTTCGAAAGGTCTCTTACAAGTAAGGGGAAAATTCTTGCCAACACCATGGCGATCAGACTAAAGGAGAAAGAAAGTTCTGCAGGAATCCTGATTTCAAGCCCTGCTTTCAGAGCCATTGAAACAGCACTTATCTTTGCTGGCATATTCAGGTTACCCGCTGACAAAATCCTGCTGGCAGGAAATATTTATTACAAATTCAATTTCCTTACACTGCAGTCGGAACTAAAAAGAATAAATGAGGAAGAGGATATTGTAACTCTTTTCGGTCACAACCCTTCATTCACCGATCTTGCTGCAGAGCTGAGCAGAGAGGGCTGCGATTTTATTCAGAAGTGCGGCATAGTCTGTATTTCATTCCAGGCAGCTACATGGTCAGACCTTAAACCGAATTCCGGAAAAATTGAATATAATCTAAAACCCTGATTATAATGAGCAAATCCTATATACCTAAAGAAATAAGCTGGCTGGCATTTAATGA
>JAKLDT010000076.1 GCA_022703405.1 Bacteroidota bacterium | reverse complement strand
GCAGTCTGAAACAAGTGTGCATTCAATGGTTGATGTGTTTCTCCTGCTAATGCTTGCCGGTGCCGGTGATGAGCTGCAGGGAATAAAAAGAGGCATAATGGAAATGGCTGATATAATCGCAATTACAAAAGCCGACGGCCAGAACAAAATGAATGCTCTCACTGCCAGAGCCCTGTATGAAAACGCACTCCACCTGTTTCCTCCCAACCCCTCAGGCTGGAAACCCCGGGTGCAGACATGCTCAGCACGCATGAATGAGGGTATCAAAGAGCTATGGGATTCAATAACAGAATATTACAACTTCACAAAAGAATCAGGTTTCTTCAGTGATCTCAGGAAGCAACAGTCTGTTCTGAGGATGCATGATACAATCTCAGAATACCTTACAGGCAACTTCTATAACGATCCTGAGATAAGGATTCTGAAGGCAGAAGTTGAGAAGAAACTTTTTGAGGGTTCAATAACCTCGTATAAAGCTGCCAAAATACTGATAGATAAATACTGCAGCGGAAGAGGATGTTGATTTTTCGTTATATTTGCACGAACTTTTTAAACCATAAACGGTTATACATTCAAAGATTTATAAAATGAAAAAGATTGTTTATCTGCTCTCAGTACTTTTACTTCTGGCTTCATGTTCTTCAGAAAATCATTACCTCGTAAAGGGAAAAATAGATGGATCAGACAGTATCACATTCTATCTACAGAAACGTGAAGCTGGTAAGCTTGTTAATATCGACTCTGCAGTTTCAAAAAACGGAAGCTTTACATTCAAGGGCGGGGCGGTTGAATATCCTCAGCTTGTTCAGCTTGTTGCAGGCGATACCAGGAAAAGGACTTCGTTCTATCTTGAGAATTCAGTTATTAAAATAGAAGGAACACTTGATTCACTGTTCAAAGCTGAGATAAGCGGATCGGCAGCCCAGGATGAGTACAGGACTCTGATTGATGCAAATAAATCGCTGACAGACATTTACTCAGGCATAATAGCTGAATACCAGCAGGCTTCAAAGGATGGAAATTCAGCACTACTTTCAGTAATTGAAAGGAAAGCTGATTCAGTTCAGAATGAGATGCTTAAGAACCAGAAGAATTTTATTTCTGATCATCCTGCCTCTTATGTTACTCCTTCAATCCTTTCAAGTATCAGCTACGATATGGAAGCTGAAGAAATTGAAGGTATGATAAATAAGCTTGACACTGCTATCGCAGCTCTTCCGCAGATGAAGGCCCTTAAGGAAAGGGTGATCAATATGAAGACCGTGGCAACAGGACAGAAAGCTCCTGACTTCACAATGAACGATGTTGACGGTAACCCTGTTTCCCTGTATTCAAAAGTAGGTTCAAAACTTCTTCTGATTGACTTCTGGGCAGCATGGTGCGGTCCCTGCAGAAGGGAGAATCCGAATGTCGTAAAAGTTTATGCGGAATTCAATAAGAAAGGATTTGATGTATTCGGAGTGTCGCTCGACCAGAAAAAGGAAGACTGGCTGAAGGCAATTGAAGACGATAAACTGACATGGACTCATGTATCGGACCTTCAGTACTGGAGCAATTCAGCTGCAAAAACTTATGCAGTCAGCTCAATTCCTTCAAATTTTCTGCTTGACGAAACAGGAACCATTATAGGAAAGAACCTCAGGGGAGAAGACCTGTATAACAAGGTTAAAGAGATTCTGGAAAGCAAGTAAGCTCTTTTTAACCACAAAGATCAAAAAGTCCTGATAGCTATCAAGACTTTTTTTTTGATTTTTTTCAGCTTATTACCTCAATCTCAATATTCAGCATTCTGCACAGCTTTACAAGCTGTCCGGAATAATCGCCATAAACCCATGGCAGATGGTTGCCGTAATCTGACTGCTTTCTGACAAACTCTCTTGCTGTGCCGCTATCTTTGCCAACCATGTAGGCTATGTCGTGGCAGCCTATGGTCTCATCATCCCAGCCCTTGGAGCCGGTAAGGACTCCTTTGAGAACAAGGATACCTGTACCGTGAGGATTCATTCTTGCAACAGTAATGTCCTTTGTGTCATTTTTCATAAAATCGACAATGACCTTTGTTCCCCAGCCCGAGTCAACAAAATGTGAAAGCTGATAGGGAAGTCCTGGTTTGTCAAAACCATTCATCTTTATGCCCGGAACACTGTGATTGACAGCCATTGTGCCCTTCCCATACGGCTGTATGGTACATGGCAGTCATTACAGGTTTTACAATAAGCTTGTCAAGATACGGACTTGGAATATCGATTTGAACGGGAATCCCTGTTGAACTTTCGAACAGCTTGTTCATATACAGTCCGTTGATTATTGCAGGACCGGAAACAGTGGCAATGGCGCCCTGCCTGATGAATTCTCTGCGATGCATGGTATCGGGTTTAATTGTTAGTGTACTGTTAATTAATTAACAGAGCCCTGATCCCGCTGCCTTCTCATCATTGTTCGTTCAGCACCTCCAGGATAAATCCTGTTCCCCTGACAGTCCTGATATCAATGTTTCTGTCATTCTGTACATATTTCCTGAGCCTGCTGATGAAAACATCCATGCTTCTTCCCAGAAAATAGTCATCTTCTCCCCAAATTTCAGTAAGAATATCCTCTCTTGCAAGTATTTTATTCTTATTTATCATGAAATATTTGAGAAGCTGGGCTTCTTTAAGTGTGAGCTTCTCTTTCGTATCACCGCATACCAGTTCCAGGGTGTTGAATTTGAGAACAGTACCTGATACTGTGTATTCATCGTTTGATGATGAATAAGCCCTTTTAAGGATATTATTAAGACGGAGGATAAGTATTTCAGGATCAAATGGTTTTGTTATGTAATCGTCAGCTCCTATTTTCAAACCACGCACTATATCTTCCTTCAGGCTCCTGGCAGTAAGAAAGATTATCGGGATATCAATATCCTTTTCCTTTATTTTTTCTGCAAGAGAGAACCCATCCATTTCGGGCATCATCACATCAAGAACGCAGATATCGGGTTTATCGGCCTGGAACATTTCCCAGGCTTCTTTGCCATCGTGTGCATGTTTGACAACAAAGCCGTTAATTGAGACATACTGGGCAAGTATGGTTCCAAAATCCCTGTCATCTTCTGCCAAAAGAACTTTCATCTTGTATAAATTAATAAGGTATGTTTATTGTAAATGTACTTCCTTTTCCCGGTTTGCTGTTTACACTGACATCTCCTCCATGTGCCTCGGCTATTTTCTTCACATAGTAAAGGCCCAGTCCTAAGCCTTTGAATTTGTGAATATTGCCTGTGTGTGCCCTGTAAAACTTGTCAAAGATATGCTTCTGGTCGTTTTTATTAATACCAATACCATTGTCATTGACCTTAATGAATATGCCTTCCTCCGATCTGAAGCCTTCAACTTCTATCACCGGCTGCTTATCGGAGTATTTTACGGCATTTGAAAGCAGGTTATTCAGCATTGTCGTAAAATAGACCACATCGAGCTCGGCTTTTATTCCCTTCAGGTCATATTTCTTTATAATTTGTGCATTATTTCCGCCTCCTGTCCTGAAACTACCGACAATGTCATCCATAAGCTCTTCAATATCAACATTTTTCTTTTCGAGCTCAAACTGTGTTCTTTCCCACATGCTGATTTCGAGTATCATGTTTATGAGCTGGTTGAGATGTACACTCTGTTTTCCTATAAGCCTGGCTGTTTCGACTATCTTTTCATCGTTGCTTCTTATAAGTGGCATTTCAAGGGTTTTACCGGCCACAGTTATTGTAGACAGGGGCGTTTTCAGCTCGTGGGTCATGTTATTTATGAAGTCGGTTTTAAGGTTTGAAAGCCTTTTCTCCTCCATCAGGTTCCTGTATGTAATAATGAAAATGGTAACAACCACTATAATGCTGAATATACTGAGCAGCAAGGTTGCTGCAGACTCGCGGAGTATATACTGCTGTTTGTCGGAAAAATCGATGAAATATTCAAAACGGAGGCGGTAGTTATTGTCTTCCATGCTGAACCAGTTGACAAGGATCTTTGAACCGTTCACCTCACTCAGTCCTGTTCTGCCTCTTGCCTCATTTCCTGGAATAGCAGGTCCCGTTCTCCTGTGGATTACAGGAATTGTGTCTGAGGCAATAAATTCAAGATCATTGATTACTATTGAATGGACGAAGTTTTTATCCCACCTTCTTCTTTCAAAATAAGCGGCAAGCATTGCCGAAAGATCCTGTTCCTTATCAAGTGCGATTGTAAAATATTTCAGTATCTCCTGTTTTTTATTATAAAGAGCAGCTGAGTCCTTTGCATCAGATAATTCTCTGGCAGCCTGGTCAGAATACTTGCTTAGAACATACCTTACTGTATCGAAACCATCTGAGCCAAGTCGTCTGTTTATGAAGTAGAGGGCTTCCTGGGATCTCATTGTGTATCTTAATCCGAACATCTCATTCTTCTGCTTCCAGATGCCGCCCACAATAATAACCTGAACTGACGTAAGTATTATGATTGAAGCTATTCCAAGTATCAGGACACTATTCCTCTTTCTCATCATTGAAGTTTATCTTCTTCAAAATTATTCATTTATTTAATATTCATTACCCGGGCCTATAACATTAACCCTGTGTTAACCCGGTATTAACACTGCATGATTTTCAGTGGCCTTATCTTTACACTATAATATTAAATGCAGCAGCCATGAAAAAGTCAAATTCAGTTTTAATAGCAGTTCTTCTTCTTGTTTCACCTTTGTTTATGCAGCAGGTTAATGCCCAGAAGGGCGAATCGGACAAGGAGAAGGAGAAAAAGATCCAGATGGAAATTGAGCAGCAGAAGAAGACAATGTCAGAGCAGTATAAGGCCCAGGAGGATGCTCTGAAAGAAGCTCAGAAGGCTCAGAAAGAAGCACAGAAGGAACTTGAAGAATCGATGAAGGATATGGATATTGAAGTTATAACCGAGGATATTGAAGGCGGTGATGACGGAGATGTCATGAGGGTTATCGGAAGAAGGGGAGACAGGTCATTCAGGTTCGAGCAGCCTATGGTGTGGTCTTCACCCGGTCCCGGGAACTTTCATACTTTCACCTATGGCGACAATGCCCAGATGACAAGATGGGAATTCTCGAAGAATATAAAAGAGGGAAGCTTCTCGAAGGAGTACGGTTTTGATATTGAGAAAACAGCAAAGTCAGTTGTAATGTCAGTTAACGGCGACTGCAAGGATGGCGAGATCAGGATAAAGATCACCATGCCCAACGGAAAGACATATTCTGAGATTCTTATTGATGAGTCAGGCAGCCTTAACTGGAGAAAGTCATTCTCGATTACCGACACTGAAAATCAGGACAAGGCAGGTGAATGGAAATATCAGATTTCCGCGTCAAAAGCTACAGGATACTTCAAGATATCGCTTCAGACCAATTAGTTAAGTTTTCATTCCTGAGATGTAAGGGGCCTTCTGCGGCCCCTTTCCTATTTTGCCTTTGCACTTGTATTACCACCTTTTTCGCTTTCAACCTTCACGGTAAATTCACTGCCTCCTTTTACTATCCATCTTAGGTCAACCTGTGAATTGCCGGCGATATTCTTTATTTCGAGCCGTTTTGGATTCTTTTTCTGCTCAGTTGTATTATTCAGTAGTTTGTCGTTCACTATCATAGCTGCTATTACAGAGCCTCCTTCAAGTGTTACGTATACTGGATGGTCGATTCTGAACTTCATGTTGGAAGCCGAGTGTGTGGGAATTGCCCTTGTATTGGCAACAGTTGCTGATACTTCCTTCAATCCGCCATCAATGTTTTTTATACTTATATCTTTTATTTCAAGAACGGGAAGCTGATTGGCGTTGTAAATACAGAATGCTGCATTTCTGTGGGCATCGGTTTCGAGCATAAAACCAGGATGAAGCCTTCCGAAGTTCTTTTTAAAACCGCCAATTTCAATTTCCCCGTACTGCGGGTGATTTACTTTCTGCCACGGTACAAAGGCATCATCAAATAGCAGAAGCCTGTCAAAGTCGTACTGATCGGTATTGGCAGTATCGTAAAACATGAGGTAAGGATTCCACAATTCATTTGAGAATACAAAGATGCCGTTTCCATGCATCCAGTCGAGCTCTCCGCCCCATACTGTGTACATGTCCTTCCAGATTGTAAGTAGCCTGTAGCCGGGAATTATCTTTTCACCAATTTCTCCTATTGAATTGATGACTTCATCATCCTGCCTGCTGTATACCTCGGCACCACCTCCTTTGATTGAAGGTCCCCTGAGTATCATTCCTCCTGTGTTATGGAATGACTGAGATCCTGAAATATTGGGATGTCTGGCAACAAAGTCCCTTACTGCCTGGTTTTCAGGAAAGGTGAAAGGGTATTTGTCAGCGCCGTTCTGAACATAATTTGGCTCCCAGTTAAATCCCCAGTCGCGATTTCCGTCATACCCGCCCGGAGTATCTTCATTTATAAGCCCGTCTCCGTCGTTGTCAATACCTTCTATTCCAAGGTAGTCATATTCGCCTGTTTCTCCGGGTTTTACCCTTATCATTTTCCTCGGATCGGAGGGATCAGTCCTCATTGTTCCTGAGGGGTTCTTGATACGCATAATGCTTACCTCTCCGTCACCATTCAGATCATCAAAGCCGTCTTCATCAAACAATCCGTCCCTGTCATTGTCTCTTGGGGCCAGACCCGATCTGGGAGGTACTGTCTGCGAAGTGAAAAACTCACGGCCATCAGGATTGATTGTGGGTGCAATATAAAAGGTCTTTTCGGCAAGGAGTTTTTTGATGAATTCATTATCAGCATACATCTCGCAAAGATACCAGGCAGTGTAAAGCGCCATTTCTGTACCCTGCAGCTCAACGGAATGTATATTTCCGTCAATCCAGTATCCGGGTTTGCCGGAAGGATCTTTTGCTTTTTTGTCGCTTATTGTAAGGAGAACGATATCGCGTCCCTGGTAGGATTTGCCTATTACTTCAAGTGATACAAGGTTGGGATAAGCCTTTGACAATTGTGTACAAAGGTCGTTAACACCCTGGTTTGTGTAGTACTTGTTCCAGGATGCCTTAACCTTCGGGTTGACAGGAGATCCTGCTGCTTTATAGAAAAACTTATCTGTCTGCGACCAGGAATATACCGGGACAGCAAGCAACAGAAGAAGAAATATTGTTTTGGAAAAATAATTTTTCATTCGGGTATTTCTTAGAAGATTAATTACTTAACGTCTATGTTTGTCCTGATAATTCCTGTATTTACGGCTCCTGCCGTTACGGCAAGTGTGCCTCTTCCTGAAACAAGCCAGCTGAACTCTGCAGCAGCTCCTCCGTCAAGCCGCTGTATCCTCTGAATCTTCTGACCGCTTATTATTGTCTGACCTTTACCCGGCTCGGCAGTAATTTTCATCAGTCTTGTCCACTGGTTTGTGAGTCCGGCTTCAGCCATGGTGGCAAAAATACCTTTATTATGCACTTTTAAAGTGACCCTGAAAATGTTTTCACCTGCATTTTCAGTTTTCAGATCAAGGAATTCAAGTTCAGGATGCATGTCAGCAAGAGCTTTAACGAATTTATAGTTTGCCAGCACAACATCTTTCAGAGTATCAGCCGGAGGAGTATACATTACAAAGGGCCTGATGCCGCCGGCTTCAGCTTTTTTCCCGGGGAAATCAGGATGTTTGATTTCTGTCCATGGAATGAAAACATCAGGAAGCTGTTTTTTTGCGGCAAAGGCAAGGAAAGATGCTTCGGCACTTTTCCCTTTATCGGCTGCGATCCACCATCCGGGTGTGCTGAAACTGTATCTTCCATAATGGAAATATGCCCATTCCATAAAGTTCCCAGGTGCCTGAGCTGGCTGAGGATTTCCTTTGGCGCCTGTGATTTCATGATACTTGTCAGATGCAAGCTTGTTTATTACAGCATCTTTTTTTGTAATACTTGTCAGTCTTCTGTCGGCAGGCTCCCTTGTGAATCCGCGTCCTGAGCCTCCCACGAATCCCCTTCCGGCTTCAAACGGATCGGCCAGAACTGGATCATTCTGCCTCTCTGATTCTTTCATGGGCTGGCCAAGGTTATCCTGCGGGCCAAATGCAATTGTCATGTAGATGTTGAAATGATCGAAGAGGAAATCGGCAACAGCCTTTGTCTCAGGCTCCGACATAGCATGATAACCTGTATTAAGGCCATATTCTTCGAAGTTATATGTAAAATTCCTGTTCGCATTTACACCACCGGGACCATCCTCATTAAATTTTCCATCCTTGTCATTGTCAATGCCTTCTGAAAAAACAAGGTAAGCTCCTGTCTGACCCTTTGAGATATCAGCAACTGCCATAATGCGTTTATCATCAGTACTTTCTATGTAGTTTCCTGTTGGATCAAGTATGCGAATAAGGGTTATAAGACCGTCATTATTAAGGTCTTCGTAAGGATCTTCATCAGTCTGAAAATCCCTGTCATCGTCGGTGCTGCCTGAATTCACCTTTCTTTCATATTTAAGCTGAGCAAAATATTGTTCGGCAGCATCGGGTGCAATATCAGGGAAAACATAGAAAGTGAGGCTTTCAAGAAGGTTTTTCACATCAGCTGATTCAGAATCCCTGAGTATGTTTTCTGCAAAGCCGAGAGCCATTTCCCTTCCAGCAATATAGTTTCCTTCAACAGTTCCGAATACAGCGACTCCCGGTTTTTGCTCTATGTCGCCCGTTCCGATTGTAAGTACCCATATATCCTTGCCGTCATGAGTTTTGGCAAGAGATTTATACGTGCATAGCGACTGATACCTGGATGCAAGGCTCTGGATATCTGCCGACAAGGTTTTAAAATCACGGTATTTCAGCTGTGCAGGGAGCTGCATTGCCAGAAGCAGTTCAAGGATTGCCAGGCACAGCAATTTGGTTACTATTTTCATGTTTTTTTATATGTTTGAAGGGTTAGTCAGTAGTTATACAGTGTTTTTACCCGGTCTTTCAATTCTTCCGGCAGGAGGTCTGAAACGGCAATTATTGAAAAAGGGATCCCAGTTTTTATTCTTGTAAAATTCATTAGTCTTCTGGTTGAAATATCCAAGGATATGCTTTGGAGAGACTGTATAAACAGGCTCATCATTATCACTTGTTATCGGATCATTTATAGTCATGACATCTTCTATCTGTATCTCGTATTCATTTGATACAGCGCTGTATATCTCATATATCAGTTTCGGGATTGCAATGATCATTGTATAGGTCCCATAATCCTTTCTCTGGATCAGGAAGTATGTTATTTCAATAGGCTCATTGGGATTTACCCTGTCGGTGGAGTGCGACAGCTGGCTTTCGAACACGAAGCCCTCAGTCATGATTTTTTCGACAGTATTGAACTCCTTGGTGTTATGAAGAAAGAAGTAGCACTCTTTAAAATCCAGTAAAACAGAAGCAAGTAGTTCGCCTTTATTCTTCATCAGCCGGGGGAAGGAATTACTAAATTCATATCAAAAATAGCTTATATTATTTTATTTGCAACACTAAACTTAATGTTATCTTATCTGTTAAATTTGTAGCTTCAATGAGATCTTATCCTGATGGTCAGAAAACTATTTATTCTTTTTACTGTTCTGTCACTTGTTTCGTGCGGAAATCAAAAGAGGGCAGATGAAAAACCTGTAATTACTGTAAGCATACCTCCATTCAAATACTTCATTGAAAAGATTGCCGGAGATGCATTTGCAGTGAATGTTATGGTTCCCGCTGGTGCAAATCCTCATATTTACGAGCCATATCCCGAGCAGATTACGAAACTTCAGAAGTCGGTGGCTTATGTTTCAAATGGTTACCTGGGTTTTGAAATGACGTGGCTTGACCGTTTTTATGAAGTGAACAGGAATATGAAGAAACTGTCGCTAGGTGAGAAAATAGAACCGCTTGAATCGGAGCATCATCATGAGGAAGGGCATACTGAAAGTGCTGATCCTCATTACTGGGTCTCACCTTCCTGCGCCGGTATAATTGCAAGTTCGCTGAAAGATTTTCTCATTGAGCTGAAGCCGGACATGAAGGAGCAATTTGAGAATAATTACTTAACTCTTGATTCGATTATTAAATCTGTCGGAAATACTGCTGAAAATTATTTTGCCGGTGCCGGCCCGAAAGCCATAATGATTTATCATCCAAACCTTGGTTACCTTGCAAGAGATTACGGACTGGAAGAGATTTCTGTTGAATATGAGGGCAAGGAACCTCCTCCTTCAAGGATGAAATATCTTATTGACAGGGCACGGAAGGAAAATATAAGAACTATTTTCGTACAGAAAGAGTATGATACAAGGAATGCACAGGCGATAGCTTCCGAAACAGGAGCAGTAATAAGGATTATAGACCCGCTTTCGGAGGACTGGGAGCATTCCGTAACTGATATTATCAATGCTGTTCATCAAAGCCTTGCTTCAGGCGAAAATTTATAAGGAATGGCACGACTTTTTGAAATGAATTCTGTTTCAGCTTCTTATGGAGGCAATCCTGTGCTTGAAGATGTAAGCTTTTATGTGCAGGAAAATGACTTCATTGGTGTAATTGGTCCCAATGGAGGAGGAAAAACAACGTTGCTCAGGGTTATCCTGGGATTGCTTAAGCCATCTGCCGGCACAATCTCATTCAATGATGAACTGCTGAAGCCAAACAGCATAGGATATCTTCCTCAGATATCGACCGGCGACATTAACTATCCGGTCACTGTTAAGGACATTGTTCTCTCAGGACTGATGATAACGAAGGGCATAGTATCAAGAATGTCACGGGAGGACAAAATGAAAGCATCGGCTGTTATTGAGGAATTAGGCTTAAGCGACTTTTCAGGGGCATCGCTGAATGAACTTTCAGGCGGACAGCTGCAGAGGGTATTTCTGGGCAGGGCTCTAATAGGAAATCCCCGCCTGCTTCTTCTTGATGAGCCGGGTAATTTTGTCGATTCATCATTTGAGAACGATTTCTACGAGAAGCTAAAAGAGCTCAATACAAGGATAGCAATTCTGATGGTTTCACATGATGTAGGGACTATCTCGCAGCATATCAAATCGTATGCCTGTGTAAACAAAAAGCTGCATTATCACCCTTCGCATGAAATAACAAACGATGACCTGATGTCTTATGGTTGTCCCATACAGCTGATAACTCACGGCGAAGTGCCTCATACAGTATTAAAAACTCACCGCTAGTGGAACAAAGTATTTTTCAATATGATTTCATAATTAAGGGGCTGTTGGGGGCGCTCTTTGCAAGTATTACTGCAGGTCTTGCCGGTACATATATAGTTTCAAGAAGGCTCGTTTTCCTTAGCGGAGGAATAACACATGCATCATTCGGAGGAATAGGCATAGGTTATTTCGCAGGAATAAACCCTGTTATCGGAGCTGCTGTTTTTGGCATACTGTCGGCGCTCGGGGTTGAGTATCTCTCAGTCCGGCAGAGGATAAGGGAGGATTCTGCAATTGGCATCCTGTGGGCTTTCGGAATGGCTATCGGGATAATATTTATTTACCTTACACCTGGTTACAGCCCAAACCTTATGAGCTACCTGTTCGGAAGCATACTTACTGTTACAAATGCAGATATTATTGCTCTCGGGATCCTTTCGGTAGTGCTGATACTTTATTTTTCAATATTCTACAGGACAATACTTTACATCTCCTTTGATGAATCGTATGCCCGCACTTACTCATCTTATGTGGATGTAATAAAGTACACCACAATATCGCTGATGGCGCTTACAATCGTATTGAATATCCGTATGGCCGGTGTGGTGCTTGTTCTGTCGCTGTTAACTATTCCTCCCAATATTGCAATGATCTTCACAAGAGTATATTTCAGGATTGTGCTTTGGTCAATAGTTGCTGGCTTCATTGGCACCGCCGCAGGTTATACAATATCATTCTTTGCAGGTATCCCCGTGGGTGCTACAATAATTTTTACCCTTGTAATTCTCTGGGTGATTGCAAAACTTATCAGACAATTAACAACTAAACGTAATAAATCATAAAACAATGGATTTTGATCTTATAATAATAGGAAGCGGACCTGGCGGTTATGTTGCTGCCATAAGGGCATCCCAGCTAAAAATGAAAGTGGCAGTTGTTGAAAAGGCCGAACTCGGAGGTATTTGCCTCAACTGGGGCTGCATACCAACAAAATCACTACTTAAAAGTGCACAGGTATTTGAATACATGACTCATGCTTCAGAGTATGGAATTACAATTAACGGAGATGTTAAGCCTGATTTCAGTGCGATTATTTCAAGGAGCAGGAGCGTGGCTGAAGGTATGAGCAAGGGAATCCAGTTCCTTTTCAGGAAAAACAATATTACCCACATTAAGGGATACGGACGACTTGTATCGGCAGGATCGGTTGAAGTTGAGGAAGAAGCAGGTGCAAAAAAGACCTATACAGCCAAAAATATAATTCTTGCTACCGGTGCCAGATCAAAAGAACTTCCGA
>JAKLDT010000075.1 GCA_022703405.1 Bacteroidota bacterium | reverse complement strand
ATCAGCATTTCCTGGAGACCTGACGCAAAGGCAAAATTACCTTCGAGAGTGAAAGGCCTGTAAACAAATTTTGATTTTCCTGATTTTGTCTGATCCCCGTTTACATGGAAGCTGTTTTTCAGGCAGAAACATTCAGTGAAAGTCCTTAATGCTTCAGCTGCACCTTCTCCGTCAAAGGCTCTTGCCTTTAAGTTGCCAAGCCAGCTGTATGAGTAGCCGCACCACCAATCAGGACCAATCCTGTTGAGCGTCTCAATTGTCGATTTAATAATCTTCTGATCTTTTTCACCTTTCGACCAGTCAACAACTCCAAGAGGGTGGAAGCCTATCAGATGCGAGAAATGCCTGTGTGATTCATTATATGGAACACCTTTTATAAATGTGAAGCCGGTGGCAGGATCAATATCAAATTCCGGCCACAGATCCAGCTCTTTCTGCCATTGTTCTGCTTCTTCCTTTTTCCCAAGTTCTCCTGCAAGTTCTGCAGCTTTCTCAAAGGTCCAGCGGATGAGCCCCAGGTCGAAATTTGTTGTATTATCAAACCAGGCCTGTCTTGAGTTATTGAATATTTCAGGGCTTGAACTGAGCGGAAGTTTTTTAAGGCCATTGTTTCCCTGTTTTGCGATATCCGTGAAGAAGACGGCCACATCCCTTATCCATGGATATGCCTCTTTTTCAAGAAATTCCCTGTCCATAGTGTAGCGCCAGTGAAGATAGAAATGGTGTCCCAGCCAGGCAGAGACCGTAGGACCGAATGAATACTGAATCCATCCACCCATCGGCTGACCGGTAAGTGTTGTTACGCCGGGCACATTCAGTCCCCTCTTCTGATAAAATGTGCGGGTATATCTTTCAAATTCGGGCCTGTTTTTCACAAGCCAGTCGATATAGCCTCTTTCCTGTTCCAGATGGTTTGATGAATAGGCAGGCCAGTAGCTCAGCTGCGTATTAAGGTCGTGATGAAAATCTCCTTTCCATGGTGGCAGCTTGCCGTTGTCGGCAGTCCACACAGCCTGGAGCGAGATGGGAGGAGCTCCATTACCTGTGGCGGCCCCAAGCTTGTACATTTCAAGGTACCATTGCTTAAGAAGTGTGGTGTCGGGGATTGAAATTGACGATTGCAGCCAATAGTTTTTCCACCATTCCTTATGCTCTTTAAGCTCTTCTGAATATCCGGCAGCCATTGCTGAGGCAGTCTGTTCTGCTGCAGGGACCTGCTTTTCACTGTTCGGATAATCAGAACTTATGCTCCAGCAGCCTTCTGTAGTTCCTTTCTTCTCACTGAAGCGAAGGCTCACCTGGTAGCTGAAGGCACCCCAGCCTTTCTGCTGGTACATTACATGATTCTGTTCAGCCATGCTTTCACCCGGTTCATAACCCAGAAGATACAGGTCCTGACCTGAATGAGAGTCGACAGAAGTTGAATCAGCAGGCTTTGAATAGGATGGAGGCAGAAGATCGAAAATGAGATATGAATCCAGACCGGTGAATCTGAACCAGCCTGTTGTTTTTTCTGCGTTCACGAAGGCCTCCATTGCAACTCCGCTTTCCCATTCTATCCTGCAGGTTGCGGTGCTGATATCAAGAATGAAAGATTTTACTTTTCCGAATTTTGAAATATTGAACTCTAATGCTGCCCCGGGAATTTTTGACGGAGCAGGATTCCTGTCGTAAGGTGCATCGAACATCTGCTGCACTTTTTCATAGGTGTTTTTCTCCCACTGTTGTTTTACCCAGGAAAACTGCCACTCGGGCTTGTCGAGGTTTTCCATCGGACGAAGATCCCAGAGGTCTGCCCTGTCGAGTGAGAAGCGGAGCTTTCCCTCTTTTTCCCATATAAGGGCTCCAAGCATCCCGTTACCAAGGGGAATACCTTCATCCCAGGTCTTTGAAAGTTCAGTAAAGTTAAGGTTAACCTCAGCTGGTGGCAGCTTATCCTTCTCTTCTGAAGAACAGGACATCAGGAAAAGGACCAGGAAGAATAAGATGGTTTTTAGTTTCATGATAGATATTTTTTAATCACAAAGAAGACCTTGCCTTGTATTAAAAACCCTTTTAAAATCCACCCCTAAATCCCCCAGGGGGGACTTAAAGAAAATCCGTGAATATGAAAGCCCATCTTGGGTCATAGCCGTCAATTTAAGGGTGGCTTTATAGCAGGAAATTTTAGTATAAGTTTCCCCTCCTTTTGAAGGAGGGGTGGCCGCAGCACAATGGTTATCAAAGTATTGCAAAGCTTTGTTGCGGCCGGGGTGGTTGATTGTTAAATCAAATAAATTCATATAATAATTAAAATATTTCTATTGTTATTTCAAAGAAAATTATAAAACGCAAAGCTGATTTCAAATTTTATTGTATTGTGCTCCATAGCCGAATGATATTTTGATCTTCCACAAACATTTGTATTTAATAACATACCCATAAGTTATTTGTCAAGATCAGTTTAATCAACCACCCCGGCCGGGAAATATACCTTGTAAATATCAGGTAATCAGATATCCCGGCCACCCCTCCTTCAAAAGGAGGGGAAACTATTGTAACACTTTCTTCCATAAATTACAATCCTTAGCCTGACGGTAATATCAATCGTGGAGATAATGAGTAATCAGGTCATCTGATTAAGTTTCTTCATTGTGGTTATATTAAATTTTTTTTTCATTAATATATTCCAGTACAATGCTCTTAATGATATTGGCGAATTTTACATCAGGGATCTCTTCTTTCCTGAAATACCTTACATACTGGCCTTCGTAGAGAGTGAGTTCTTCAACAGGAATATTTATTTTCCCGTGATAGATATACTTAATGTTCTCGAACACATCTCCCTGCAGGCACAGATATTCCCTGAAAAAGCTGAAATCCTTAAGTTCAAGACCAAGCTCTTCCCTGTACTCCCTGACGACTGCTTCCTCAGGTGATTCACCCTCTTCCACATGACCACCAATAAGGTCCCAGTGGTTCGGAAAAGGTATCCATGATTTGTTGTCGCGAAGTGCAAGAAGGAACTCCCCGCTGTCATTTTCAAGGATGATTGCAGCTATTTTCTGCATAGTATCATTTGATATTATTCCCTGACTTGCGGAGCACTTCATTGAAATTATCAAAGAACAATTTATGCTTTTGCTTTTCAGTAAGGTCTGAGGAGAGAATGACACCAACACCCTGATAATATGATCCATCGGTACCAAAGAACACCCTGTCTTCCCCGAAATGACTTACAGTGAAATCGATCATTCCACCTTCATTGTTTGAACCGGAAGTATCAATATATACATTCGGATATTTTCCAAGCACCTTGCAGGCATATTCCCAGTCACCACCGCCACCTGTATGGGCATACTGGAACAGAGCTTCGGGATATCTTTCCGCGGCTTCTGCAAAGTCCTCAGGTATTGAGGAATTGGGCTGGATATTACCATATTTTGTTCTTTTTCCCCCTACTCCGAGTCCACAGTGAGCATGCATGAGAATGATCATTTTAAGGTCGGTCATTTTCTCAATAATCGGATAGAAAAGAGGGTGGTTTATCTTTACCTGGTTATATACCTTAAGACCTATCATACCTTCGCCGGTACACCTGTTTATTTCTTCAAGCGATTCTTTAGTATACTGAGGATTCACAAAACACCATCCGAGGTACCTGTCAGGGTATTTCTTCATTACCTCAAGTACTGAATCGTTGCAGGCACGTACTTCATCAGGCGTTGCATTTGAATTTGAATCAGCTGAAATAATTTTTGATACAACCAGTTTATTGATTCCCAACCTGTCTGCCATGCCCAGCTGGTATTCAAGTGTGCCGCTCAGACCTACATGTTCGTGAGCATCAATCTTCCTGTATCTGGCTGCTTCCTTTACAATATCAAAGGAAAAGTTGTTTTTTTCTTCCGCCGGCAGGAGGCCATTTACCTTGTCAGTGAGTGTTAGTCCTGCAGCAGCTATGGCGCTGTTCCTGAAAAAATCCCTGCGGCTTATCATGAGAGCTGTGTTTTGAAATATCAACTAAGATAATTCATTTTTTCAGATCCTTTGATGTTGCCAGAGCTATAACCCTTCCCCTGCTGCCTACCGCGTTATAAAAATGGTAAACAACGCCGTTCCATTTAATCACCCAGGGCTTATGAGCATAGGTGCTGTCATAATCTTCCGATGGAGAAATAAGATCGTCCCCTGTCCAGTCTGTCCAGTTTTTCAGATCGTATGAGCATGCGAACCTTTCAAAGGCTCCGGGTTTCCAGAATGCCCCGAAATAGAACATAACATAAACATCTCCTATCCTGGCGATCTGGGCATCACCACAAATTCCTTTATGTCTTGTTATTACAGGATCATTTCCAAGTCTTTTCCAGGTGACCATATCATCTGATACAGCCATTCCTATGCTTTCAAAACGGGCGGTGTCTCCGGCAGCATTATAGTACATCACGAAAGGTTGACCTGTAAGCTTCTGTTTATCATGCATTATGTGACTCTTGAATATTGTGCCTTTTTCAAACCACCGGGCATCATTATCCTCGGGAGTCATAACAGGAGAAGTGACTCTATCCCACTCAGCAGGAGTGACATTTGATACTGAATTTGCGATTCCGACTTTCAGCATACCGGCTTCATATCCCTCGGTTTTTCCTCCAAGGTATGACATCCAGTATTTTCCATTGTATTTTTCCATTTCGTATGAGCCGCCCCATTCAATATCAATTAGTGACGGATAGCCGGCTTTCTGGTTTGCATCCCAGGTATTTTCAGAAAAAGAAAGGATTTTTCCCAGTGTATTCCAGTGGAGCAAATCATCGCTTACCGAGAGCCATGTTTCATAGCCTTTTCCGTCGAAAATAATATAGGTCATATACCATTTTCCCTTTTCCCTGTAAATTGTGGGAGAGTCGACAAGCTTTCCGGAATCGGGTTGTTCAACAACTACACCATATTTAAATGGCGTATTAATTTCATTAAATATATTCTGCATTACTTTTCCGGAAACAATCCTGGTCTCATTCATATCCTTACTGCCAGATGTATTGATGCATCCAGTTCCAAGGATTATTGAAAAGAGAAAGATAGCAAACTGTGCTTTCATATTAATCAAGGGTTATCTCATGCATTGAAAGGGAATAAAAACTACCTTTTGGATTTCCTTCCATCCTTTTACTGTGGAAGTTAGCAGAATAGGTAAGCCACATTTTCAGTCCGTCTTCCGATATGAATTTTGACGGAATATTTACAAAGTAAGCTACTGGACCAAATTTTTCCCAGTAGTTGCTTATTTGCCAGTCCCCGGTAAGGCTTTCGGAAAGAAGTATCATAGTATCGAACCGGTCATCTTCATAATGGCTTCCGTAATTTGTTATCTGGTAGCCTCTTGTGATGCACATCATATATTTTTTGAGTCCGGGATTATACGTTATTGTGACGCAGCCGAGCTTTTCCTTCCATTTAATCAATGGTTTTATTGATGAGAAATCCTTTGACCATACCGGATTTCCCATTTCATCCTTGCCGGCATAAAACTCGTATGCATTCCTGTTGTTGATATTATCTGGAGAAGGAATAACCCTTATCAGGAATATATCGTCACCCTGAATCCAGTTATTGCAAGACAGGCTGTCTTCTGATCCGTGAGCTGCCAGATAAGCGTATCCATCAGGGGAATACATCATGTTCTTTCCGAAATCCACAAAATGAGGAGATCCGATTTTGATATTCGCATTTATAGGATTTTCGCCGAAAAGAGGATTCCCCGGATTATGGTTTGTTTCAATCCATGATTTACCGTAATCATAAGAAATACGGAATCCGACAAATGGTCCGAATTCTGTCCAGCCAACCCCTCCGCACTGGCCGGAGTTTGTAAGCGAGTAGGTTCCGTAATACCAGACACCATTGTGCACAAGGCTTCCGCACGGGTACCTGCCCTGGAAGGGAGAGGGATTTCCTTCAAGAGCAGGAGGCAGGTTAATTATTTCCAGGCTGAGCGGATCGTTTCCGGCAATTGCTGCCTGCGCTGTTGATGCTTTTCTTCCGAGATAATCGACAGAATTACAGGCAAATCCTGGATGTTCCTCAATAAAAGGTTCATATTTATCAGTTCTCAGTATATAACCATCAGTCCATGGTGAGTACAAGGTATCATTCTGTGCCCATGAAGGATACCAGGTATCGGCATTTGTATAGTTCATGAAGCGGCCCGTAAATGAAATATGATATTCTTTTACATGCTCAAAGGGACAGTCAACTGGTATCGAATTCTTAAAGCGGAACGGATCTTTTTTTTCACTCCTCCATGCCGGATCCCTCTGATCAGAAGAAGAGCACTGAACCATAAACAGGCTCAGAGAAACGGAAACTATAAAAATTAAACGGTTCATTCCTGAAAATTTATTGTTTACATCAGATCTCTGAAACAGCCTTATATGTTCCGGGTTCTATTTCAAAAACAGCATAGCCCTTTTCAAATCCTGTGATTCTGAAACTACCTCCTGACTGATCCGGAAAAATTGAAGATTTATCCTGCCTTTTCGCCGGTATATAAACTGTTGCAGTTGTATTCGGTGGAATCGTAAAGTCATACTCAAATCTTCCATTTTCCTTTTTCCAGCCAGCTTCAATTTTTCCTGAGAAGGAGTCAAAGCTCCCTTTTGCCCAGGTGAGTGAGCCTCCGGGCAATGGTTTTAGTATGAAGTGTCTGAATCCGGGGGCAGAATTATCAGGATGAATACCAAGAATGTTTTCATACATCCATTCACCCACAGCGCCGAAGGCATAGTGATTGAATGAGTTCATTCCGGCACCCTGGAAGCCGCGGCCTTTTACATAGCCGTCCCATCTTTCCCATATTGATGTTGCTCCCTGGGCTATTGAGTAACCCCATGAGGGAAACTCTGAGGTTTCGAGCAGCTGGTAGGCCTTGTCGGCATATCCCCTTTCCGACAGTTCCTTCATAAGGCAGAGTGTTGAGTGGAAGCCCGTATTCATCCTGCCTCCGTAGGGTATGAACTTATCAATCATCCTTTTCTCGAAGTTCTTCTCCATGTTTTCAGGGAAGATCCTGTAATGAAGGGCAAGTGCATAACAGGCCTGTGCATCACCTTCAATCACACCATCAGCACTCACAAAGGTCTTATTGAATGCCTCCTTGATCCTGGCAGCAAGGGCAGAATATTCCTCAGCCTTCTCTTTCATCCCGCTCACTTCAGCCATCTTTGCAAGTGTTGTTACAGAATTGTAAAACATTATAGTTGAGAAAACCTCCGAAGGAACCTGGGCTCCTGTTTTCGGGAAGCCTTCTGCATTGAGTGTGTTCCCGTTCAGCCAGTCACCGTAATTGAGCCCCAGGCCTTTTCTCCAGATCAGATCAGGATTGGTTTTTACAATATTGTTTACATATTTTTCGTATGCACTGAAATTGTCAGAGATTACTTCTTTGTCCTTATAATTCAGGTACATAAGCCATGGAAGCATGATGGCTGCATCAGCCCAGCCCGGTGCATTTGTGAAGTGCTTTTCATAGCCAAAGGGATGAGGGGCAATATCAGGAAAGGTGCCTCTTTCCGATTGTGCATCCAGAATGTCAGTCATCCATTTGCTGTAGAAGGCTGCCATGTCCCTGTTGTACATTGAGGTCTGGGCAAAGATGTAGACATCACCCATCCATCCGCAGCGTTCATCTCTCTGGGGACAGTCTGTCGGCACACCAGTCATGTTGCTCACATGCGACCTGTTAATATTCCTGTAGAGTGTGTTGAGCATCGGATTGGAACATTCGAAGCTGCCTGTGCGCGGCTGATCGGAGGCTACAACCTTTGCTGTGAGAATTGTTTTCTCAGGCTTGTTCCTCAGTCCCCGGACTTCCACATACCTGAAACCGTGATAAGTAAACCGTGGCTCATAATCAAGTCTGCCTGAAGGACCGAGAATAACTGTATCAATCTGGACTGCAGCACTCAGGTTCTCGGTATAGAGTTCCCCGTCATCATCAAGTATCTCACCATGACGCATAACAATCCGGTCGCCTGGTTTTCCTTCAAGTTTTATATTGCACCAGCCGGCAATGTTCTCCCCGGCATCAAAGAGCCAGTAACCTTTCTTTGTTTTAGTAACCTCCCTGCATTCAAGAGTTTCAATAATCCTGACAGGCTGATTCATCTGCGGTACAAGGTTCCTGTTATTCTTTTCCGAAACAACGTTTTCCCATGAGGAATCGTCGAATTCAGCTTTATCCCAGTCTTTAATTTCCATGTTTGCATCGTAAGTCTCTCCCAGAAAATTATCGGCAAGCCTTACCGGTCCATCAGGATTGATTTTCCACGAGCCATCGCTTAATATCTGTTCATGTGTTCCGTCAGGATAAGTTATTTCCATCTGAAGCAGGAGTCTCCGGTCAAGTCCGTAGGCGCCTCTTTTGGGGAAGTATTCACTCCAGCGTGTCGGCCCGAGCATTCCTGCAAACCAGCCATCAGCCAGCTGAGCAGAAATGACATTGTCCCCTTCACTTAGCAGTTCAGTAACGTCATACGCCTGGTACTGGACTCTCTTGTTGTAATCGGTCCATTCAGGGGCAAGCACCCTCTGGTCGGGCTTTGCGGCATTAAATCCTATTTCATAGATCCCGAGTGATGATACAAAGGCAAGTGCCCTTGCAGGTTTTGCTTTCAGCTGAAATTCTTTCCTGAGAAGAGGAGAAGGCGGAATGGCTCTGCGCTTCGGGTATTCAGGAGTATCTGTTATTCCATCGGTGAGCATGTCGCGATCATATCCGTCTTCCCGGTCGACTTTAATAAGTGCATCCCTGCAGCTTACCCTGCATCCTTTCGAGATAAGCTGATCTTTGTAGGCAGGATCGCACAAATATTTAGGGTCCACGTATTTACCGAACACTTCCATCTCGGCTAGTGAAAATGCATAAAGTTTCGAGGGATCTCCCTGATCCTCATAATCAAAAATGCGTTTATCGTATTTTATTAGTTTAGTTGCGGTAAGACGGATAAATCTGCCGGAGCATTTTTCGAAATAAATCAGAACAGGTCCGCTTCCTTCCACGCGATCTTCTTTTGTTTCAGTGCACAGCTTCCAGTTACTGCCATCTTCACTGGCTTCAATCCTGAATTTCTGCGGGAAGTAAAAATTCTTTTCTTTCCAGATGTTATTGTAGGAGGGAAACAACCTTACTGTCTCAAATTCCCTGGTGCTTCCCAGATCGATCTGTACCCATTTTTCCTCATCCGGATTATCGGTGTATGAACTCAGATAACCTATGTGCTTGTACAGGAGAGGATATTCAAGCGGTTTTTCAGGTTTGTCTCCTATCCATCCGGCTTTCCATTCCGAAGAACTGAAAGCCCCGGTAATTAATGATGCCGCCTTGCTCCATTGTGTTACTTCATTGTTCCCGTTCCAGACTCTTGCACTCCAGTAATACTTTGTGAATGAGCTTAGTTTGTTTTCAGGAAGCCTTATCCCGTTTGTTTCGCTGCCTTTCTTTTTCCCGCTGTCCCAGATATTTCCAACACCGGTTTCAACAGCAGCTTTGTCGGTGCCCACTACTATTTGCCAGGCTTTCTGATACTGGCTGCCCTTTGTGGCCTCCAGTTCCCAGCTTAACCGTGGCGACTGATCTGCAATAAGCGCAGGATCCATGTACTCACATTTAAGGTTGGTAATATGGAGGTCCTGAGTTAACTTTTCTGTACACCCAATACTAGTGATGAAAAGTACAGCCGTGATTAATTTTTGTATCTGGTTCATAGATTAAGGTTGATTGATTTTCTTCGTTTACCCCAACCCCAAGGGGAGCGAAGAAAATCAATTTACTCCCCCTGGGGCCGGGCAAATAAATTGATTTTCGAGCTCTCCCTGGAGTTGTATATTACATTTGAATTTCAAGGACAGAATGTACATGCAGTTCAGGCACAACTACTTTTGAAACACCATTTTTAAACTCAACAGCAAGTTCCCTGCCTTCAGGCTGTAGGATGATCTTCTTCGGCTGACTTCCTGTTTTGATTTCAACTTTAAGCTCCTTCAGATAAGGTATTTCATCATAACCGATAACAGATTTGGTGTTATGATCCCCGGATACATTTATAAGGTTAATCATGGTCCTGTCATCTTTTTTATTCATGGTAACATGCACGAGTCGTGATCCTTTGATTGTGACATCAGGTTCAGGTAACAACGAGGCAAGGTGTTCGCCGACATAATCCCTGAGCACATGTGATTTATTTTCAGCATACGCCGAACCGGCATTGAAATAGATTGCTGTAATAGTTCCTTTTCCAACTTTATGTGAAGATGAGGCAATAATGTCACCTTTTTGTGCAAAATCACTGGCCTTGTAGTATGTTGAAATGACCTCAGCTCCTTCTGAAAGTGCGACTCTGGCAAAGGGAGAGCGGATTCCCCCGATTGTATTTGCAGCAGCTATGAACTGGGGAAGAGCTTCCTGTTGTTCAAGTGTTGCAATTCCCAGCTCATCCCTGAACAGCTCTGCAGTTTCAGAACCAACAACAAGCAGTTTTCCCCCTTCTTCAACATATTTCTTTAGCTCAGACCTGAATTCAGGATCGAGGTAAGAGCACTCAGGAATAATGATCATGGGATAATTGCTCATGTTACCAAGCAGATGGTGTTCCATAAGGATTTCCACGGGATACTGATTGTCAAGGATCATGTACAGTGAGCCTTCAAGCTTGTATGTTGAGTTTGAATAAGGTCTTGTTCCGTTTTTCTGATGAGAGGCAGTGGGGTAAAGCAAAGCTACCTGTGGAACAGCTTTTGCCTTGTGGCAAAACTCCTGACGATCCCTGCAGAAGGTTCCTATTTCCGACAGCGTTGTTGCAAGCCAGGGTTTAATTGAGAGATCCCTGTTCTGCTGGAAGTAGAACTGAACTCCGCCTCCCATGGCCATTATCTGTGCTGCTTCCTGCTCAAGCTGTACTGCTGATTTTACGCTCATCGGCATTTTGCCTCCATCCCATGAGAAGCCCCATGCCATCAGGTCCCACGGTTTTCCCTGAGGTGCCAGACAACGGGCTTCAAAAGCTGAGCGGTAAACACCATTGAGCGGAGTTACGTCACCTGAAAGATAGTCAACATTAATTTTCACCTTTTCAGGCATTATTGAAGAGTACGACCAGTTGCTTGTTATCTGGAAATCAGGATTATACTCATGAATGGCATTTACATATTTCTCAAGATGTTTCCTGAACAGTCTGCGTGTGTATTCGAGAAATTCCGGGAAGTATTTGTCATCAGGAGATTTTGGTACGGCTGTTATTCCTGTTTCCTCTCTGAACTTTTTAAGCGATTCTTTTCCGTAATCCGGTTCCACTGCCCAGCATTCCCCGTCAATCCAGGCGCCGTCGACGCCATAATCGCTCAGTTCCTTCAGCTGGGGGATCATGTAAGTATCGAGGTAGGGACTGAAGAACGAGACCTTCTGACCACTTGGTTTTCCGTCAGCCCTGATCACATCCCAGTCGGGATGCTCTGCAACGACCTTATTGTCCCATACGCCTGAGAAGTGCATGAAAAGTGCAACATCATTCTTTGCAGTGACCTCCCTGAAAAGTTTCAGCGGATCCTTTTCAAAGCCTTTCACATGATAGCCGACTTTTGTAGGATAGCTTGATATCCCTGGATGGCCCTTGCAGTCGATCTGGATGAAATCAGGATTTACCTTTGTCAGGAAGGTGTCGATCATTTCTGCAGTGAGGGTTTTACCGGCATCAGTAATATCCTCACTTGCATGAAGATCGAAATGAACGCCAAAAAAGCAGTCAGCTCTTTTAAGCTTGCCGGTCATTGCAGTTTTTTCAGGTTGCGGCTGGGTAGAGCAGGAGATAAGAAAAACTAATAAAAAGGGTAATAATCTGGTGCTATTCATAGTTTTACTGGATTGATGAATATAAATTATGCATACTATTAATTAAATCATTGATATTGACTTCGTCGAGCTCCGCTTTGCTCCGATTCTTCGTCTAACTTGACCCAGGGGGCATAGTCATCAAACTAACGGTTGCCAAAGGTAAGATAGTCAGGTTAAACTTTCCCCTCCTTTTGAAGGAGGGGTGGCCGGGCTCCATAATTGTGAATATTATAAGTATTTTGCCTCCCGGCCGGGGTGGTTGATTTATTTGTCACTTTTGCTCAATTTTCCTATTAAAATGCTTTTGGATTTCACTTTTCAAATACTCAGGATCCTGAAATACAATTCGGTTTTCAAATCTTACCACAACGAATCCAAGGCTCTCAAGATATTTATCCCTGTTTTCGTCCTTCTGAATCTGATGATATTCCCCATGTGGAGCTCCGTCAAGTTCAATAATTAACATCTAGGTTAAAAAGTATTTATGTTCCTTACGGTTGAAGATATTATTATTTAACATAGATGTAAATATAGAAAGAAACAATCTAATCAACCACCCCGGCCGCAGACTAAACTTGAATTCATTATTAACTAATTTACTGAGGCCAGGGGGTGTTGAAAAAGTAAAAGTATAGTTTTATAGATATTTTTACTCTTTGAAGTGACTTTTTGTGCAATTTTCTATTAAATACAAGTTTAAAGAGGTTGCCTAGTTGGCCATCTTCTTAATGTTA
>JAKLDT010000074.1 GCA_022703405.1 Bacteroidota bacterium | reverse complement strand
TACTTACTTCGGGACAGAAAAACAAGGTTAATGATGGACTGGGTCTTGTCAATGAACTTGTAAAAAAAGCAGCAGACAGGATAATTATAATGCCTGGCAGCGGTATTGACGAAAACAATATTAAGCTTATCGCACAATCAACCGGGGCAAAGGAATTCCATCTTACCGGACGCAAAATAATTGAAAGTCCAATGGAATTCCGTATGAGTGGTGTATCAATGGGAGGCCATCCTGATGTTCAGGAGTTTTCAAGAAAAGTAGCTGATGTCGATAAAATCCGCAGGATCAAGAAGATACTTGATCTAATCTGATAAATAAAATGGAACGCTGGCGCGGATTAATACACTCTTACGCTGACTTATGCTGGCGCGGATTTGAAATCCGTGCCACAACGTACAAATAATAGTTGGCACCAATTACATCCCGATAGAAATCGGGATGGCGCCATCGACGGATTAATACATTTTAACGCTGGCGCGGATTTGAAATCCGTGCCATAACGTACAAATAATAGTTGGCACCAATTACAAATTGGCGCCATCGACGGAATCGGGATGGCGCCATCTACGGATTAATACACTGTAACGCTGGCGCGGATTTAAAATCCGTGCCATAACGTATATATATAATTGGCACCAATTACAAATTGGCGCCAGCTGCGGAATCGGGATGGCGCCATCTACGGATTAATACACTGTAACGCTGGCGCGGATTTAAAATCCGTGCCATAACGTATATATATAATTGGCACCAATTACATCCCGATAGAAATCGGGATGGCGCCAGCATCCTACAGGAGACTTTCCATTGCTTTTTGGAGTTTAGCCGAAAGCTGATATCTTTGAAAACTATTTTAGCATAGCAAGTAAAAATCAATATCATAAACTGATTAAAATCATTTATATGAAGAAAACGATAGCAATATTGCTCGTGATTATGATTACAGCTGTTCTGCCGCGACAGATAGCAAAAGCCTGTACCAATTTCATAATTTCGAAGGGAGCCACAAAGGATGGTTCAGTAATGATAACATATTCAGCAGATTCACATGTATTGTACGGTGAGTTGTACTACTGGCCTGCAAAAGACTGGCCAAAAGGTGCGATGGTTGATGTATATGAATGGGATACAGGTAAATACCTTGGAAAAATTCCTCAGAAATCACACACATATTCAGTTGTTGGCAATATGAATGAACACCAGCTCTCAATAGGTGAAACAACATTCGGCGGAAGACCGGAACTTGCTGACTCTACAGGCGTAATTGATTATGGCTCACTTATTTACATGACTCTTCAGAGAGCAAAAAATGCAAGAGAAGCTATTGCCACATTCTCACAGCTTGTTTCCGAATACGGTTATGCAAGCTCAGGAGAATCATTTTCAATCGGAGATGCAAATGAAGCCTGGATCCTTGAACTAATAGGAAAAGGTCCGGCCAATAAGGGCGCTGTATGGGTAGCACGCAGGATACCTGACGGATATATATCAGGTCATGCCAACCATCCAAGAATTATGACCTTCCCTCTTGCAGACGGTAAGAAATCAATCACTTCAAAACAGCTCGACAAAATAAATAATCCGGAAGTTGAAACTATATATGCCTACGATGTGATAGAAGTTGCACGTAAGTTCGGATGGTATACCGGCCAGGATAAAGAATTCAGTTTCAGTGATGTATATGCACCGGTTGACTTTTCGGGTGCACGGTTCTGTGAAGCCAGGGTATGGTCGGGTTTTAATGCAGTAAATGCACAGATGGGCCAGTATCTCGATTATGCCATGGGCAAAAACCTTAAGAACAGAATGCCCTTATGGGTCAAACCCGATAACAAGCTTAGCCTTAAGGATGTTATGGGATTAATGCGCAATTATTACCAGGACAGCCCAATGGACATGACAAAAGATGTGGGTGCAGGTCCCTATGGCAGCACAGTAAGATGGAGGCCCATGGAATGGAAGGTTGACGGAGTTACTTATTTGCATGAAAGGGCTATTTCCACTCAGCAGACAGGCTTCTCCTTTGTAGCACAGAGCCGTTCATGGCTACCTGATCCGGTTGGTGGTATACTTTGGTTCGGTGTTGATGATACCTATTATACTGTATATTCTCCTATGTACTGCGGAATGAATAAGGTTCCTGAAACATTTGCAGTCGGGAACGGAGACATGATGACTTTCAGCGAGAATTCAGCCTTCTGGGTGTTCAATCAGCTTACGAACTTTGCCTATACACGCACCAGTGTAATGATTGGAGAAATACAGAAGAAGCAGGCAGAACTTGAGGACGGATTTATTGCAGGAATCCCAGGCATTGATAAAAAGGCGGCAGAATTGTATGCTAAAAATCCCGCTGATGCTGTTAATTATTTAACAGAATATTCTGTCAATTCAGGCAATAAAACAGTTAATGAGTGGAAAGATCTTTATAAATTTCTGTTTACCAAATACATGGATGGTAATGTAAAAGAAAAGAGAGCTGTTCCGGCAGGTTACAAATATTATACACCAAAAGTTACACAACCAGGATATCCTGAAGAATGGTACAGGACTATTGTAAAGGATGCTGGGGAGAAACTGAAGGTTATAGAATAAACGGCGTAAGGGCTGAAAGGCTAAATAGCACCTGACGCTAGACACTAGGCACTGGACGCTAGCCTGGAACCAAGAGCCTAGAGTCGAGGGTCGAGAGTCTATAGCCTTTTGCAGTGAGTCGTGAGCCATGAGCCGTAAACAAAATTCATAACTTTTAAAAAGTTAATAACATATTCGGTTTAATAAAATATTATTTCTATATTTGCGACCGGATTTTTGAAAACTTACTGAGAATACAAAATACTTTGTGACATGAGCTTAATGAAAGTTGTTGAGAGAGAGATGGCGGTTAAAAATGAGTTCCCGAAATTTATTGCCGGTGACACTATTACCGTTCATTATAAGATTAAAGAAGGTAACAAGGAAAGGATACAGCAGTACCGCGGTGTTGTTATGCAGAGAAGCGGAGCTGGTTTTACAGAGACCTTTACTGTTAGAAAGATGTCAGGCAATATCGGCGTGGAAAGGATATTCCCGGTTTCATCACCGTTTATCGATAAAATAGAGATAAACAAACATGGTAAAGTACGCAGGGCAAGAATCTTCTATCTGCGTGATCTTACAGGAAAGAAAGCACGTATCAAGGAAAAGAAATTCTAAGGATACCGTTGAAAATACTAAAGGGGCTTTTGCAGGCCCCTTTTTTTTTCCAGGTAATCTCAAACTATTGTTTAAAGTTACACAGAGTTACACAGAGATTCACAGAGATTCACAGAGATTCACAGAGATTCACAGAGTAACTACGGATTAACCTTCCATAGATAATACTCTCTGTGGTCCTCTGTGGACCTCTGTGTAACAAAAGATCAAATCTTACCGACCATTTCGTCACTTTTCTTTCTGGCATCTTCAACAAGCTTTGTAGCCCTGGCATCAGCTTCCTGCTCAAGTTGTTTAGACTTGCCATCAGCAGTCTGACGTAACTTATCGGCAGCCTTCTGTGCAGCAAGCTTAGCAATGGCACCCTTGCTTTCTGCCTCTTTGATAAGCTTCTGAGCCTGAACTTCAGCCTCATCCCTTATTTTCTGAGCTGCCTTTGCAGCTTCATCACGTATATTCTGAGCCTGAGCTTCTGCTTCCTGGACAAGCTTTGCTGCCTGAGCTTCCGCCTCTGCCCTTGCCTTGTCTTTTGCCTGATCAACAGTCTGTTTCACTGTTTCCTTTGCAGCAGCCTTTGCACCACCGCCAGAGCCTTCATCAGATCCGCTTCCGAAGAAAGGTGCAATAACAGGTTTGCTGAAAGTTCCGGTTACTTTCAGATTCACCTTCAGGTTTTCTGATGGTTTATACGCCACCCCGTAAGCTGCTGCCTGCGCAGAAAGATTGTCAATCAGGGAATTAACTGAACCTCCCAGATCTGACCGGGGCATTTCTGTTTTAACTATATAATTTATAGTCTGATCGAGACCCTGATCGCCTGCAATATTCATTTTCAGGTTCCCTGTTTTCACATCAAAGGGATTTGTATAAATCCTTCCGTCAGCAATCCTGAAGCTGATATTAATATTCCTGAAAGTATTTGAATACTTATCACCAAGCTTCAGTGTCTCCTTAATTTTTGTAAAAGTGCCACCTTCAACAAGGGTAATCTCATCTGACTGCAATTTCCCATAGCCGTTTATTGACTTGGTGACAGGCATCATATCGCTTCCAAGCAGACTCGAAAACTGAAGTGTCGAACTCACGTTCCCGTCAATGCCCTTTGCCATCGGAGCCATTTTCTGAACAGTATTGAAAGTTTTAAATGCCTCCTTGATGGCAATATTCTTCACATCGAAATCAGCCTTCATTGTTGGTTTAAGTGTATCGCGGGTATCATAGTCGGCATTCATCACAATCGATCCGTTGAGAATGTTCATTCCTGTTTCCCTCAGGCTTAGTATCCCGTCACGCACAATTACAAGCCCCTTTACCTTCTGCGCTTTTATGCTGTCGTAAACAAAGTCATCAATAAGTGCATCAAACTCAAAATCAATGTTTTTAGGCACCTGAATAACAGCCATGGCTGAAGTATCCTCAACAACAGTTGTATCTGTTGCCATTTTTGACATTATTTCTCCAACATCAATAAGTTTTGATCTCATTGCAAGTTTTCCCCTTATTGTCTGATCACTGAAAACATAAGGTATATAGTTTTCTATTCTGCCGTTAAGAAGAAAATCGCTCTTCCCTCCCACGTTCAGGCTTGTATTCTTCATGGCAGCATAGGCAGGAGTAAACTCAAAGCCCGCATTATTTATTCTGACATCAGGATAGCCTGTCATGGCAATAAGCATATCTTTAATGTTCATCTGGCCTTCAGCGGTGAATTTATCGTATTGCTCCTTCTCCACCATCGACATTTTTCCTGCCATCTTAACCGACATGTCTATTATCCCCGAAAGGCTTATGCTGTCCATGGGAACAGCTTTCATCAACGCTCCAAGATCTATTTTTCCTGTCATTGAGCCTTTGAAATCCGGATCACTCATTGGTGTTTTCAGATTGAAAGACATATCAAACGGACTGCCGGCAAGCTCCATGTGAAAGAGATCGATATTTGCAACGGTATTATCCATATTCTTTCCGTCAACAAAAACATCCGACTTAAGGTTTATATTCTGGATCTTCTCAGGAAGATCGGGATAACTTATCATTCCGTTATTTATTGCCAGGTTTATTTTCACATCAGGCAGGGTGCTGTCCCTGTCGCTGTAAATACCTTTTGCAGAACCTGAGAAAACAAAATCTCCTGTAGTCTTCAGATCCTGATAATCACTCATATAGACAGCAGGCACCAACGACAGAAGAGTCTTAAATGAAGTTGAAGGTGTTCCAAACTCCATGTCTGTCTCAATGTCATCCCCAGGCATGGCAACCATACCTTTGAAGTTTAATTTCAGGTCGTTTATTGAGAAGTAATTATCGCCAAAGGTGAATTTCATCTTGTCAAGATCAGCCAGCAGGGCAACTTTTGAATCTATTTTTGCCTTGTTAAGGTATTTCATTCCTTCCATTACAAAAGTGAGTTCCCCTATTGCAAGCCCCATATCAAGGTCGGTTTCACTCATTGTCATGTCTCCCTTCAGATTGAAATTAAGGTCTTTAATAACTGCCTTCATATCTGATTCATAGTCAGTATATGAAACCGAAGTGTTCAGGAGCTGAACATTTTTCAGCTTTATCTTCAGGGTGGATGCCGTAGTATCTTCTTCAACTGGTTCCTCTGTTGTTGTCGTGTCCTTCATGATATCCCAGTTTGCCTTTCCATCCTTCAGAACAATTGCATTTATTACGGCCTTGTCCATCACAACTGATTTAACTTCATAGCCCGAATCACCAAGCAAGCTTGATAGATTAAACACAAGGCTGAATGAATTGAATCCTGCAAGTGTGTCATTTTCAAACTTATCCACACCAACAACAGATAATCCGTTCAGTGAAAAAGAAAGATTCGGGAAATTTTTGAAAAAGCCAAGCTTATAATCAGTGAACTGCACTTTTGCATTTACTGACTCATTGATCACCTGTTCAACTTTGACTCTTATCTTATCTTTAAAAATTATCGGAATTGTGAAAAGAGCAATCAGGATTAATAGTATCAATCCAAGTAGAGCTTTCAGAATGATGCCAAACAGTTTTTTCATAATATATTTATTATTAATATTTTAACTAACATTTCCTGTATTTCGCGATGAAATTTGAACAAGGATTAAAATTATGAAATATTAGGGAGAATAAAAAGTGCCTAGAGTGAACTAGAGTTTTGAATTAGCAAACTCTAGGCACTATCAAAAAATTTCTTATATTTGCGCCACGAAAGAAGGTCCCGTAGCTTAACTGAATAGAGCATCTGACTACGGATCAGAAGGTTACAGGTTTGAATCCTGTCGGGATCACTTCACAATGCCTGTAAGTTTACAGGCATTTTTTTTATTCTTATTGTAATTACAAGAAGTTAGCCTTCTTATGTAATTTTTTTATTTGCCATTGAAGAACAAATAAAGTCAATAGGGATGAAGTAAAATCTGCAACGGGGCCACCGAGCCAAACACCTTTCAATCCCCATAAATGAGGAAGAATTAAGATTGCCGGGATAAGAAACAAAACCTGTCTTGTAAGGGAAAGAAAAATAGAGATTTTTGCTTTACCTATTGATTGGAAGAAACTTGATGTTACTATTTGAAAACCAACAACAGGGAACATCAAAAGGTTTAGCCTCATACCTGTGACTGACAGATTAATAAGTTCACTATTATTATTAAAGGCTGTTGCAATGAGTTTTGGGAAAATTTCTGCAAGCAAAAATCCAAAGCTGGTAACACAGGTTGCAGCAAGAATGGTCAGTTTAAAAGCCTTTATAACACGAGGGATTTTTCGTGCGCCAAAATTATATCCTACTATTGGTTGCATTCCCTGGTTAAAGCCCATTACTATCATAGCCACCAGATTTGCAATACTGCCAATGATTCCAAAAGCACCAATTGCATAGTCTCCACCATACTTCTTAAGACTGAGATTCATTATTAAAAATACAGCACTACCACTTATAAGAATGAAAAAGTTCGACATTCCAATTGAAACGATATCCCGGATTATTGCCCTTTTCAACCTCATGTATCCAGGAAGAAAATGCACGAAACTATTAATTTTTGAAAAGTGAATAACTGTTGATGCAGTGCCAATAAATTGAGCAATAACAGTGGCTAATGCTGCTCCTCTGATGCCCCATTTAAAAACAAAGATAAATACCGGAGCCAGAGCAAGGTTAACTATTACAGTAGTGAGTGTTGTGGCCATTGCCTTATTAGGGTATCCGGATGCCCTCATTATACTGTTCATACCAAGATAAAGATGAGTAAAAACATTACCTGCCAGAATAATCTGCATAAATTCTTTGGCATAAGGCAAGGTATCCTTGCTTGCTCCAAGAGCATAGAGAATAGGTTCAAGAAAAATAAAGGCAGCAAGCGCAACAACAATACCGAGTATAATATTCAACATTACAGCATTGCCAAGAATCATAGTTGCACCTTTTCTGTCGTGTTCGCCCAGCCTGATGGAGACCATAGTGCTTGCACCAATTCCCACCATAGCACCAAAAGCTGCAGTAATATTCATTAATGGGAATGTAAGGGCGAGGCCTGAAATTGCAAGGGGACCAACTCCCTGCCCAATAAAAATCCGATCTATAATATTGTATAATGAGGCTGCCGATGTTGCAATAATTGCGGGAACCGAATACTGTAATAGCAATTTCCCAACTCCTTCTGTCCCTAAATTATGAGGACTGCTTTTCCCTGCCATAAAATCATAAAACTAAAAAACGAGTGCAAATATCCTCATTTTAGCTCAACTATTGCGATATGAGTTAAGAATTTTGAAATCAAAGGTATAGCATTTAATTAATAATCAATATTTTAGTTTATTTCCCGAACTATTTTTCCTTTACTTGTAAAAGAAACTCTATGTCCACAGGTAAACCAATCATTACAGATTCGCTTAAAACTCTCAATTAATTGGTTTGATAATCGTACTGAGGGGTCACCAGAAGCAGCAATTTATTGAATACTGCTTTTTTTGTTAGCTTCATTTTCCCTTTCTTTGATACATATTTTCAAATTAAGATGATAACAGTCAAAATCCATATTAATGGAATTATAACTGAACTTAAAGGAGAGACAGACTCAACACTGCTAAACACTTTACGAACAAACGGGATTGAGGTATACTCTCCCTGCGGAGGAAACGGAAGATGCGGTAAATGCAATTTTATGGTGAAGGATACCGGACTGGTGCCTTCCTGCTCTTATATATTAAAGGAGAACATTGAAGTCATACTGCCGGACAAAAGAGAAGCAAAGGTACTTGTTGAACAGCACCGGCATACAGTAGTCCTCCCGCTGATGCCAGGCAATGCATCATCACTTTCAGTATATCCTCATGGTGTGGCGGCCGATATAGGAACTACTACGATTGTACTTTACCTTGTTAATCTTGTTACTGGTGTAATCACAGATACAAGGGCTATTCTCAATCCGCAGGCGAAATATGGTGCAGACGTAATTACAAGAATACAATTCTCCTCTTCACATCTCAATGGCCTTGAAATCCTTCACAATGAACTGATTGAGGCTCTTAACAGGGAAATAAAAATCATGACCCTGGTTGCAGATATTTCTGAAAATGAACTTGTGAGATTTGTATTTGCCGGAAACACTACAATGCTGCACCTGCTGTTGAAAAGATCTCCAAAGCATCTGGCCTTGTATCCGTTTAAACCTGAGTTTATTGATGAACAAATACTTAAAGCTTCAGAACTTGGACTGAAAGCTTTTTCTGAAGCTGAGGTTAAAGTTCTGCCTTCAGTTGCAGCCTTTGTCGGCGCCGATATTGTCGCCGGACTGGCTTCAATAGCTCCTGATGTAAAATACAGAAAATATCTTTTTATGGATATTGGTACAAACGGGGAGCTTGCACTTATCACTGAGAATGAGGTGCTATGCTGTTCTACAGCAGCAGGTCCGGCCTTTGAGGGAGCAAAGATCTCATGCGGAATGGGCGCGGTTACAGGAGCAATCTCAGCCTTCGGTGATAATGGAATAACTGTAATCGGAGATGAAAAACCCACCGGGATTTGCGGCTCTGGACTGATCGACATTGTAGCCTGGCTGCTCGGGAACGATAAGCTCAATAATGAAGGTCAGCTGAAAGAGGACTATGTTGTTGTACCTGAAAGTAAATCAGGAACCGGAACGGCTATTACGATTACACAGAATGATATCCGTGAGGTTCAGCTGGCAAAATCAGCGATAGCCTCAGGTCTCAAGATATTGCTTAAGCAGGCCGGAATGTCTTATGAAGAACTTGATGCATTGTTTCTTGCAGGTGGTTTCGGAAATTATATAAATACAGGAAGTGCAATCAGAATCGGATTGTTGCCAGAAAAAATGAGAGATAAGATCATAACTCTCGGGAACACCTCAGGTACCGGAGCAATACTGGCCCTTAAATCGGTTAAGTTCGATGAGATCGTTAAAAAACTTCTTTCAAAAACAAGGCATGTCGAGCTTGCATCAGATGAAGACTTTGAGCTCGAGTTTGCGATGAATATGTTCTTTTGAAGGCAGAAGGCGGAAGGCGGAAGGCAGAAGGCGAAAAACAATTACAAATCATCAAAAATATATCTTCTATATAATGCTTTTACTGCCTCTACAGCCTTTAAAGCCTTTACAGCCTCTAAATTGCTAGTATAGCCAGATATTTTCCTCCAGAAGGTTAAGCTCAGAAACTTTTCGTGTTTTTCCGTCAACAAGTAATGTTTTTATCTCATAAGGCGAAAAACAGCATTCATAAGTCGCTCCGGCAAATTTCAGGTCAAGCATTGCTGTAGAATCTTTACCCAGAGTTTCCACACACCGCACAACAACATTATTGCCTGATTCTGACTTCTTTACAGCGCTGACAATAACATTATCAGCACTAACCGACAGAAATGAGCCAGAAGCAGCAAGTACTCCGTCATGTATCCCCTGGTAGATAGCCGGTGCAGGAGCAATGAATTCCTCTGCAATTCTTGGAATATTTATTTCATTCCACTTTCCTGAATGCGGCACGACGTGCATCCTGAAAGTCTGAATACCCTGATCCATCCACAGATGGTCATCAGCCATATCAAGCACTCTTGGATTGTGATGGGCATATACAGCTGAACGGGCGACAGATATCCTCAGGTCGCTCCCGTGAACACTGTAACCATATTTAGCATCATTAATGACTGTAAGACCCTGCACTTTTCCTTTCCTCTTACCGGAAATGTCGACCCAGCGCTGACCGGGATCTTCATCACCATTTACAGGCCTTTCAATTGTACCATAGGCTGTTTCATATACGGCGGAAGGAGATTCAATATCAGCCGGAAAAGAGAACTTAAGCATCCTCAGATGTTCGTGCCAGTCGAGCTGGACCTTTGCTTCAATGCGGTTTACACCGCTGCACAGGGACCAGTCGATAGTAAGAACAGACTCATTATACTTTGAAACTGAACGCATTTTAACTCTCAATGGTCCTTTTTCGAGAAGAGAAACTACTGAATCAGAAAACTTTCCGATGACCTTGCTGAATGATTTTATATCATGGCTCCATGTATCGCTCGGATCATCTATAATGAGCGCCTGAAATCCTCCGGAGGTCTGAGTAAAGATGTCAGTATTTTCCTTTTTGTCGAAAATCATGACGTTTCCGCCCGTTTCAAAACTTAGTCTGAAATATTCATTCTCAATGCTGTTCCCAGAAAAGTTCAGATCATTCTGCTTCGCGGATATATTTCCCTCTGATACTTTTATCTGTTTATAACCCATAGGAGGTAATAGGGCCTGTACCAATAACTTTTTCCTGTCTCCTGTTTCAGTTGATGCATGAACCCATTGATGGTTCAGGATTTTTCCGCTTTCATCAGTAACTACTGAGCCTGCCGCTTTTAAATTCCAGCTCAGATCATACTCGATGCATGCATTTACCGGCCATGCATGTGGATTAAATGCGAGGATATACTGGGAAGAAGGATCAGTTGCCGGGATCTGCCATTCAAGTTTCTGAAGCGATTTATATGTTGTTTGTTCTGCCACATCCAACGCATGACCAAATCCGTTCCGTGCTGATTCAGAATGATCAAACAGGGATGATCCGGCGAGGCTGTCGTGGAACTGAAGGAACAGGATCCGTTTCCATGCATTTGTCAGATCATCAGAAGGATATTCGAAGTCCCATGCCATAGTACCTGTTGCAGCAATCTTCTCTGCAACTATCAGGGCACTCTCAGCTAGCCTGTTTCCCTTTTTTATTGCCGACTCGGCAGTATAACAGCCGGGTGCATGATGCTGAAGATCATCCTTTACAACAGGAATCTTCAGGTCTTTCTGGGCCCGCATCTCAGCAAAATACTTCTCAGGAGTACTGAAGAATATTTCGGGGGCCTTTTTATCCTTTTGCAGATCCAGTATTGACGCAATATTCTCTTTTGTTGCACCACCGCCATGGTCTCCCACACCATAAAATGCCATAAAGCTTTTCATGGGCTGTGAAGCTGACTTTGAAAGAATATTCTCAATCCTTGCTTTTACAGATTTTTCGTCATTATAGCTTACCTGTATCCTGTAAGTCAGGACTTTTGATCCGTCTGGCCCTTCCCACCAGAACAGATCGGACGGAAGGTTTTTTTCATGAGGAGCAGGCCGCATGAAGATGTAATTCTCCATTCCCTGCTTTTTAATTATCTGGGGTAATGTTGCTGTATGTCCGAAAGAATCAGGATTGAAAGCCACTGTTGCTTTCCTATCAAATAGCTTCTGAAAGGTCTTCTGTCCATACAATCCCTGCCTGACAAGCGATTCACCACAGGGGATGTTCACATCAGGCTCAACCCACCAGCCTCCTAATATATTCCAGCGTCCTTCTTCGATCCTCTTCCTGATTTCATTTATCATCCCGGGATCATTCTCTGAAACCCATTCATAAAACTGGGCGGAACTGCTTACAAAAGCAGCACCAGGAGTCTCATTCAGTCTGTCAAGTGCCGAGCGGAAGGTGCTGTGGACTACTGCCAAACCTTCTGACCACGGCCAGAGCCACACAGGGTCAATATGAGCATGGCCGATCATATAAAACCTATATTTTCCGGCATCAGAGGGCCAGTCCTGCAAAAGAACATCTGAAGAAATTATTGAATTCCTTGATATTGATATGAAGAATGAGGTACAGGCAGCAGTATTAATAAAACTTCTGCGTGAGATCAGTCCTGCTTTATTAGCATCAGCCTTATCCATTGCTTATTTTCTTAATACCTGTTTTCCGTAAACCTCAATCCAGTCAAGCCGTGAACATGCATCACTGCCACCTCCCGGCATGAGATCGGTAAAGCCGATTTCCTCCACTTTCGACAGATCGGGACTGGCAACAGGCCTTATCTCAATTATCTTATTGATATTCAATGAATACCAGCTGAGATCCTGAATATTGAATTCAGTTATCTTCCAATCCTTTGAAAGACAATCACCCTGGGTGCTTACAAGCCAGGTTCCGTCAGCCAGTTTCACAAGAAGATGAAGGCAACGCAATCCTGCCTGTTTTGACCTCCACAACACCTTTGAATATCCGGTAAGGTCAGCATTAAATTTATTATGCTTAAGTGTTACCGCCCAGTTCCCGGTACAGAGTCCTGACCATATATAATAAGGATCATCAGCCGGAGCTTCATGGTGACTCTTTTTTATACTGTCACAGCCCGGTCCGTAAAGTTTTAAAAGCAGATCAGGATTGCTGACATGCCCCTGGGTAACCGGGGTGGCAGCAGGAATCTCTTTCCAGTCTTCCCTGAAAAATAAACCGGGACGATACTGGGCAGAAGATGAATAAACACTAAAAATGAGAATGGCCGACAAAATAATATTTTTCATAGCTCTTCGCGTATTGTATATTACTGATATAAAGTCTGTTACTCGAAGATGAATGTGCCGTAATTTTCAATTTCGTGAAAACCCTTTCTGACTTTCTGCCAGGTGAAATATGAAATGCCGTTATCATAATCGATCCTGTACATGTTTGCTCTCCAATTTGTACCTGAGACCGGAGGAACATTATTTAGTGGAACGAGAAGTTTGAAGGGAACAAAGAATTCTGCTTTCCATCCCTTGACACTTGCTCCGCTTTCCATCTTGCCCCCAACTACGGATGTTGCATGACGTGTTCTTCTTTCTCC
>JAKLDT010000073.1 GCA_022703405.1 Bacteroidota bacterium | reverse complement strand
CGAGCCTTGATTATCTGCATGATCCGTTCCTGATGAAGGATATGAATATTGCTGTTGACAGGATTTCAACTGCTGTTAAGAAAAATGAAAAGATACTTGTTTACGGTGATTATGATGTTGACGGAACAACAGCCGTTGCCCTCATGTATTCATTTCTGAAGGAGCAGTATTCAAATGTATTGTACTATATACCTGACAGATACAAGGAGGGTTATGGTGTTTCCTACCTGGGAATAGATTATGCCCAGGAGAATAATTGCAAGATAATTATAACACTCGATTGCGGAATCAAGGCTGTTGAAAAGGTGAAATATGCCAGGACAAAGGGACTTGATGTTATTATCTGCGATCATCACTATCCCGGCGATGAGATACCTAAAGCACTTGCAGTTCTCGATCCAAAGCAACCCGGCTGTAACTATCCCTACCGCGAATTATCGGGATGCGGTGTCGGATTCAAGCTTATCCAGGCATATTCAAGGGTTCATGGAATCCCTTTCAGTGCAATATATCATTACCTCGATCTTGTTGCTGTAAGCATTGCTTCTGATATAGTCCCTATCACAGGTGAGAACAGGGTGATGGCCCACTTCGGCCTTAAGCAGCTTAATGAGGCTCCAAGGACAGGCCTTAAGGAGATAATCAGGGAGTCTGAAGTTACAAAGGTTCTCTCAATTGAGGATGTTGTATTCAAAATCGGCCCCAGGATAAATGCCGCCGGCAGAATGGAAACAGGAAGCAAGGCGGTAGACCTGCTTGTGTCAAGTGATACTGCGCTGGCAACAGGCATCAGCAAGGAGATAAACAGCTTCAATATTGAAAGAAGAAATGTTGACCGTACAATAACAACTGAGGCTATGAGGATGATAGCTGAAGATCAGCGGAATGTAAACGCCAGAACCACTGTTCTTTATAATCCTCACTGGAAAAAGGGTGTTATCGGAATTGTTGCTTCAAGGCTTATAGAAACTTATTACCGTCCTACTGTGATCCTGACTGAGTCGAACGGATTTGCAACAGGCTCCGCACGTTCAGTACAGGGCTATGACCTGTACCAGGCCATTGAGGCTTGCAGCGACCTTCTTGAGAGTTTCGGAGGTCACATGTTTGCCGCCGGGCTGACACTTAAAAAGGAGAATATTAAAGCCTTCATGGAGCGTTTCGAACAGCATGTGAACAGCACTATCAGCGAGGACCAGCTGGTGCCGAGGATCTTCATCGATACCGAGTTGTCATTCTCTGAAATAAACGATGAGTACTTCAGGACAATGAACCAGTTCCAGCCTTTTGGCCCTGAAAATATGTCTCCTGTATTTATTTCAAAAAATGTATTTGATACGGGAACCGGCCGTATGGTAGGTTCAAGCGGTGAACACCTTAAGCTTGACCTTTGCCAGGAATCGACAGGTTCGAAAAGCTTTTCAGCAATTGCCTTCAGCCAGGCTAATCATTTTGAATATATTAAGGCTGGCAAACCGTTTGATGTTTGTTATTCACTGGAAATGAATGAGTTCAGGGGTAGCAAGAACCTGCAGCTTAACATCCGGGATATAAAAACACCGGCTGTTAAACAGCCAGCCTGAACTGCAGCCTGAAATCTTCAGTATTAATAGTTTTTCCGGCATCACCTGATTTTGACTGGATGCCGTATTTGAACCTGAGTTCAGCCTTCTTTTTTATCTTCCAGCTTATCATTAAATAGTTCCTGCTTCCCCTGCCGTAAATTGCAGGAATTGAAAAGGTGTACAGAAGATCGTTCTCATAAACATAAATCCTTGAATCCCAGCTTTCAGTACTGAAGGCACTGAAGCGCAGCCATATTGAAAGTGGTATCCTGTGAAAACTGTAATTCATATCCTGAACCAGCATTGTTCCGGCATCTGAGGTGCTGTCTGTGATTTTATGATAAACCCTTGTACGGAATGTGATTTTTTCTGAGGCTGAATATTTCAATGAAGCGTTGAAATTTCTTGTGATCCTGTCATCAGTCTCAGGCACCCCGCTCACTGTAACTTCATCTTTTGTAGAAATTGTATTACTGTAAACTGCCTCTGCAATGAAGTTTTCTGTTTTCGTGAATCTCATCCTGATCTCATTTCTCATGCTGTGCGAGGGTGAACTCACATTGTACCTTAACCAGGGATATTCAGTTATTTCACAACCGCCTGTCAGAAATACATGTTTCACAGCTTCAAGCATGAAATTGCCGGTCAGAGACCTTTGGGAATATTGCGAACTTCCCGGTCCCTTTCCGTGAAGTGCGTTAAAGCCGTTTTCATAATCCCTGAACAGGAAATTTACACTCAGCCTGTCTGACGGACGCATTGTAATTCCCTGGATGACTGCATGTTTAAATGCTTTATTCAGAGTAAGCTCTCCAAAAAACAGCATTTTACCTGTCATGGTGCTGTAATAAGCCGAATAGAGTGAATTATTGTCTCCCCGGAACCTGTATACTTTTTCCGGGTCATTCACATCTGGCAGAAAGGGCAGGGTGAATTTTTCTTCCGACAGTGAAAAACCCATCCTGAAATTATTATTGTTAAAGAGAATATTTGCACCAAAGACCTTGTCGCCCAGGACGTCTTTCTTTTTGAGAGAGTTTACTGTATTGTGAAGTCCTGAGGTATAGAGTGATTCGACATATTCACTCCTTTCAGGAGTCATTGCGGTTGTTGCGTCAATTTTATTTGATGAGCAGATAAGCATAAGTGAGATCTTACCGAGAGAAAACTCAGCGCCTGCTCCCCTGAAAAAACTGTTTTCATCTGCCGAAGTATAAGGTCTGATCTCATTTCTTGACGACATATACCCCGGGGAATGAAGAGAAATATAGTTTCTGATGCCTGTGTTTATATTAGTCCCCTGGCCAAAACGGGCAGAATAATCTCCGATAACAACGTTCCTGAGGATCCCCTTACCTCTGTAAGAGAAATATGCACTCAGCATATCAGGCATTGGCGGAGTTCCCTGCAACAGCCTCTCTCCCTGATCCTTCTCTGCCGTAAAACCTCCTGACAGTCCTCCGGCAGAGAATCTGTATCTCGCGAGTATCTTATTTGCTGAACCCTGCCACAGGGAGTCATTATCTGTTGTTCTGCGGGTTAAGTTTGTTAGCAGATTGTTATGCCATTCAGGCCGGGTGTAATATGGAGGGGCTTTCCCTTTCAGGCTTATGAAGGTCTCAAGCATCATAGCTGTTTCCCTGTCGAAGCCGGAGAGGTTAGCAATTTCATACGGGCTAAGTATTTTACCGGTTTTTGAGGTATAATCGGCTATGACTTTTATCTGAAAGTCAGAAAGGAAAAACAGACGGTTAAGCTCATCAGGATCACCTGAGTTGATGTCAACGGGATCATCAATCAGTTCATACAGTTTTTCAATATAGAGGCCAACAAGCTCAGGGTCAGAATCATCAGCAGCAAGTTCCTCTGCAATTGATAAAATATATTCTGGTAATACCAGTTCCTGTGAAAATACGGAAATGGTATTTAATATAGTTGCAGATAAAATTATTGAGACAAGCCCATGAAATTTTTTAAATCGTTTAACCACAGAGTTCACAGAGGAATTCACAAAGGGCACCGAGAGTTTCAATCCCGGCAAATAATGTATATTACTGTCAGATAATGAGTCTTTTGATGCCATCTTTCAGAAGGTATACATTGAAATTAATTAAAAGGCCCAGTCTGTATGAGCCCAGCTTCATATATGTCAGAGTCTGAGCAATATGAACTTCATTAAGATTTTCAACACTCTTTATTTCAACCACTACCTTGTTCTCCACAAGCAGATCAATCCTGTAACCGCAATCCAGCCTGACATTTTCATAGATTAAAGGCATTGCTTTCTCTTTCTCGACCTTTAATCCCTCTTTTGTCAGTTTATAAAACAGGCATTCCTTGTATGCACTTTCAAGCAGCCCGGGACCCAGAGATCTGTGAACGTCAATAGCCAGTCCTATTATCGTGTTTGTAATACTATTTTCAATCATTCCTTTTTCTCTGTGTTCTCTGTGAATTCCTCTGTGAACTCTGTGGTTAATAAGAACTTATTTAAATTTAAATATTATTGATACAGAAGAAGTTATCCCAAGCTTATCATGGCTTGAGAATGCCAGATCGACAGCAGCGAATTTTACCTGGTAGCCCGCACCGAAGCTGAAAGAAGTGTTTTCGGTGCAGAAACCGGCCCTAATACGGAAGTTCCTCACGGCTTCATATTCAAATCCCATTCTCAGAAGCAGATCATTTTCCGACGTCATCTCAGCTTCAGCACAGGCATTCAGAAGACTGTTAAGACTTGTACCTGCTCCTGCTCTTATTGCAGTTGGCAAAACTGTCTTCCTTACACTGTTGGGAACCGGATTGAATACATGAAGCCCGAGAGCAGAGTTCTCTCCGAACCTGTATACAATTCCAAGTTCACCTGTAATAAGGTCAAGATCGAGATAGTCACCGGGCACCTTTTCAGCAAAATAGTCTATCTGTATCCCTGCTGAAAGCTTGTCGGACAGGGGCAGTCCGCAGGCTAATCCGCTGAACATCCTGTGAAAATCAGAATAGCCGAATGTTGAATAAACAACTCCAAGGGAGGCTCTTCCGGCAGGAATAACTGCTCCCGCACTGCGTGTTGCAAGCTGGCTCATACTGAACCTGTTGTCGTAATTTATTCCGGTAGAAAATGAATTTTGTCCGGCAAGAAGAGCCTGATTCTGGAAGGATGCCCAGAATCCCCGTCCGGTTATGCAAGCATATCCCGCACCTGCTTCGGCTGCTCCTGCGGAAAGCCTGTAACGGTCGGCTCCGGAAGAGGTTAAAGAGGTGAAAATGAATATAAAGGAAACAGATAATGTGCGCAGCGAGCTCAACTGTTTCAAAATGTATCACTAAGATAAAAATATTCTCTGAAACTCTGAAACTTTTCTAAATTTGTTGAAACTAAAGCTGATTCCCATGAGAAAACTCCTGACCATCTCCGCTTCACTGATGCTTCTTACTGTTCTTTTTAATTCCTGCGGACCTAAAAGCAGTGAGACAGTCACAATCGATCTGTCACAAAAGAAGGAAAACATTTCACCTTATATATACGGGCAGTTTACTGAACATCTTGGAAGATGCATATATGGGGGTATATGGGCTGAGCTCCTTGAGGACCGGAAATTCTATTATCCAGTGACAGATAAGTATGAACCCTGGGGAGTAAGAACAGATGCTTACTGGGATGCAGGTGAGTTTAAGATACTTGTAGCTTCGCCATGGAAAACTGTGGGACAGGCAGGCAGGGTAAGAATGACTGAGAAAAATCCGTTCACGGGAAAGCACACCCCGGAAATAATCCTTGCTGGCAGTACAGCTGCCGGAATTTCACAGGAAGGACTTTTCCTTAAACCCGGGCTGCAGTATAATGGAAGAATTGTGCTTTCAGCAACCGATCCAAAATCAAAAATAAAACTGGTTATACTTAAGGGTGAAGAACAACTTGTTGAAATAAGGGAGATCACTGATATTCCGGCAGCCTATACTACTTATGACTTTTCATTCACTCCCGCTAATGAAATTGAAAATGCAATCCTCAGTATAACAGGAACGGGCCCTGGCTCTTACAGGATTGGCACAGTATCCCTCATGCCCGGAGATAATATTAACGGCTTTAATAAGGATGTTGTTGCTGCACTGAAGGAACTGAATTCACCTGTTTACAGATGGCCTGGTGGAAATTTTGTAAGCGGCTACAACTGGCGTGACGGCATTGGCGACCGCGACAAAAGACCTCCGCGGAAGAATCCGGCATGGACAGGAGTTGAGCATAATGATGTCGGGATACATGAATTTATGGATCTCTGCTCTCTTATTGGCACTCAGCCATATATAGCTGTCAACACCGGTCTTGGAACTGTTGAGGGAGTTGCTCAGGAAGTTGAATATATCAATGGTTCTGAAAATACACCAATGGGCAAACTGAGAGCTGAAAACGGACATCCCGGTTCTTATGGAGTAAAGTTCTGGGCAGTTGGAAATGAGATGTATGGTGAATGGCAGCTCGGTCATATTCCTCTTTCAGAATATGTTAAAAAACATATTTCTGTTGTCGAAGCCATGAAGAAAGCTGATCCTTCAATTGTAACTGTGGCTGTCGGAGCTGCAGGTGAATGGAGCAGAACAATGCTTGCAGAGGGTAAGGACCACATGGAGCTGCTCAGTGAGCACATCTATTGCCAGGATACTTCTGATGTAAGGGTGCATGTGGCACAGCTTAAGGACAACATAAAAAGGGTGGCTGATATTCACAGAAAGTACCGCACTGAAATACCGGGGCTGGCTGAGAAGGATATACGGATTGCTATGGATGAATGGAATTACTGGTATGGAGATTACCTGTATGGTGAACTCGGGTGCCGCTATTTCTGGAGGGACGGGATGGGTACAGCCGAAGGACTGCATGAATATTTCAGGAACAGCGACATTTACTACATGGCTAATTATGCCCAGACCGTGAACGTTATAGGTGCAATAAAGACAACAAAAAAAGATGTGGAGTTTGAGACAACAGGTATAATTCTGAAATTCTACAGGGAGCATTTTGGTCATAAACCGCTTGACATACAGGGATATAGCGGATTGCTTGATGTGGCTGCTGCCATAGATACAGTCAACAACCTGCTGACAGTGGCTGTTGTCAACTGTGATACAGTCAGCCATGATTTCAACCTGAAATGCCTGAACGGAAAAACTAATGAGGCAGTCAGTTACCATGAGGTTTCAAATCCTGATCCGATGTCATACAACGAACCAGGTAAAGAACGCCAGGTTGATATTAAAGTGGTTGACTGGGAGACGAAAAACTATATTGCCGTTAAGCCTATGACTGTGGGGATATATAAAATAAAACTATAAAACGGGAATTATTACGTATATTTGTGTAAAGAAATATACGTAAAAGATGGACGCAAAACTTACGCTTAGTATTGACAGGAATATTGCCAGGAAGGCAAAGATCTATGCAAAAAGCAAGGGGAAAAGTCTTTCTTTCCTTGTAGAGAATTATCTGATGCTGGTCACCGGTAATTCATCGGTTGATGAATCGGATTTCACACCGAGGGTCAAATCTCTTCTAGGTAGTGTTTCCGTGCCGGATGATTTTGATCACAGAAAAGAGATTGCTGATTACCTTACGAAAAAGTATCTGTGATATGACAGATATTTTTATTGATACGGATGTGATTGTTGATTTTCTTATCGACCGTAAACCATATTCAAGGGAAGCGGCGGTAATTTTTACCCTGATTGATAAGAATAAGCTTCATGGTTATACTTCATCTCTGAGTTTCAGCAACCTTTATTACCTTCTCAGGAAGCTTGAAACTCACAACAGGGCAATTGCCAAACTTGAATCCCTGGCGGAAATAATAGATATTCTGAAGGTTGATGAAAATTCAATAAAGAGATCCCTCCAGTCTGATTTCCCGGATTTTGAGGATGGAATTCAATATTTCAGTGCTGCTGAAAACAAAAAGATCTCTGTAATTATCACCCGGAATACAAGGGATTACAGGAAATCAGCACTGCCAGTCATGACACCTGCAGAGTTCCTTAAGGCTGTTGCAGGCGGGAATCCATAGTTCAGTTAGTCTTGTACTCGTACTTAACCGCCTTAAGTTCCTCATTTGCCTGTACAATCTTCTTCTTGAGGGATTCCTTGTATTTAATGAGCTCCTTCATTACTTCACCATCGCTCTGGGCAACTATCTGAGCTGCAAGTATTCCGGCATTCTGTGCAGCGTTAATGCCCACTGTAGCCACGGGTATTCCGGGAGGCATCTGAACTATGGCGAGGAGAGCGTCAAGACCTTCAAGCGAGGCTTTTATGGGAACACCGATAACAGGCACTGAGGTCATTGAAGCTATAACTCCGGGAAGATGTGCTGCCATTCCGGCTGCAGCTATTATCACCTTAATGCCGCGTCCTGCCGCCTCCTTTGAAAATTTTTCAACTTCAGCAGGTGTTCTGTGTGCCGAAAGTGCATTAATTTCAAAGGGTATCCTTAAAGAATTCAGTATCTCAGCAGCTTTTTCCATCACAGGCATATCGGAAGTGCTTCCCATTATTATACTTACAACAGGTTTCATATATTTATTTTATATAATTAACTTTCTGACAAGTACAAAAATAAGCTATTATTTTCATATTTTCGCAGCGGCAAATAATGCGATCGCTATGATGAAGGAAATACGAATCCTTGACAAGAATTTCAGAGAAATGATCACAGAGAGGGAGATCATGAAAAGAGTTGAGGAACTGGCTGCAGAAATGAACAGGGAACTTAAAGGGAAGGATGTCGTTTTCCTTGGAATACTTAACGGAGCATTTCTTTTTGCTGCTGACATTTTCAGAAAGCTTGAGATCCCTGCGAGGATTTCTTTTGTTAAACTGGCTTCTTATGAAGGGACAAAATCATCGGGTTCAATAAAGGAACTGATCGGATGGAATGAAGATATCAGCAATAAAACAGTTGTTGTTATTGAAGATATTGTAGATACCGGCCATACACTCGATAGAATTATGGCAGAGCTTACTATGCGCAAGGCTGCTGAAATAAGGATTGCCACTGCATTTTATAAGCCTGATGCCTACAAGGGAAAGGTAAAACTTGATTATGTGGGTTTTGAAATACCTAATGAGTTTGTTGTGGGTTACGGTCTTGATTACGATGGTTTCGGGCGCAACCTTCCTTCAATATATACTTTGATAAGCTGAACATAACTAATACTTAATAAATATTTGCACTATGGTTAATTTTTTGATTTTCGGCCCTCCAGGATCAGGCAAGGGAACACAGTCAGTAAGGCTTGCAGAAAAATTCAATCTTCTTCACCTGTCAACAGGCGATATGCTCCGCGCTGAGATCGCTGCAGGAACAGAGCTTGGGAAGAAAATGAGCCTGATAATGTCGAAGGGTGAACTTGTTCCGGATGAGGTTGTTATAGAGATGATAGCTGTTAAGATCGACAGCACAAAAAATAAGGCAGGTTTCCTGTTTGATGGTTTCCCGCGTACTGTTGCCCAGACTGTTGCCCTTGAGAAGATGCTCAATGACCGCGGGATGAAGATTGACAGCATGCTTGTTCTCGACGTTGATCATGATGAGCTCGTTAAAAGACTTATACTCAGGGCTGAGCGGTCAGGAAGACCTGATGATAAAGACCCGAAGGTTATTGAAAACAGGATTGATGTTTACAGGGAGAAAACAGAACCTATTATTGATTACTGCAATAAGAAGGGCCTTTACCAGCCGGTTAACGGTGTGGGAAGTATTGATGATATTTTCGGCAGGCTTGCCACTCACATGGAGAAAATAGTAAGATAGTATATGTCTCAGTCTAACTTCGTCGATTTTGTCAGGATCTACTGCCGCTCAGGAAAGGGCGGTGCAGGATCTGCACATTTCCGCAGGGAGAAATTTGAACCCAAGGGAGGTCCTGACGGAGGCGATGGAGGCAGGGGCGGACATATTATACTTGAAGGCAATGACCAGATGTGGACCCTGCTTCACCTTAAGTACCAGCGCCATATTTTTGCCGGCAATGGTGAAAGCGGAAGCCGGCAACAGTCAACCGGAGCAGACGGGAAAGACGTGGTAATACAGGTTCCGCTGGGGACAATAGCAAAGCAGGCAGAATCGGGTCTGCAGACGCTTGAGATCACTGCACATGGCGAGAAGAAGATCCTTGTTAAGGGTGGCCGGGGAGGTCTGGGAAATGTGCATTTCAAGTCTGCCACAAACCAGGCTCCGCGTTATGCACAGCCCGGAGAACCAAGCATTGAAGAGGAATTTATACTTGAGCTCAAGATTCTCGCAGATGTAGGTCTTGTCGGCTTTCCGAATGCCGGAAAATCGACGCTGCTTTCTGTTGTGTCGGCTGCAAAACCAAAAATTGCCGATTATCCCTTCACAACCCTGGTGCCTAACCTTGGGATTGTAGGTTACCGCGACAACAAGTCCTTCGTTATGGCCGACATACCAGGAATAATTGAAGGCGCTCATGAAGGTAAAGGATTGGGAGTGAGGTTTCTGAGGCATATTGAGCGCAACTCAATGCTTCTTTTCCTTGTTCCGGCCGACAGCAAAAATATAAGGGAGGAATATGAGATCCTGCTTAATGAGCTGAAAGAATACAATCCTGAACTCCTCGATAAAAAAAGGGTGCTTGGCATATCTAAATCGGACATGCTTGATGAGGAGCTTATGAATGAAATCCGCAAAGACCTGCCGGACATGCCGCGGGTATTCTTTTCGTCACTGACAGGATTTGGTATTCAGACACTTAAGGACATGATCTGGAAGGAAATGAATTTCTGATAGTTATGCTTGTACATCTCGATCAGCAGCTGCTGCTTTATCTTAATTCACTGAATAGTCCTTTCTGGGACCAGGTGATGTATATAATAAGCGGTAAATTCACATGGATACCTTTATATATAGCTATCCTGATTTACCTTGGAAAGACTTACAAAAGGAAATTTCCCGTAATAGTTCTTTTTATAATTCTTGGCATCACGCTCGCCGACCAGACCTCTGTCAATCTTTTTAAAAACACATTTCAAAGGCTCAGACCCTGCCATGAGCCCGCTCTTGAAGGGCTTGTACACCTTGTTAAGGGTCAGTGCGGCGGTTTGTACGGCTTTGTTTCTTCACATGCAACAAACTCCTTTTTTGTGGCAGTGTTCAGTTTACTGTTCATTCGCCGCAGATGGTACACAGTATCATTAATTATGTGGGCTCTGATTGTGGGTTACAGCAGGATTTACCTTGGAGTTCATTACCCTGGTGACGTCCTGTGCGGGTCCTTACTTGGTGCCTTCATTGGCTGGCTTGTTTATAAATTGTATTCGCTTACAGATAAACAAATCCTTGAAAAGAGGGAGTATTTCAATGAATTGCCTCACGCTTCCGGCCAATGATCCATTCTTCAATCTCGGTGCCGAGGAGTACCTTCTGAAGAACAGCAGCAGGGAGTTTCTTATTCTCTATACCAATTCGCCATCAGTAATTATCGGTAAGCATCAGTGTCTCCACCGGGAAACTGATACTGAATATGTTACACTTAATAACATCCCTGTTATAAGAAGACTGTCAGGCGGAGGAACAGTATTTCACGATGGCAACAACCTGAACTTCACATTTATACGAAACAGTGAGCCGGGCAGACAGGTTGATTTTCAGAAGCATACAGCCCCGGTCATCGGATTTCTGGCTTCACTTGGCATAGAGGCAAGGCTTGAAGGGAAAAATGATCTTAAGGTAAACGGCTTGAAAATATCGGGAAATGCCGAGCATGTTCACCGAAACAGGGTTCTGCATCACGGGACGCTTCTCTTTGACTCTGACCTCGGCGCTCTCAGGGCTTCACTAAGGCGGGATACTTCAGCTTATATAACCAGGGCAGTTAATTCAAATCCTTCATCTGTGGCGAACCTGAAACCTCTTTTGCCGGCAATTGAAAATATTTCAGGATTCAGAAAAAGAATGGAGGATTATTTTCTGAATTTTCCCGGCACTGAAAAGTATTTTCTGACTGATACTGAGACCGCAATTATTGAGGCCCTTGCAAATACTAAATACAGGACCTGGGAATGGAATTATGCGTATGGGCCAGATTATCAATTAATTAAACAAATTGACTGTCAGTCACTCAGAAGTCAGTTAAGGATTGAGATAAAGCAGGGAATTATTACAGAGTGCAGTGCTGAAGATTCCGAATTAAAGAAGATTTTCAGTAAATTCACCGGGAGAAAGCATATTGTAAATGAACTGGCAGAGGTCATTGAAAAAGAGAATATAAAAGGCCTGAGTGTTTTCAGTTTATTCTGAGATGTATATTTTAATAATATTTAACCACAAAGAGCACAAAGAAATGCACAAAGATCACAAAGAAATAATAAAGGATTTATCTCTGTGTTTGTGGTTAAAAAAAGCTTTTCAGTTTTTTTCGGAGCTCACAGAGAAACAATACAACCAATGATAGTATTGAGATCTTTATTTGTATGGGTGGCCGGCATATTCCTGCTGCTTGTAATATTCCCGTTTACCTTTCTTGCATGGTTGCTTGTATTGCCTTTCGATAATGACAGGAGGGTGATGCACAGGATACTTATATGGCAAAGCAGGATCTATTTCAGTCTTATACCTGTGAAGAGCTTCACAAGAACAGGAGTTAAAAATGTACCTGAAGGGAAAACTTATGTTGTAATTTCAAACCACCAGTCGATACTTGACATCCTTGTAATGAACACCCTTGGTTACAGGTACAAGTGGATATCGAAAATTGAAAATGACAAGGTTCCCTTCCTTGGCTGGTACCTCAGGATGGCAGATTATATAAGTGTTGACAGGGGAAATGAAGAAAGCAAGATCGCAATGATGGAAAAAGCGCTTAGCTGCCTTAATAATGGTACTTCCATTATGATCTTCCCTGAAGGCACACGTTCGCTGAACGGAGAAACAGGTTTCTTCAAGCGGGGAGCTTTTCAGCTTGCCCTGCAGGCAAAGGTTCCCATTCTTCCTGTTGTACTTGATGGTACCGGCGGAATACTCCCAAAGCATGGTCTTATTTTCGGCATGGGGCATGACGTTACAGTCAGGATGCTTGACCCTGTTTTTCCTGAAGATTTTGGAACCGGTAAAGCTGAGGAGCTTGCTCTTAAGATGTCGGCAATAATTAAAACAGAACTTGCTGAGATACGCAGAAAAAGAATATAAATTTGAGTCATCCAGGCACATACAGGCGCATTCTTAACAGGATGGGATATTATGATTACCAGCAGGGACTTATCTATCGTCACCTTAAGCAGGAATCAGGCTGGGACAGTCATCTGAAACGCTGTCGTGATTATGTCATGAGGGCGGTAAGGATCCATAAGCCTGAGAAGATTACCGTACTCGGAAGCGGCTGGCTTCTTGAGCTTCCTGTTGCCGAATTGGCTGAAACAGTGAATGAAATAGTGCTTGTTGATATAGTCCATCCACCGGATGTTATTCAGCAGGCCGGGAAAATCAGTAAAATACGGATAGTCGAAAGCGATGTCACCGGAGGTCTGATTGAAGAAGTATACAGGAAAGTTCATTCACGCCCGTTTTTCAGCAGGCTTGCCAGCCTCACAGATGTTTCAATACCAGATTATAAGCCTGATTACGATCCCGGTCTGGTAATTTCACTGAACCTTCTTACACAGCTTGAAGTGTTGCCTGTAAGGTATCTACAGAGGAAGGCAGGGATAGGCGAAAATGAGCTGAACGAATTCAGAAGATCTGTTCAGCAAAAACATCTCAATTTTCTGGCAGCACATAAATCTGTGCTTGTTACAGATTATGAAGAAGTTATTACCTCAAAGTCGGGTGAGGTGAAAACTGTGAAAACAGCTCTTGCCGGATTTCCTGCAGGTTTTGACAC
>JAKLDT010000072.1 GCA_022703405.1 Bacteroidota bacterium | reverse complement strand
GGTAAAACACATTCAGCACTGGGTGACTATAAAATTGAGATGGCAGATAATCCTGTTAAGATCAATGGTGTTGATCACAAGGCTTTTATAATCAGCTATCAGAATTCACCTATGGAAGTTACAGTAGTTGTGACAAAAGGTAAAAACTGTAAGAACTATGTTGTTCTTTCCGATAAGCTCTCGGTACAGTATGTATGTAATGAAAATTATTTTGGGGTGCAGCTTCTTGACAAATCTTTTGAGAAAGACGGCTTCAGCACTTCAATTGCAGCTCTTAACAAAAGCGAGTATTTTCATCAGAAAGCTATAACCTCCGGAAAGAGGGGCGAGGTTGAAAATACCCAGATGATTGCAGCATACTTCCCCATGCTTATTAACTAGAAGATATAACTCCTTTTCCTGAAGGAGTGTACAAGGGCCGCCAGGTCCAAAGGTTTCAGGTTTTAATTTAATCGCAGAGAGGCACCGGACAAGTGCCTTTCTTCGTTTGGTATATTTTCATATTTTTGCTTTCCTCAAACTTATTCAGATGAAACATATTATCAGCCTTTATCTTCTGCTTCTTTCAGTATTATCTGTTTATAATGCAACTGCCCAGTATGGGGTACCTCAATTCACCAGGCAGGATACGCTGCGTGGTTCTGTAACACCTGAAAGACTTTGGTGGGACCTTACCTGTTATCATCTGGACGTGAGGGTTAATCCTTCTGATAGTACAATAAGAGGCACGAACACAGTATTTTATAAAGTTATTAATCCTTCCGGTGTAATGCAGATCGACCTTCAGGCGCCAATGAAAATAACAGCTGTAACCTCTGAAGGAAAGGCCCTTGACTATTCGAGGGAGGGAAATGTTTACCTGATAAAAACAGGCGCTGATCAGGAAAAAGGAAGTGTCTGTTCTGTTAGAATCGCCTTTGAAGGAAGACCAAAAATTTCGTCAAGACCACCCTGGGACGGCGGATTCACATGGTCAAAAGATTCAAAAGGAATGCCCTTTATTGCCAATGCAAATCAGGGTGAAGGAGCCAGTCTCTGGTGGCCCTGCAAGGATCACATGTACGATGAGCCCGACAGTATGCTGATAAGTGTGACGGTTCCTGAAAAACTGACTGATGTTTCAAACGGAAGACTGAGGAGTGTTGTCAAAAACAAGGATAAAACAAAAACATTCAACTGGTTTGTTGGCAGTCCAATTAATAATTACGGGGTCAATGTCAATATTGCCGATTATGCTCATTTTTCAGAAGTTTTCCAGGGTGAAGCAGGCGCTCTTGACTGTGATTACTGGGTGCTTAAGGAAAATCTGGAGAAGGCACGGGAACAGTTCCGGCAGGCGCCAATGATGCTTAAAGCTTTTGAATACTGGTTTGGAAAATACCCCTTCTACAAGGATGGCTATAAGCTTGTTGAAGCCCCTTACCTCGGAATGGAACACCAGAGCTCTGTTACTTACGGAAACGGCTTCAAAAATGGTTATCTTGGAACAGACCTGAGTATAAGCGGCTGGGGACTGAAATTTGACTTCATAATTATTCATGAATCAGGTCATGAATGGTTTGCAAACAGCATCACCAACAGGGACGTTGCCGATATGTGGATCCACGAAAGTTTTACAAATTATTCCGAAAACCTCTATGTGGAATACTATTTTGGCAAGGAGGCCGGACAGGAGTATGTTATCGGAACCCGTGGGAATATAAGGAATGACAGGCCGGTTGTTGGTATTTATAATGTCAATTATGAGGGTTCGGGCGACATGTACTACAAAGGAGGAAACATGCTCCATACACTCCGCCAGATTGTGAATGACGATGAGAAATGGAGAAGCATCCTGCGGGGCCTGAATACTGAATATTATCACCAGGTTGTCACAGGAAGTCAGATAGAAAAATATCTGATTGAACAAACAGGTTTAAACCTGCAGAAATTTTTTGATCAGTATCTGAGGGACACAAAGATACCTGTATTTGAATACTATGTTAAAGGTAACGAACTGACCTTCAGATGGAACAACTGCGTAAGAAGTTTTGATATGCCGCTGCGGATTCTGGTTGCAGGCAAATCATTGAATATCAATCCAAAGCAATCGTTCAGTACAATAAAACTTGATACTCAGGACGCTGAAATAAAAGTTGATCCCGGTTTTTATGTGGGAACACTTAATATTACAGGCAATTAGCTTAATTATTTTGCTCCTTTTTTTTAACCACGGAGTTCACTGAATGGCACGGAGTAAAACACGGAGTTGAGAACAGAGTTCAATTCATGAATTGTTCCGGTTTCGCTACCCTCCGCCCTGAGTCCTGCGCCCTCCGCTCTGAGCCCTGAGCCCTTCGCCCTGAGCCCAGCGCCCTGCGCCCAGTGCCCAGTGCCCAGTGCCCAGTGCCCAGTGCCCAGCGCCTTTCCTACAATCCGCTGAAATCCATATTGTCAAACAGCATGGTAGGAGTGAGGAATGATCCGAACCTGTAAGGATCGTTGCCAACTTCGGCAAGTGTATTCCAGAATGTGTTCATATTCCCGGAAATATTCATTTCGCTGACAGGATGGATCAGATTACCGTTCTCAACCAGAAAACCCTCTATGCCATAAGAAAAATCACCGGTAGCCCCATTGCAGTTTCCTCCGTTGAACCCTGTAACAAAAACTCCTTTTTTAACTGATTGTAAAAGACCGGCCTGGTCCTTGTCGCCTGTTTTGAATACAAGGTTTGAAGGGCCTATAGTTGTTGGAGGGAGCTTGAGTTTCCTTCCATAATATGTGCCAATGAAGTAGTTTTTGAGTACGCCGTTTTCGATAATCGCTCTCTGTTCCGCATTTATCCCTTCAGCGTCAAAATGTCTGGAGCCGAAGCCTTTGGGGCGAAGCGGGTCATCAGTTATATTGAGTTTTTCACTCGCAACCTTTGTATCTGCCTTGCCTGTGAGGAAAGAATTTTTCTGGTACATTGATGAGCCATACAAGGCGCTGATAAACGGACCAAGCAGATTACCCATTACAAGATTATCAACAATCATTGGGTATTTTCCTGAGGCTATCTTTTTGGGATCAAGCTTTTTAAGAGTTCTTTCAAGAGCCTTTTTCCCAATACCTGATTTTATGAGATCATTGAAATAAATGGCATATTCACCCCAGTAATCCTGAGGCCTGCCTGTTGCTCCCTTAACTGAGACGGAGGCTGACAAGCCTGCAAAGCTTCCGTCGCTCTCGCCTTTGAAACCATTGCTTGTCACGAAAACATCACTGCTGACAGAATCGAAATAGCTTGAAGTAATTGATATTATCCTGTCATCAGAGCCGAAAATCTCATTTTCAGCCTGCCTTGCAAGTTCAATTTTCTGTTTCGGATCGAGACCGGCAATTGAATTATCCATAGTCTGAAGATCTTCGCCACCTCCTTTATAATATCTGTCAGCTTCGGGAAGATACCTGAATTCATCTTCCGACAGGTATTTTGTTGCAGCAACTGCTCCTTCAACAAACTTCAGAAGATCTGCTTTCTTAAGATGGTTTGTTGAGTGAGAGGAGTATTTTTTCTGAACATAGAGCGTAAGTGAAAGGCCGTTGCTGATTGATTCCTGCAACTTGTCTATTTTCTGCTCACGTATCTCTATCTGACTGCTTGCACTGTCGCTTATCGCAACAGCGACCTCGTCAGCGCCGCATTTAAGCGCATGTTTTATAACAAGGTCAGCAATTTCGTATTTTTCGCTTGTAGTCATTTCTAATTCAGCTATTTAATAAAAGCCTGTGTTTGTTTAAATTAATCTGTTAAGCATTTAGCATTAAGCATTAACTCCTCCCACTGTAAGTTTTTTGATTTTTACAGTAGGCAGTCCCATCGAAACTGGTACTCCCTGTCCGTCTTTACCGCAGGTCCAGGTGCCGTAGTCAATTTTCATGTTGTCAGCAACCATAGTAATATCAGCAAGGGCCTGTGGACCATTGCCGATAATATTAATATCCTTAATCGGCTTTGTAAGTTTGCCATTTTCAATTACATAGCCGAATTTTACAAAGAAGGTAAAGTCGCCCGGACCAATATTCACCTGACCGTTACTGAAATCTTCCACATAGATCCCTTTTCTGACACTTGCAATTATCTCATCATGCTTGTGTGGTCCGTTTTCCATATAGGTCGAGCGCATCCTTGGTATGGGAACATTCCTGAAATCCTGTCTGCGGCCGTTTCCTGTAGGCTTAACATTATAGAATTTAGCTGATATCCTGTCGTGTATATAACTTGTAAGCACTCCGTTGCCAACAAGTACAGTTTTCTCTGTTGCTACTCCTTCATCGTCAATATTAAGCGCTCCCCTGTCGCCAGGCAGTGTTCCGTCATCGACAACAGTAACAAAGTCCTCGGCAATTTTCTTGCCCATCTTGTCAGAGAAAATAGATGTGTTCTTCCTGTTGAAATCTGCTTCAAAGGAATGTCCCATTGCTTCATGGAGAAGTATTCCGGAGCTTCCTGCAGCCATTACAACCTCCATCTCACCTGCTTTTGGTTTGTCGGCAAGGAACAGCCTAGATGTTTTTGAAATGGCATCCCCCGCGAGTCTTTCAACAAGATCATCAGAAAGGAATTCAAAACCCTTCCTGAATGATTCGGAGACCATTGCATTTTCAATCCTGCCGTTTTCTTCCATAACGGTTCTTGCCATCATATATGTGAGTGGCCTGTAATCCCAGGACACTATTCCCTCTGAATTACAGAAGAGTATATATGAGGTTGAATCGGAAAGAGAGATATTGACTTTTGTTACCCTTTTATCTCCGGCAAAAATCTTATCGTTGAGTGAAGTTATGAATGGTATTTTATCCTTGATCACAACATCTTCCCATGATGAACCGACGTTGTACAATGTTCTTGGCATAAGTTCAAGGAAAGCCGGGGCTGTCCATGAAGAATTGCTTTCGGCTATACTTGCTGCAGTTCGCGCTGCCCTGAGCATTGAATCCATTGATGTGTTCTCCGCATAGGCAAATCCGGTCTGATCACCCTTCAGCACTCTTATCCCAACCCCGAAGGTTATATCGGAATAAGCGCTGTTGACCTTCTTGTCCTGAAGTGATGTGGCATTGCTTACAGTATGCTCAAAGTAGAGGTCTGCATAATCAGCCCCCTTTTCAAGCGCGGTGGATAAAACCTTCTGCAGTTGTTCCGGTGTTACTTCAAAATGATCCATGTAACCGGCAGCAGTGTCCGAAACAGGGATGCCTTTGCATGAAGTGATTAATGAAGGTATTACCATAGAGCCTGCAACTGTTATACCACCTAACCTGATGAATTCTCTACGTTTAAGATTCATTTTGATTATGTGAATTAGTGACTTGATTTGATTTTTGAGATTCAAAAGTACAAAAAATTAAATTTCTGAATGTTAACCCTGTGTTAATTCCTGTATTTTAATAAATTCACGATACCATAAACCTTATCTTATGAAACGGATCATATCAGTTCTTATATTGTTCAATATCACTCTGGTATTATGTGCCCAGGGTAAACCATTCCTGTCTGATATTTATTCATACCTTGAAAATACAAGGGTCTTTGAACTGAACCAGACTGAAGGACATGTTCCGCTTATGCCCTTCAGAACTGTATCTGAAGCTATTGGTAACAAGGCTTCAGAGTCTTCCGATTACCTGTCGCTGAATGGAATATGGAAATTCCATTATGCTGACACTCCTGATGGAACTCCTTCCGGTTTCTTCTCGGAAAACTATAACGACAAGTCCTGGGATACGATAAGCGTTCCCTCAAACTGGGAGATGAAAGGCTTTGGTGATCCTCTTTTCAGGAATGTATCAACTCCTTTCAAGGCTGATCCTCCTCGTATACCCCATGAATACAATCCGACCGGCTCATACCGAAGAAGCTTTTCAGTGCCCGCCGGCTGGAAGGGAAAAGAGGTCTTCCTCAGACTCGAAAAATGTGCTTCAGCTTCGTTCATCTGGATCAACGGGAAGGAAGTTGGATACAACGAAGGAGGACAGGAGCCGGCTGAATATAACGTCACAAATTATATAAAGCCCGGACGGAATACAATTGCAGTGAATGTTTATAAATACTCCGACGGTTACTACCTTGAAGACCAGGATTACTGGCGGCTTGCCGGCATCTTTGACGATATCTGGATGTTCGCTGCCCCTAAGGTTCATATCTTCGACTGGCATGCAACAACCGACCTTGATGAGAAATACATTGATGCAAAGCTTGATCTTGACTTTGATATCAGGAATTATTCCGGAACATCTGTTAATAATTTCACAGTACTTGCCACTTTGTACGACAGCCGCAAGACTAAGGTGACCCAGGTAAGTTCCGAGCCTTTTTCTGTTAATGAAGGCCAGGCTTTGGTGCGCCTTTCTCAACAGATTGAAAATCCGGCCAAATGGTCAGCAGAACACCCCGATCTGTACCTGCTTACTCTTGAACTCAAAAACAGTCAGGGTGCTGTAACAGAAGTAATTTACGGAAGGATAGGATTTAAGGAAACTGAAATTAGAAACCAGGTTTTTTACCTCAATGGAATGCCTGTCAAGCTGAACGGTATAAACAGCCACATGCAGCATCCCGTGCTCGGGCATACAATGAATGAAGCTACAATACGACAAGATATGGAGCTGCTTAAGAGGTTCAACATCAATTGTGTAAGGACTTCTCATTATCCTCCTGTTAGTAAATATCTTGAACTGGCTGATGAATATGGCATGTATATAGTTGACGAAACCGGCGATGAATCTCATGCAACCGAATATGTCTCTTCCGACAGGGAATGGGAGGCGATGTACAGGGAAAGGGCAAGGAAGATGGTGCTTCGAGACAGGAATCATCCCAGTGTTTTGTTCTGGAGTGCGGGAAATGAAAGCGGGGAAGGGGATAATATCTGTGCGGTGATTGACGAGGGAAAAAAATACGATAAGACACGTTACTGGATGTATGGTGGAAATGCCTTTGCTCATAAGTGTGAGGATATTATTGGTCCCCGGTATCCTGTGCTTAATGAGCTGATATCGAAGGTTATGCTCGTTCCTCCCCAGTCCGATCCGCGGCCTTCATTCCTCGATGAATATCTTGCGGTAACAGGCAACGGTGGTGGCGCCCTTGACGATTACTGGGAGATCTTCAGGAACCATCCGCGGAGCATGGGAGGCGCAATATGGGATTTTGTAAGCACGGGAATAACCGAAAAGGTGAGACTTCTCAGTGATTCCTCCGGCAATAATTCACTTGTGAGCTTTATGGGCAGGGCTAAGCTTGTACAAGGCGCTGATGGGATTGGAGCAGACCTGAATGGCCACGATCAGTGGGTTGAGATTTACCGCGAAAAGGCGCTTGAGGTCTCCGGTAACAGCCTGACAATCACAATGAAAGTATTTCCCAGAGCTCTCAGTTATTCCGCTGGTACCTATATTACAAAGGGCAGCTGGCAGTTTGGCATTGTCCAGGAGAAAAATGATTCGCTCGAATTCTATATTACAACAGACCGCAAATACAGGGTGAAGAAGGCACTTCCATCTGACTGGCTTAATAAATGGCATCATATTGCAGCATGGTACAACGGCACGGAAATAGTTCTGTCGGTTGACGGGCAGAATTCATCTTCTGTTGCAGCTTCCGGCAATATCCGAAATACCCCCTTCCCTGTTAATATCGGACGGAATGCAGAGCTTCACGGCCAGGAGACTGATGTATATATCTGTGATGCTGTTATTGATCAGGCAGCCATCTTCACAGAGTATGTCCCGCTTGGTGAACTGCTCACTCCAACACAAGCCTTAAAGAAAAGATCTGCATTATGGCTCGATTTCGAGAATGTAAGGGAAGAAGGAGAGTTTTTCAGCTACGGTATTGGCGCCAGGACTTACGGTTCGATATGGCCCGACAGGCGCCCCCAGCCTGAGATGTGGCAGATTAAAAAGTCCGGACAGCCAGTCTCTGCAAAGCTTGTTTCTGCGTCAGGCGGAAAGGTGGAAATAACAAATAATCACCTGTTTACAAACCTTAGTGAGCTTAATGCTGAATGGATGATCAAGGCTGATAATGAGCTTGTTGAGAAAGGCAAACTGACTCTGGATCTTGCACCATTACAGAAGGGCATTTTTACTATACCTTACAGGAAACCTGTTATTAAGGAGGGTAAGGAGTACCGCCTCTTCCTGAGTTTCAGGCTGAAAGAAAAAACTATTTGGGCAGATCAGGGGCATGAAATTGCCTGGGACCAGCTTGAACTTCCATGGTATGAGCCTGTTAAAAGTCAGCCTGATCCGGTAGTTGCCGACCTTGAGATCAGGGACGATGGAAACAGACTGATTATCAGTGGTAAAGATTTTACTTATGTTTTCAGCAAGGAGCCGGGTTCACTTGTTTCATTCTCACTAAAAGGTAAAGAGCTAATTCACAGTGGCGCTGATTTATGTGTATGGCGTGCACCTTTGGCAAACGAAACAGATGAGTGGGGCTACTGGCAGGCAAACAAGAAGCATAAAACGGATGGTTACGGCAGGTTTGTCGCAACAGAATGGTATTCTGCCGGACTTGACAAGCTTGTAAAAATGACTGAAAAATTCTCAGCCGGAAAGGAAAGCGACGGGAGTGTTACTGTTGATATTCAGAACTTGTATCTGCTCGGCACAGGTCGTGGCGGGTTTCTTAATCACTTCATGTACAATATTAAAGGAGACGGCAGTATGACTCTTGATCACACTGTTACACCCGATGGCGACATGCCGGCTTTTCTTCCAAGGACGGGAACAGAATGGGTGCTGGATAAATCACTCGACAGGGTTAACTGGTATGGCAGGGGACCGCAGGAAAACTATCCCGACAGGAAGAGTGGCTATAAAACAGATGTGTATTCTTCAACTGTTAAGGATATGTATGAGCCCTATCTTATTCCGCAGGATTACGGACTCAGGTGCGATACAAGGTGGGTAAGGCTGACTGCCGGTGATGGCGCAGGGCTCGAATTCAGGGGAGATAAGCTGTTTAATTTCAGCGCACATTCCTATTCTGACGATAACCTTACAAAAGCGCTTTATACTTACCAGCTGAAGACTTCGGAAACAGTAGTCTTCAACCTCGACTATGCCACGAGCGGTGTCGGATGTACCGCTCTGTCGGTCTTCACACAGTATCAGGTGATGCCTCAGAAATTTGAATTCCGCACTCAGATGAGACCTGTCAGATAATTCTTATCCGGTATTGCAGCGTTTTGCTTTCTTCTTTCGTATCAGCTGAAAAATATATTCAGCTATGAAGAAAGTGTTTTATCTGACAATATCACTATTGATAATTGCAAGCTCCTGTTCAAAAGATCGGGATGATAATGTTCAGGACCTGACTCCGGGAACAATTGAACTGACTGCCGGAGGTGCCAGAGTAATTACAGCAAACAATGACTTCGGCATTGATCTTTTCACCCGAACCGCTTCAGAAGAGAATAAAAATTTCATGATTTCCCCGCTCAGTGCCGGGGTGGCTCTTACAATGCTGCTTAATGGCTGTGAAAGTGCAACTTATGATCAGCTGAAAAGCACCCTGAAGTACCCTTCTGCCATAACAAAAACTGAAGTTAATGAAGCCTATAAAAGTCTTGTAAAACAATTGCTTAGTGTTGATACAAAGGTTGAATTGTCACTTGCAAACGCATTATTCTACCGGAACGGATTCATTGTAAAGCCGACCTATCTGACTGCTATGGAAAGTGTATTCGGATCAAAGATTCAGGGACTCGACTTCTCACTTCCTTCAGCGCTTACAACAATAAACAAATGGGCAAGCGATAATACAAAGGGTAAAGTCCCAAAGGTACTTTACCAGATAGATCCGGATGCCGTGATGTTCCTTATGAATGCTCTTTATTTCAAGGGAAGCTGGAGCAGCAGGTTCGATAAAGCGCTTACATCCGACAGGCCTTTTTATACATCAGGAGGCAATACATTAGATGTCAGTACTATGAATGGAGAAGTAAATGTTAAAACGTGCCGGGGTGAAGGATATACTTCAATTGAACTTCCATACGGCCGCACCAATTTTACCATGGTGATTATAATGCCTGAAGGATCACTTTCAGATTTCATTTCTTCTTTCAATGCAGGTACCTGGGAAACACTCACAGGCATTCTCGACAGCCGGACTGAATTCGGAAAGGTTAATGTTTATATGCCTGAATTCAGTTTTTCTTATGAGAAATACTTTAATGATCAGCTCAGGAGCATGGGCATGATCGATGCATTTGAGAGCCATCTGGCTGACCTGTCAGGAATTTCTGATAAACAGTTATATGTAAGTTTTGTAAAGCAAAACACCTTTGTGGAGGTTAATGAGGAAGGCACAGAGGCTGCGGCAGTAACAACAATTGGAATAGAGCTAACAAGCGCCTGGCCGCAGCCTCAGGTCTTCGAAGTAAACAAGCCTTTCATTTTTGCAATAAGGGAAAGAACAACAAACAGCCTTCTGTTTATCGGCCAGGTTGTTAATCCTCTGAACAATTGATTTTAATAATTAAGGTATAAGTAAGTATTTATAAATAAACTCTTTATGAAAAGATCAGCCATTCTGTTTATCGCCTTCTTCATGCTTGCAGCTATATTCTCTGCCTGCCGTGATACTACAAAGGAACTTGTCTCATATAAGGCAAATGTACCTGTTTACATGTCCTTCAGCGATTTCAGGACAAGTTTTGCAAAAACATCTCCTGCTGAGATTACAAATCCGGGTAAAATGTATTTCAAGGATGATTATCTGTTTGTAAATGAATATGAAAAGGGTATTCATGTTATAGATAATTCCGATCCTTCAAAACCAAAAAAGGTGGCTTTTTATAAAATTCTAGGCAATGTTGATATGGCAATAAGGGGCAACATTCTTTTTGCCGACAGTTATATCGACCTTGTTTCAATCGACATAACAGATGTAGAAAATCCCGTTGAGAAGAGCAGGCTCCAGAATGTTTTTCCTGAAATAAAGCCTGTCGGCGATGTATATTATCCTTATTCATCGGTTGACAAATCAAAAGGAGTTATTGTCGACTGGCAGGTGAAGACAATTACGGAGGAACATGAGGCAGGATGGTACCGACATGAAAAATTCTATGGTGATATTATGCTGATGAATTCAGCATCGTCCACCGGGGGAACATGGAGCTCCGGAGCAGGAATTGCAGGCTCTATGGCCCGCTTCATGATAAATGATAACTATTTGTATATGATTTCCTTGCCATGGCGACTGAAAACTGCTGATATCTCTGACGCTTCAAAAATTGAGATAAAGGACAGCACCGATATCCCGCGGAATATGGAAACCCTTTTCAGGCTTGGAAGCAAAATGTTCATCGGAACAACAACCGGCATGCTGATCTATGATATAGCAAATCCCATAAAACCTGTTCAGGTGTCCTACTACGATCATATCAGGGCCTGTGATCCTGTGGTTGCCGATGGAAAATATGCCTACGTCACACTGCGCAGCGGAACAACATGCCAGAACAACAGTAACCTGCTCGAAATAATTGATATATCTTCTGTTGCGAATCCATATCTGGTAAAATCATATCCTATGTTCAATCCTCATGGTCTGGGAGTTGATGGTGATCTGCTCTTTGTCTGCGATGGCTCAGCCGGACTGAAGATCTATGACAAGTCTGATCCTCTTATGGTACTTAACAATCAGATTGCCCACTATCCTGATTTCAGTACCTATGATGTCATTCCTTACAAAAATGTTCTGATGCTGGTTGGTAAGGATGGTATTTACCAGTACGATTACAGCAATCCAAAAAACATTAAGCAGGTCAGCTATCTTAAAATAACTGAGAAGTAACAAGTGTATTTAAGAAGAAAATGGCTCATAATTTACGATTTGTATTTCTGATGATTTGTCTGCTTATTCCGGTTCTTGCCATACCACAAAGATCCGGAAAGCAGACTTTCATTATGAATAACGGCACAACTATCTCGGGTGTAGTTCTGAGTGATTCAGCTGATTCATATACAGTTAAGATAAGCTCTCCGCAGATTGTACATCTGCCTGTAAGTTCAGTCAGTTCAGTTGAAGAATTCCGGAAAGGAAACAGCAATTCAGGGTACAGGGGAGGATATTACATACATGTATCGGCTAACATACTTGCTAGCAAGACCAATGGTGACAGGTCAGTGAAAGAAGGTCTGCACCTTTCAAACGGCTATCAGTTCCTCAACGGTCTGGGTGCCGGCATAGGAACAGGGATTGAAGATATGAATATGATACTGCTCCCTGTATATGCTGATCTGACATATCATCCTTTCGATTCAAGGGTTTCACCATATCTATTTCTTAAAAGCGGTTATGCCTTTTCACTCCTGGACGATAAGGCTGACGATGACTGGTACGGACTGAAACGTACTGGTAAGGGAGGATTTATGATTAATGCCGGTGGAGGAATACTGCTTTATACCGGCGAGAGATTCGGGGTCAATCTTGGTATCGGGTACCGTTACCAGAAAGTAACTGTAACAGAGACTGCTATTAACATCTGGTCAAACTATGCAACACATTATGTAACAAACTTTAACAGGTTTGAGATGCAGTTGGGTTTTGTATTCAGATGAATTTTTTTTAATGCGGGAAACATAAATTCAGTTTAAATAAGTTATATTATGGAGGTCAAGAAGAATTGATTAAATGAACAAAAGGCGTTTGGAGTATCAGGATTATTCTGATCCGGAGCTGATTGCAGGATGCCTGAACGGTAAGGAACTCTGTCAGGAGGTCCTTTACAAACGTTACTTCTCTTATGCCATGTCTGTTAGCTTAAGATATACCAGAAACCGTGATGATGCAATGGAAGTAGTAAACGACAGCTATATGAAAGTTCTTGACAAGCTGGCTGATTTTGATCCCTCAAAGTCATTCAGGGCATGGTATTCAAAAATACTTGTTAATACTTCAATAGACTACTACAGAAGAAACCTGAAAAGGAAGGATGATATATCAGTTGACATGATAAGTGACATGTCTGATGAGGAACCTGTGATTGATGTGGAACTGTCAGTCGATGACATACTTACAATTTTCAGCAGGTTGCCTGAAAATTATAAACTTACATTCAACCTCTATGAGATTGAAGGTTACTCGCATGAGGAAATAGCTGATATGCTGGGAATTTCAGTGTCTACTTCCAGATCAAATCTGGCCAGGGCAAAGAAAACTGTAAGGGAAATATATTTTAAGGAATTCAAAAGCAATCCGGCAAGGAATGAAGCAGTTTGATGACATATTCAAAGAAAAGGTCAGCTCATCCTTCAGTAACGCTGATTACAGTCAGCTGGCAGATGACGGATGGAAAGCCTTTGTAAGGAAACAGAAAGGAGGAAGGAAGCTTGCTCTTGTTTTTCCTTTCTGGGCCAAGGCCGCTTCTGTTGCTGTTTTACTGTCTGTCGGAGGTCTCTTTGTATATAAATCATTTAATGACAAGCCTTTAACTGTTTCTGAAAATACTGCT
>JAKLDT010000071.1 GCA_022703405.1 Bacteroidota bacterium | reverse complement strand
CCGCAGGTAGCATATTCAGCTAAACGGGATTTGAATTTTCCCTGACTTTCAATGATAATAATATAATTGAGGCAAGGGCAATTATTGCTCCGGATCCGAAGGCAACAGTGCCTCCGTATCCGGGGAATAATTTGTCTGAATAGCTGTACAGCAGTCCGAATATTACACTGGCAGGAAGCGCTCCCATACCTATTGCAAAATTGAAAAGACCATAGGCAGTGCCCTTATTTTCGCTTTTGACAAGATCGGCAACAAATGCTTTCTCTGCCCCTTCGGTAAATGCATAATAAAGTGCATATACGGCAAACAGAATAAATGACGCAACTATCTGTAATCCGGGCGATAAAAATATCAGCAGTGCAAATCCTGAATAAACAGCAGTATAGACCCACCAACCCATTGTTATCACCTTCTTTCTGCCTATCCTGTCGGACAGTGACCCGAGCGGAGTGGAAAATACTACCTTTATAATATGAAAGAATGCCCAGACCAGAGGAAGAAAGAGAATATTAATGACATTCTCCTGAATTTCCACTGATCCGAATTTTGAAATCATAAGGTTGAGATATTGATTTCCCCTTACAAAATCGACAACTGCACCGCTCTCATGAATGGCTTCTTCGAGTCTGAAAAGAAGGAATGCATCAGATGAATTACCAAGTGTGAAAAGCACCATAATCAGCAGGTAATTCCTGAAGTTGCTGTCATAGTCCTTAAACGATAAGCTGAATTTGCCTGCACTTCCGTTTGCCGGGGCCTTCTCTTTTACAAAGAAAACTATTGTTAGTATTGCAAAAAAGCCAGGAACCAAAGCAAAAAGGAAAGTCCATCTCAGGGCTTTGAGAGAATCATTGACACCAGCAAGAAGGAAAATTGCACAAAGAACAGTTATTGCAATTACCGGCCCCAGTACTGCTCCGGCGTGATCCATAGCCCTGTGAAAGCCGAAGGCCCTGCCCAGGTTGTCCCTGTCACCCGATGCTGCAATAAGCGCATCCCTGGGAGCAGTTCTGATTCCCTTTCCAATACGATCAGTCAGCCTGATAAGCACTATCTGCCATGCTGATGTGACAATTCCCGTAAGTGGCCGGATAAGCGATGAAATTGTGTATCCGGCAAGAACAAGCAGCTTCCTTTTGCCAATCCTGTCAGAAATTATCCCGCTTATAAGCTTCAGCATTGAGGAAGTTGTCTCAGCTACACCTTCTATAATCCCCAGAACTACTGCACCCGAACCAAGAGCAGCAATATATACCGGTATAAGAGGATATATCATCTCTGAAGATGCATCAGTAAGGAGGCTAACTATTCCAAGCACTATTACCGTGCGGGGAATTCTTACTTTCCGTTCAGGTATTGAATGTTTTTTCATTGACTTCAGTTTTTATCCAGCTTGCGAAGGTTATCAGGAAAATCAGACAGTTCATCTCTTCAGATAATCATCAAACAGTGTCTGCAGATACGATTTACCTGCTGTTTCCGCATAAGATGCACCTTTGCCTTCCATTATAAGATGACTCTTAAGCTTATGGTCATACACATATATTGAGGTATCTGTCAGAAAACCAAAACCTTCATTATAAGTATAGAATGCATACGAATGGCTGTTCTCCGCAAAAAGATCTTTCCCGAAAGGAAATGCGGCTGAATAGCCAAGCTGATTTATTAGTGTAACTGCAATATCAGTCTGGTCGCCGAATTTCTCAATTTTCAGTCCGCGATCCTTCACGGCGCCGCCTGTCCACAGCATCGGTATCTTAAATAACATGGGAGAATGAGCCGGCTGAGTCTCAGAAACTCTTCCGCAATGATCAGCTACAATTATTACAAGTGTATTTTCCCACCACCCGCATGTCTTTGCCCAATCAATAAAAACACCAAGAGTACTGTCGGCATAATAAACCGAATTCTTATATTTTGTGATATTATCAGTACCTGAGAACCTTGTTTTCATCGGAACATCAAAGGGCTCATGACTTGAAAGTGTGAGCACTACATTTAAAAAGGGCTCCCTCACATTCTTCATTGAATCCCTGAGCGCGGTAAACAGCACATGGTCATGTACACCCCACTTTGCATTGAAATCAGAGGGGTCAAAATTATCCTTTGTGATTATGTTCTGAAATCCTGAACCGATAACAAATGAATTGAAATTGGCAAAATTAATTTCTCCTCCATACCAGAAAGAGCTGTTGTAACCCTTATCACTCAGAATCCTTACAATACTGGGAAGAGACTGGCTTTTTTTAGGTTCCTTGATTATTGACTGTGCAGGTTGTGCCGGATATCCATTCAGTATTGCAGGCATTGCCTTGTCAGTCCTTGTACCTGATGCATAGAAGTTTGTGAAAAGAATCCCTTCGTTGCAATAACGGTTCAGATTTGGCGTTACGAGTGAATCGCCGCCCAGAGGCCCTGTAACATAGCCGCTGAAGCTTTCCATGACAAGCATAAGAATATTTGGCTGCTGATTATTCAAATGCATTACAGTCCCTTCAGGATATTCGAGCAGGCTGCCAACAAGTTTTCCCGCTTTCTCCTGATCGCCGAAATTATACGGATTAGAAACAGGTTTACTCGTAAAAGCTGTGGTTCCTACATTCCAAACTGCGTTTACCGCACTGTGATTAAGGAACATCTTAGGACTGAAGTACACACTTCCGGCATTTATCGGCGCAATTCCAAATCCTCCCCGCACGGGGATAATAAGTGAACCAAGAATCAGAGTAAAAAACAGGGTAAGAGGCAGCTTCCTTTTTACCTTTCCGGCATTTACTAAATACCTTTCAATAAGCAATTTATAAAAGAGGAGAAATATAGCAGAGATAAAAATAATTTTCAAAAAGAAGCCTATTGCCTGCAGGGTGGTCACAGATGCAGCTGCCTCAGCAGGTGTCTTCAGGTATAAAAAAGGAGTGTAATCCATCCTGAATCCCCAGTAAGCATAAAGCGTTGAATCAGAAACAACAATAACTGATGATAAAATGACAAGTAATATCGTATACAGTTTTATTATTTTCCTGTACCAGCCGCCATCAAACCAAATCCATGGCAGGACAAGAAGTGTCGGAACAGCCATAAAATAGCCTGTTGTTGATATGTCAAGCTTAAGACCATGAAAGAAGGTCATAAATAAGTCCGACAGACTGTTTGAAAATGAAAGCTCATGTTGGGAGAGTATAAACCACAACCTGGCAAAAAAGAAAAATACAAGCCAGAAAACCGAATAAGCTGCAAGGGCAATCAGTCTTTTTTTCATTGCTCGTGTTTTACAACTCCGGCAGGAGTTTTATTATTATTTGTATTGAACAAAATTAATGACAAAATTATTATGAACATACCCGACACTGTGATCCATTCCGGATATTCATCAGGCACTATAATCCAGCTCAGTATGGCGCCCATAACCGGAATTATGAACTTCCAGAGGTTAAGCTCTGAAACTTTCACTCCCGGCCTCTGTAACAATCTGAACCATATTGAGAAAGCTATTGCAGCCATAACGCTCAGCCACGCAAGAGACAACCAGTAATCAACAGGCAAGGGATAGTCCGGAACTCCCTCTGTTGGAATAGAAACCAGGTAGAGTATAACACCTCCGGTAAACAGTGATGAGGAACTAAGAACCATCGGATTCAGCCCCTTGCTTTTAAGCGACACTATCACATTGCTTACAGAAAGCGCCGCGTTTGCAACAAGCAGCATTGCTATTCCCACGAGCTCTATTGATGTTCCGAAATGAAAAGCCTGTCTTCCGGCACTTATAAGTATCACACCTGATAATCCGCAGACTATTGTAACTATTTTCTTTCGCGTAAGCTTGTCCTCCGAGTGCATCAGCGATGCAACTATTGCAGTAACAAGAGGTTGTGAACCGACCACAACAGCGCCAAGGGCTCCCGGAACAAGGTCCAGTCCGTGGTAAAACAGTGAATAATTAAGCAGGGTCTGGAGAAAGGTAACGGCAAGAACCACTTTCCAGTACTCTTTCACCATTTTAATATACATTGATGGTTTTACTGTGAATGGCAATATCAGCAGACCAGAAATAATAAAGCGCAAACCCGCAAAATGGAACGGACTGTCGTACTGCAGTCCTATTTTAATTCCTGCGTAGGCGGTTGACCATAACAGACATGCAATGACAGCCCAGAAAATTGTATTACCCTTACTGTGCAATGAAAAAAATTTGACCTCAAATATCTGAAAAAACAAATTAAAAAAATCAGCTGGGTATATTGAATTTGTAACAGACAGCAACAATCAGGAATATTTAATAGCTTTGTTATAAACAGAAAGACTCTTATGACTGTTGCTGAATACATTGCTGATCAGTTTGTTAAAGAAGGAATCAAATATGTTTTCGGAATTCCCGGAGGGCCTTCAATACCTTACATGGAGGCTTTCAGAAAAGCCGGCATTGAATTTATTCTTACAGCAAATGAAGGTTCTGCGGGCGTTATGGCAGATGTTACCGGAAGGTTAAGCGGCAAACCTGGTATCTGCCATGCAACTTTCGGGCCGGGTGCAACAAATATTACAACAGGAGTCGGAGGTGCACTTCTCGACAGATCTCCTGTGATTGTCCTGACAAGCGAGATGAGTGATGCAATGAAGGAGCGCACAACCCAGATGAATATTAATCATCAGGATCTGTTCAGGCCGGTCACCAAGGCTACTTACCGGTTAAGCGTGTCGAACACAGGGGAGGTAATTGAAAAGGCTCTGAAGGAATGCAAAGGTTCCTATCCTGGTCCTGTGCATATCGGGCTGCCTGCTGATATTGCTACTATTGAAACCGAAAACCTTCCTCTGGCATCATATACTCCTGAAACAGAAGCACATAACAATAATTATAATGCAATCGCAAGGCTCCTGGAAGATTCACGCTCACCTGTAATAGCAGCAGGACTGACCGCAAAACGTCTCAATCTGGGGAAAGAGCTTCTCGATCTTCTTTCAACCCATAAAATACCTGTTGTTCTTACACCAATGGCTAAAGGTCTGCTGCCCGAGGATCATGAATGTTATGCAGGTGTACTGTTCCATTCACTCAGCGATTACCTTGAAGGGCTGTTTGAAAATACCGATCTCATAATCGGCCTCGGCTATGATCCTGTTGAATTCAATTATGAATCATGGGTGAGCGGTATTCCTGTTGTTCACTTCGACACAAAAACTGTTGATATGCCTGCATCCCTCACAACGGAGCAGTATATCGGAAATCCCGAAGAATGGTTTTCTGTTTTAAAAAAGATCAACAATGCTTCCCTTGTTTTCAATAAATCAGTAATTGAAGGAGTCAGAAATGAGATGTGGGCGGTTTTCAACGGCTTTACAAATCATTTTGGCCCTGCTGCCGCACTGAAAGCCATACAGGAAGAATTGCCTGAAGATTCAATACTGACTGCAGATGTTGGTTCTCATCTCCATCTTATCGGGCAGTTCTGGAAAACAGGACAAAAAGGACAATTGCTGATGACAAATGGCTGGTCAGGGATGGGATTCGGAATCCCGGCCGCCCTGGCTGCACAGCTGCACTCAAGGAATTCAACAGTTGCATGCATTACTGGTGACGGTGGCTTCCTGATGAAATGCGGAGATATTATAACTGCAAGAAACTATAAGCTTCCTGTTATTATTATAGTATTTTCCGACGGGGAACTCAACCTTATTAAGGTAAAGCAATCATGGAAAGAGCTTTCTCCCTATGGTACAACACTTTACAGCGAAGATCTTTTCAGCTCCGACACATTCCTGGGAGTAAAAGTTTTAAGGGCTGATTCACATGAGACAATGAAAAAAGCGCTTATTCAAGCGCTTTCTGTAAATGAACCCGTTATTATTAATGCTGTAATTGATCCAGAAGATTATAAGTGGCTTATTGTAAGGCGATAAAAGCATTTCACTTCCGCCCTTTCGCCCTTCAGCCCTTCCGCCTTTAATTTCTATTCTGTCTTCTTTTCTTTCTTTGCCTTTACAGCTTTTTCAGTTTTTACTGCTTTTTCTTCCTTTTCAGGTTTTTCGGCTTTCGGTTCCTTTTTTTCCTTTACAGGTTTTACAGCCTTTGCAGCTGCTTTTTCCTTAGGAGCCTTTACTTCAGCCTTGACTTCTGTTTTAACCTCGACCTTTTCAACTACCGGTTTTGATTCCTTCTTTTCCTTAGGAGCTTTCTTTTCAACTTTTTCTTTTACTGCAATCGGTGGCAGTGCGCCAGGTTTGTTCACTTTCTTACGAGGGCGCCTTACGCCGTATGAACCAAGGAATAACTTTCCGCGTCTGGATTTTTTATCACCTTTTCCCATAACACTTACAATTGTTAGTTTTAGTACCTAAAAATTAATAGAGTAGGCAAAGTTAATAAAATTCTTTACTTTTATTATAACCTTTATTCTTCAGTCAGGGCACGATTTATTAAAAACATGTAAACAAATACTTTATGAGAAGAAAAGACAGGGAAATAAGAGACATGTCCGATATACTCAAAATTCTTGCCTCCTGTGATGTTTGCCGGCTCGCTTTTGCTGACAATAACATACCATATATAGTTACATTGAATTTTGGCTATTCCGGATCTGAAAAACAATGCCTTTATTTTCATTGTGCAACTTCAGGAAGAAAGCTTGAAATGATGAAAAAAAACAATTATGTATGTTTTGAAATGGATACTGACCACTCTCTCACTGAAGCCTCCAGAGGGTGCGACTGGGGAATGAAATACAGCAGCATAATTGGTTATGGCAGCTTACATGAAGTTACTGACAGGGCGGAAAGAATTAAAGGTCTTGATGCAATTATGTTTCATTATTCAGGAAGAAATGGCTTTGAATATGATGATAAAATAATGAAAGCAACAATGATCCTCAGGCTTGATATAGAAGTTATTACAGCAAAAAGAAAAACATAAGCAGAAACAAGAAAATGAAAACAAATTTTATCAAATCGTTACCGGCTTTCATGCTGATCTCCATTATGGCCTTTTCCTGTGGCAACGAGGATGTCAGAAATGAAGACAATGGAAGGATAATACTAACGCCAAAACCCGGGCCAAAGCCCCGGATAAACGGTACAAAGATCTTCGGTGTGAGGCCGGGATCACCCTTCCTGTTTAAGATTCCTGCCACGGGAACAAAACCAATTACATTCGAAGTTGCAGGGCTTCCTCAAGGACTCTCCTGTGATCCGGCAAACGGAATGATAACAGGCGTAATTGAGACTCCCGGTGAATACAAAACACTTGTAAAAGCCACAAACAGTGAAGGTTCGGCTGAAAGGGAATTCAGGATAGTCTGTGGCAATCAGCTTGCCCTTACCCCTCACATGGGCTGGAACAGCTGGTATGTCTGGGAAAACCATATCACCGACAGCATAATGAGGGCGGCAGCCGATGCAATGGTCAGCACGGGAATGATAGACCATGGATATATGTACGTTAATATCGACGATTGCTGGTCGGTTAAGCCAGGCTCTGATGACCCCTCCCTGGCAGGAGAACCAAGGGATAAGGATGGAAAAATAAATTCAAATGGTCGCTTCCCCGACATGAAAGGAATGACTGATTATATACATTCAAAGGGACTTAAGGCAGGTACCTACACCTCACCCGGAGAGCTGACATGTGCAGGTCATGTTGCAGCATATAAGTTTGAAGAACAGGATATTGCCAGATATGTTGAATGGGGATTCGACTTCCTGAAATACGACTGGTGCTCATACTCAAAAGTAGGCAACAGGGAAGTCATGGAAGATCTTCAGAGGCCATATATCCAGATCAGCAGCATAATGAACAAGCATAAAAGAGATATTATTCTTAACCTCTGCCAGTATGGAATGGGTGATGTATGGAAATGGGGAAAAAAGGTTGGAGGCAACAGCTGGAGAACTGCAGGCGATCTGGGAGGTTCTTTTGAAGGAATAGCAACTGCACTTTTCAGGGACGGCTTTGATGTTTACAGCAACGACAGCCTTCATCTGTATGCTGGTCCGGGAGGATGGAATGATCCTGATTACCTGCTTCTGGGCTACCTGAGCAACTGGAAGGGACAGACAGTTCCAACACCACTTACTCCTGATGAACAATATACACAGGTTTCACTCTGGAGCCTTGTGGCAGCTCCATTGATTTTTTCCGGAGACATAAGCCGGCTTGATGAATTCACTTTAAGTCTGCTTACAAATGACGAAATAATTGAAGTGGACCAGGATCCTCTTGGAAAGCCCGGGTTCAGAGTAGCCAGAAACGAAGACAGAGAAGTTTGGATGAGAAACCTTGAAGATGGGTCAATTGCCGTGGGGCTATTCAACCGCGGTGAGAAAACAGCTGAAGTCACGGCAGAATGGAACGACCTTGGCATCAGCGGAAAACAGGCAGTCAGGGACTTGTGGAGACAGAATGACGAAGGTTCTTTTTCAGGGAGTTATTCATCAGAGGTACCTGCCCATGGTGTAAAAATGTTAAGGTTTTCGTCTGTAAAATAGAAGCTTAATTGAACGTCTTTAAATTGAACTGAACAAAATCACAATCTCGCTGTTCTGTTGTCAGGAAGCTGAACCGATGGTGCTGAATTTTAATTTGGTGCGCATATATAAATCGTAAAAAAGTGATTTATATGCAATTAATAATGAAGCGAACGTTTTGAGTTCTCAAAAATAAATCAGACCTTTGGTATGTTTTATAAATACTTTAATTTTTTTACATCATGAACATTTACGTAGGAAGTCTTCATTTTAAAATGAAAGAAGAAGAATTAAGGGAAGTTTTTGAAAATTATGGTGAGGTATCATCCGCTAAAATAATTTTCGATAAATATTCCGGCAAAAGCAAAGGATTTGGTTTCGTAGAGATGCCTAATGACGCTGAAGCAAAAAAAGCTATCGAAGAGTTGAATGGCGCTGAAATTGGCGGCAGAAAAATCATTGTTAATGAGTCCATTGAAAGAGCTGAAAGAAAAAGCAATTTCAGGGGTGGCAATAACGACCGCAGAGGAGGTTACAGAAGGGACAATTAGAGAATAAATTATCTAAAACTATGAAAGGTACTGTTAAATGGTATGACAGAGTAAAGGGTTACGGATTCCTTCAGACTGAAGACAGTAAGGATATCTTTGTCCACCGTTCTGGTTTAGAGGTTCCGAATACCGAACTTGTGGCTGGCGAGCCTGTTGAATTCGAAGTTGAACAACGCGAAAAAGGCCCTGTTGCCATTAAAGTAAAAAAAGCATAATAAACTGACTCAGTCAAAATAAAAACAGGGACACGCTTCTGCATGTCCCTGTTTTTTATTTGTTCTTCTGATCCTTCAGCCTGTACTCAGGCTTTTCCTTCTGATCAAAAACCATGTCGGCCGGTTTGTCAAGCTCAGGTGATTCCTTAAGCGCCTTCCAGTCAAAGTCCTCATCAAGCGGATCAAGAGCCTTCTGAGGATCAAACATTCTTCTGTCCGGACTTATTGCAGAGTATGGTGTAAAATCCGGTTCAGCGGTGAACATATCCGAAAGGTCTGATGCACCTGCATCATACTGATTAAGGTATGGCAGGCCCAGTATGTTCCAGAAAGTCTTGAAAATGCTTCCGAAACTGTAATGAACCTTGCTGACATAATCCTTTTTTGCATAAGGTGAAACAAGCATGAGTATGCTTCTGTGGGCATCAACATGATCAACACCGTTCTGGGCGTCATCTTCAGTGATGAAGATTGCCATGTTTTTCCAGTAAGATGTATACGAAAGGAATTCTATTATCCTGCCTATAGCAAGATCATTATCAGCCATATAGCTTTCCCTGAAAGGATAACCTGCCTCAGGCCTGTCATCAGCACCATGGTCATTTGGAATTATGATTGTCAGCAATTGTGGCATAGTATCCCTGCCTTCACCCCATTTGCCGTTGAATTCCTTAAAGAACTGACTGATCCTGAACTGGTCGGGTATGGCCATATTATATGTGGGGTATTCCTTTGAAGTTCTTTCAAAAAGTGCAGCAGGAAGAGGGAAATTTGCAAAATGCTTATTTCCAGTGTACTTATATGAATTATCATAGAAACTTGGTTCGAACATTACACTGAATCCGAAATTGTAAAAGTCAATCCGGTTCCTGTCAAGATGCTCCCACATCGATCCGGCTTCGTTGTAATCCTCCGGATATATTGCTCCTGCCGATCCGTTCATTGCAAGGCTGCCCGGCGCCTTCGACAGAGGATTATAGTTCCTGTTGCCACCATAGCTTGCAGTAGTTGTTGTTTCAACCCATTCGTTGGGATATGTGTTAACAAGCCACCTGTGACCATCGGCTGATACATCCGAATCAACATAGAAATTATCAGCGATTGCAAATTCTTCTGTAAGACGCAGGTGATTAGGCATTACAGTAATATTCTCAAGACGTTTAGTCCCTTTCTTATTGGAGAAGGAGGCATTATAGCCATATCTTGAAAGTGTCGGATCTCCTTTTCCCTTTTTCACCTGTCCGAATACCTCATCATAAGTCCTGTTCTCCTTCGAAATAAATACAATATGCTTTATTGGTGATTCTGATGCACCTCCATACAGAGGAACAGGATTTCCCTTCCGCTCATTCCCTGCTGTAACGGCATCGGCAATTGTGAAATTATTAACAATAACCTTTTCGGTCAGGTTGCTCAATTCAGTATCTGAAGGAAGATCAATAAGCGATACTGTTCCCTTCATAAGGCTGCCTATGTAAGTGCCCTCCGGACCGGCATTATAATCTGCACCACCATTTGGTCCGCTGCCATAACCCTTGGCATTTGCAACAATAAGCTTTTTATTATCAGGTGTGACCTTCAGCTTTGAAGGGAACCAGCCTACAGGTATATGTCCTTCAACCTCAAGGCTTTTAATATCAATAACTCCTACAGCGTTTATTCCTGATTCCGCTACAAACAGCTTCTTATGTTCAGGATCAACAGCCAGTCCGAAAGGTATCACTCCTCTGAAATGCTTAACGGCTTCATGCGGTCTGATGAATATTTCTTTTACAATCTTGTCTGTTTTAATATCAATAACTGAAATATTGTCATTGTTGCCATTACTTATAAAAACATAGCTGTCGGTTGCTACGAGGGAGTTTGGACTTGAGCCTCCAACGGCAGGTATTCCTTCAACAGGCTCACCTATCAGGTTGCCTGTCTTAATCTTTGCAACAATCTGCGGATCAGTTATATCTTCAATTGATACAGCCCAGACTGAAAAAGATAAATCACTGTTTGGATCACCAAGTCCGGGAATTTCCACTGAATCCCTGCTTGTCCCCTTTATCATCTCCTCAGAACCATAGGCAAAGGCCGGAAAATCCAGAGCTCCCTTTATATCCCTGTTCTTCTCTATGTCGCCTATTTTGCTGTACTGGAACATCCCGACATTTGCCACATAGAGTTTTTTCTCATCAGGCGTCAGTACAAGACCGAAAGGATACCTGCCGGTTGCTACAGATTTGACAACCTGCATACTGCGGGTATCGATAATTGCCAGGCGGAAATTCATCTGATCAACTGCAAAAAGCCAGTTTCCGTCCTTTGTGAGCGTCATATCACCGATATAACCGTCAGGCCAAAGCTCACCGTCAGCCGATTTTGAACAATCAACAGAATCAGTCTTCTCACCTGTAGCCAGGTCAAAGACAAAAACTCTGTTTGCCTGTCCTCCCGCCACATAAACCTTTTTATTGTCAGGTGTGATTGCCAGGCCCATGAAAACAGATTCAAGTACCCCCTTGTCGGTATTGTAACCCTCCGGCACCTGGATTATTTTTGGATCGCTGTCGATATCCCTTATAATTGAAATTGAAAGCGGATTTGTGCCTGAGTTTGCTGTTACGGCTGTCTTTCCGTCATTACTAAGAGCCAGTCCGAAGGGATGCGGGGCCACTGTTAGCTGTCGGCCTGCAGGCGTGATCAGACGACCGTTTGGAATTACTGTAGCACCTTCCTTGTTTATAGCTGTATACTTCTCTCCGGCCGGAGCAGAAATTGTGTAAAGCTTTGGTTTTTGTTCTGTGCAGGATGATAGCAGAAGAAGAAAAACAAAACAATAAAATGCTGATATTAAATTACTTGCGTTATTGATAGATAGTCTTTTCATAATTTTTAATTAAACCATGGGGTTTACGGAGTTTCACTGAGCAAAAAACAGAATCAGATAAAATCCAAAAAAACTACACTCAGCAAACTATTCAACCCGATTGTAATGAATAAAAAGAACCACTCTTCCGAATGGTTCCTTTATATCTGAAATCAGGAATAATTACATCAGTTTATAACCTGTTCTGTACTCGTAGTGCATAAGCTTTGTGGCTGCACCGTCGGTATCATCAACGAAAGTTTCAGTTTCGGGATTCCATTTGATTGTTCTCTTAAGGGCACAGGCAATATTTCCGAGAGTACAAACTGTACAGCTGCTGTGACCAACTTCAACAGGAACAACAGGATCCTTCCTTGATTTTACAGCTTCAATAAAGTTTACCTGGTGCGGTATCCTTGTTTCATAAGGTCCGTCATTTGCTGTTGCTGATGCAGGAGGATTGAATGATGGGTCTGAAGCATTAAAGTAGCCTCTTGACACCTCTATCCAACCGTTTTCACCAATGAATTTAACGCCTTTTGTGAGCTTCTCATCGAAAGGCTCAGAACTCATAACAACACCGTTTGCATATTTCCACTGGATAAATTCTGATCCGTCACCTATCGGCGATATTTCAACAGGTCCGCTCTTATCCATTCCGAGCCCCCACTGTGCAATATCGAACATGTGTGCTCCCCAGTCGGTTGTGAAGCCGCCACCCATTTCTGTGTACCATCTCCATGCGCCCCATATTTCCTCATCTTTAGGAGGATCGAGTGAGATAGGCGGGTTAAGCTGGTTATTGAAATGTATTGGCATTGGAAGTGAACCAAGCCACAGGTCCCAGTTGAGATCAGCAGGGAGCTGTTCTTCCGGAAGGTCATAAGGTTTTGGAGGGGCGCCTACATAGGCATTAACTTTTGTAATCTTGCCTATTTTGCCTTCCTGAACAAGTTTTACTGCGTGCTGGAATTCAGCGCTTGAACGCTGCTGGCTTCCAAGTCCGAATATCCTGTTATTTTCACGAACCACCTTTTTAAGCTGCTGACCTTCATAGATTGTGAAAGTCATTGGTTTCTCGAGGTAAACATCTTTTCCTGCACGGCATGCAGCAATTGCAATCCTTGCATGTGAATGATCGGGAACTGCTATAACAACAGCATTGATATCTGTCCGGGCAAGAAGGTCTTCAAATTTCTCGTAAGTCTGAACTTCTACTTTCTTACCGGCTTTTTCATAGAATTCACCAACGCGTTTTTCAAAACGTTTGCGCTTTATTCCGTAAACATCGCATCCGGCAACTGCCACAACGCCCTGTACCTGCATAAAACCGTTTAGCAGGAACATGGCCTGACGGCCCAGACCTATGAAGCCAAGCTTAATTTCACCAGAGGCAGCAGGTGCTGAAGTGCAGGAAG
>JAKLDT010000070.1 GCA_022703405.1 Bacteroidota bacterium | reverse complement strand
AAAATGGCTCCCTGGACGAAAGAGGTGAAACAAGTGCTTAATAATCAGCAATAAATAAACTTCAATCAAAACATAAAAATAACAGGTATGAAAAGTGTTGTAACAAATGTAAAAACTGTAATTGTGATCTTCGCAATGCTTTTTTTGACAACAGGCATTTCGATATCGCAACCTCTTTGGACTCTTGCAAATAAGAACAAAGATGTTCTTAGGATCTCAACTTTATTCACTGCACAGGACTGCCGTGATATTTTAAATACCGATGCAGGTCTCGATGCTGCTGTTAAATGGTGTAAGGAAACCGGACTGACACGTGTATTTATTGAATCGTTCCGTGGTGGTTATTATGCAGAAAAAGAGACTCTTGTAAAAGCCAGAGACAGATTTAAGCAGGAAGGTTTTGATGTGGCTGGTTGCGTAACAACTGTGAATGTCGGAAAGAATGGCATTGGTGGCTGGGGCGCAACACCTTGCTATGTAAATGAGAAAACAATCACGGAGATGGAAAAGATCTTTAAATATACCGCCTCCGTTTTCGACCTTATAATGATAGATGATTTCCTGTTTACAGAATGTACCTGCGAGGATTGCATTGCCGCAAAAGGCGATCAGTCCTGGGCAAAATTCAGAAGTGACCTTCTTGTGAAATTCAGCAATGATCACATAATTAAACCGGCAAAGAGTGTTAACCCCAAAGCTGAGGTAATTATCAAATATCCGTTGTGGTATGATTTCTTCCAGGACAGGGGTTACGAGGTAGTGAGGGAAAGTAAAGACTATGACTACACCTGGGTGGGAACAGAGACACGTGATTATAATTTTGATGTCAAGCCAGGCGGAACAGTTCAGTATAATGCCTTCTTCATAATGAGATGGCTCGATGGTATAGGTGCAGGAAAAGCCGGTGGAGGATGGATAGATGCCCTCGGTACTTCTCCGAAATTCTATGTTGAACAGGCTCGTCAGACCGTTCTCGGAAACGGCAGGGAAATAATGCTTTTCCATTATGGCAGCCTTCTGACAACAACAAATAAATATGACGGCTGGGAAGGAACTCCGGTTCCAAATGTGGATGCATTCAAAAAAGAACTGCCTCTTCTTTTTGACCTTGCCCGGACTATTAAGGATAAACCACTAAAGGGGATTTATCTTCCAAAACTGCCAAACAGTGAGCCGGTTAATGAAAATTACATTTTCAGTTACCTCGGAATGACTGGCCTGCCTCTTATTCCCGGTCATGAACTTACAAGCAAGGACCCCTCTGTGATTTACACTACTCATGCACTTAAAGATCCTGCTTTCTCTTCAAAACTCTCAAACATTCTTCTAAGCGGAAAGCAGGTCGTTATAACTGAAGAACTGGCAAAGAGATTGTCGGATCAGACAATTCTTGAGAACAAAAATCTCATGGTTTTCAAGGCAGGTGTCGATCCCAAAAACCTTCTGAAACTTACAAAAGACGACCTCAAGCCACTCAGGGACAGGCTTCTTGCTCCCCTGGGAATGAAGTTTGATGCACCAAATAAAGTCAGCATTTACCTGGTTGGAGAAAATCTTCTCTTGCTTGAGAATTTCAATGACCAGCCAGTTGATGCGACTCTTGAACTGCCAAAGCTGACATCGGTTGCTTCAAAGCTTACAATTCCTTCTGACGGTTCCTCTGTCGTTACAAAAGCAGGTAACACAATAACTGTTAAAGGATTAACACCAAGAACGCTTGTTGTATATGAATATAAATAGTAAACAGAATATTAATAACTAAATATGGTTTTATGAGGAAGGGGAGTCTTTTTATCATCATTCTTGTTTTCTTGTCAGCGATCAGGCTGGAAGCACAACAGGAACTGAGTATCAATTATTATAAACCTTACATAATAAGTACAGGTGAGGGCGGAAAAATTGTCAAAGCCTGGATAGAAACAAACAGTAAGGATTTATCAATTACACTTGATGGTAAAAAGATCCCCCTTGTTTTAACAGGATCAGGGAAGGCTGACATCATGCTTCCTCTCACAGGCAGGGAAGCTGAGATGATAATATCTGACATGAAGGGCAAAAATACCTTCAGTCAGCTGTTCAGACCGCTTATTTCGTCCGACTGGGGTTATTTTGGCAAGGGAAGAATTCACATAATCTGCTCCTCCCACCAGGATATTGCCTGGATGAATACCCCCGATTCATGCAGGGAGGAAAGGATTCATGATATAATTATTCCTGCCCTGAACCAGATTGATAAAAATCCTGCTTTCAGGTTCGAAATGGAACAAACCCTGAACCTGATGGAACTCCTGGAAGCAGTACCCTCAGAAAAGCAGAGAGTAATTGATGCTTATAAAAAAGGCCAGTTTACCTGGGGAGCAACTTTTAACCAGCCTTATGAAGGCCTTGAATCAGCAGAACAGCTTATACGTCAGACTTATCTTGGCCGTAAATGGATAAAGGATAATCTGTCGGGAATGGACGCCCTGGCAGCTTATAATATTGATGTTCCCGGCCGTACTCCACAGATACCGCAGATTCTTTCAAAGGCAGGGATCAGGTATCTGGTAATCAGCCGTATGAAGGAAGGCTTCTACAACTGGTACAGTCCTGACGGATCAAAGATTCTGACATACAGCCCCGGCAATTATGGATGGGCCCTTCTTGTGTATCAGTATTTTGAGGGAGATGTTGTAAATGCATTCCAGAAGCTGAACGCAGTTCTGAAAAACTGGGATGATTATTACAGGGAAAGAAATCTTCCTCCGGATTATGCTGTTGTAATAAGCACTGATGCAGGCGGACCAAAGGATTATACTCCTGTAATAAATGAGTGGAATGAAATTGCCCTGTCATCCGGCTCGGATATTCCTGTACTGAAACATTCAACTGTTGAGGATTTTCTTCATGTGATTGATGTACCTCAGGCAAAATTTGATTCAATATCAGGTGAACGACCTGATCTCTGGCTATATATCCACGGACCAGCTCATTATCAGGCAATAAGTGCAAAAAAATCAGCGGCTGTCACTCTCCCTGCTGCTGAAATATTCAGCTCATTCAATTCAGCAGTAAACTCCGGAAATGCGGTATTACCTGTTTCTGACCTTAACAAAGGGTGGTATAATTCAATATATCCCGATCATGGCTGGGGAGGTAAGAATGGTGAGATAACTGACAGTATTTTCAGGGGATCGCTTGAAATGGCTGACAATACCGGCAGAAAGATTCTGGGAGAGTCTCTTAATTCTCTTGTAGCATCCGTTGAAACAAAGAAACCAGGTGCAATAGTGGTTTTCAATGACCTCTCCTGGACCCGTTCAGGTGTCGTTAGTGTCGATATTACATCAGTGAAAGGCTCAGCCTGGCGGGTTTCGGATCAGTCCGGCAAACTGCTTCCTTCCAGGTCAGAGACCAGGGGTGGCAAGGTAATACTTTCATTTACAGCTGATAACGTGCCGGCATTGGGATACAAGACCTGGTACCTCAAAAAAGATGGTGTAAGCTCTATAAATGCCGGAGTCATTAATGGATCCAATTTCTGCGAAAACAAATTTTACCGGGTTGAACTTGGCAATGGTGGAATTACCAGATTAACAGATAAGGAGACTGGTAAACAGGTCTTTAATACAAATAAGTATTCCGGAGGCGATATCCTTCATTTCGGATATAATGGCAACGGAGCAGGGGAGTTTGTAAGGATCACTCCTGTCAACTACGATGCTTACGAATCGTTGTCGATGAAACAACAGCTATGGAAGCTTGTATCAGCAAGTGAGGTTTCTTCTGTATTTGAAGCATCTGCTTCAATGAGTAATTTTACTGTAATTCAGCGTGTTATTGTATATCATCAGCTTAAGAAAATTGATGTCGAATATGATATTCCCGACTGGCCCGGTATTCATAACAGGCAGATACGTGCAGTTTTTCCGCTGGCTATGGATAATGCCCTGGTGACTTATGATGTGCCTGCCGGAATTGTTCAGGCAGGAAAGGACGAGCTTAATATGGCCCCCCGCGGATGGAGCTGGGAGGGTACTTACAGGCAGATGCCGCGTGAGATACATCCAAGGGAGATAGAGAATTATATATCAGCAGGCAATAAGGACTTTGGCTTCACAATGTCGACAAACCTTGCAGTGGCTGACTGGATCGATCCCGGCAGGGAGTCAGTGGACTATCCTGTATTACAGGGAATTATGCTTTCTTCCCATAAAAGCTGCCACTACCTTGGCAACTGGTACCATCAGAAGGGCAGTCACAGCTTCCGTTTTACAATCTCTTCGCATAAGAGCGGCTGGGAGAATGCCTTCCCCTTTGGTGTTGAGGGAAACCATCCTCTTATGGCAGTCGTTAAAGACCAGCCTGGTAAAGGAAGCCTTCCTTCTGAACTAAGCTTTGTGAGTATTTCATCACCACTTGTAAGAGTGACAACAATAAAAAAAGCTGACAATGGTAATGGATTTATTATGAGGCTTGTGAATATGGAAAATGTTGACAGGCAAGTAGACCTGACATTGTGGAAACCTGCAGGAAGCGTGATCAGAACCAATCTTATTGAGGAAGATTTGTCGGATACCGGGCAAAAAGGAACCGCGCTGAAAATTAACATCGGCAGGAACTCAATTGAAACATATAGATTAATTTTGAACAAATAGTTTTTATAGTTTAAATAGTAAGGATTATCACAGAAGAAATCCGGAGATTGACAGAGTAGCACAGAAAATAAATTCCAGAAATAACTCTGTGTCACTCAGTGTCTTCTCTGAGATCTCTGTGTAACATAAAATATAATATGATAAAGCCATTCTCTTTTAAAATATTGATTATTATTGTTTTAACTATTCTTCATATTCCCCTGAACGGGCAGAAGTCTAAAAATAAGCTATCCGGTTCTGACCTGTTTCCTGAATCAATAGAATGTATTGCTAAACCTCACTATCGTTACAGAGCTGACGGACAGGCAGGCAGGGAAGTAATGCTGTATTTTAAGGGGAATAAATTCTTCGGACAGGGAACAATAAGTGTGGAAGCTTCCGGAATAAAGGAAAACATCAGCCTTGATAAGCCGCAAGGTATTGACAGTATTTCAGTACTTCTTCCTGCAGGTATCGGAGTTGAAAGTGATGAAACCGTAAAAATCAGCCTTGTAAGTGGTAAAAAGCAAATTGTAACAAATGTTACAATTCCTGAGAAACGCCAGTGGACTGTTTATATCTATCCCCACTCACATGTTGACATCGGATATACCAATACTCATGAGAATGTAGAGCTTATTCACAGGAGAAACCTTATATACGGTATCGATCTGGCAAAAAAGACTCAGGATTATCCTGAAGGTTCAAGGTACCTCTGGAATCCTGAGGTGCTGTGGCCTGTGGAAAGATTCCTGAAAAGAGCCACATCAGAACAGAAGGCCGGTATTATTGAAGCTGTACAGAAAGGCTGGCTACATCTCGATGCAGGTTATGTTCATACAAATACCTCTGCTGCTGCCGATGAGGAGCTGTTCGAATTCTTCCGGCAATCATCAGAGATGCAAAAGCTTACCGGAAAAAATATCGAGACCCTTGTTCAGGTTGATATTCCCGGCATGTCATGGGGGGTAGTTCCTGTTGCAGCTGAGATGGGTATAAAGTATTGTCTTGCAATGAATAATGGGTCCGACAGGGTAGGTCTTTCTACCGATTTCAGCTTTAAACCTTTCTGGTGGAAAAGTCCTGACGGAAAATCTAAGCTGCTCTTCTTCCAGCCGGGCAGCTATAACCCTGGTGCAGTATATAAAGGTTTCCAGTACTGGCCTTTGATGGCAGGTCATACTGACAGTACCACCCTGCTTAAAATAGTAAAGAGTGACAATCCGAGAGCCTACTTTATTGATAAATACCTTGAGGATAAGCTCCCGATGCTCGAAAAATCTGACTATTACCCTTATGATATCTTCCTGATGACCTGGGCAATGGCCGACAACACGCCAATCGATGCCGATCTTCCCGATGCTGTCAGAAGCTGGAATGAGGAGTATGCATACCCGCATCTTGTAATTGCAAGTGCAACCCAGATGATGAAGGCCTTTGATGATAAGTATGGTCAAAACCTTCCTGTACTGTCGGGTGATTTTACTGAATACTGGACTGATGGCCTTGGCACAGCCGCGAAACAGACGGCGATGGCCCGTTCTTCAAAAGAGCGGCTTATCCAGACTGAGACACTCTGGTCTATGCTCAATCCCGGTATTGCTGCTCCCCGTGAAAAGATCAGCGAAGCCTGGAGAAACATCATAATGGGAACCGAGCACACCTGGTGCTACATGGATCCTAAACGCCAGCCAATTACAAATGACATACTGAAAGTAAAATTCGGATTTTTCGACACAGCAAGAGACATGAGCCTGTCACTTCTTGATGAATCTGTTTCAACTGTCAGGCAGGATGGAAGCAGATACATTGAGGTTTTTAATACACTATCATGGGACCGTGACGGGATAGTGACTCTTCCTGTTGATCAGAGCGGAAATTATAATTATGTAACTGACAAAAATGGGAAAGCTCTTGCCTGTCAGAAACTTACCACCGGAGAACTTGTATTCTCCACCGGTATAATTCCGGCCCTTGGTTCGGAAATTTTCATTCTGAAAGCAAAGAAGACAAAGAGCTCAGGGAACATTGCCTCAGGTAATGAGCTTGATAACGGAACGATTAAGGTTACGATCGATCCCCGTACAGGAGATATATCCCATCTTGTAAGTTCAGGCTACGATTATGCAGACAGTAATTCAGCTACACTTATAAACAGTTACAGGTATCTTCGTGGTGAAGATTCCCCGGAGAAGGCTTCTGTGGCAGGAAATATAAAGGTTTCAATAAAGGAAAATGGTCCCTTGTTTGCAACTATCCGGGTTGATTCGGAAGCAGAAGGCTGCAGGAGCCTTGTCCGTGAAATCACCCTGATTGCCGGTCGTAACTATGTGGAAATCACAAATATTGTTGATAAAGTGGCAGTCACAGAAAAGGAAGGCATGCATTTCGGATTTGGTTTCAACATACCGTCACCTGTTACAAGGTTCGATATACCCTGGGGAATAGCTGAACTTGAAAAAGACCAGCTTGCAGCGGCTAACAGAAACTGGATTGCCTTTCAGCGCTGGCTCGATATTTCAAACAGCGAACGAGGAGTGACTTTCTGTTCTCTTGATGCTCCCATGTTTGAGAGCGGAACCCTGACTGCAAATGTCCTCGGAGCTGCGACAAATTCTCCCCGGTGGATAAGAAATCTGGAACCATCTTCAACAATATACTCCTGGGCCCTGAATAACCACTGGCATACAAACTTCCCTTTAAGTCAGGAAGGACTTGTGAATTTCCGGTACAGAATTCTTCCACACAACACAGCTTATGATCCTGTAGCAGCAAACAGGTTTGGAATTGAACAGGCTCAGCCACTTATAGCTGTGCCTGTAAAAGAAGGTAGCAGTTCCGGACAGCCTTTCACATTGTCAGGGAGTGATAAAGTCTATGTAACTGTCATCAAAGCAGGCAGTAATGGAGAACCAACCGAGATCCGCTTGCGTTCTGTTTCCGGGATGGAAGAGACTGTTGTTCTCAACTGGAAGAAGATGAATCCAGTCTCGGTAACAGTAGACGGGCAGAAGATTATCAGTGAAGTCAGAGTGCCTGCGATGGGTTTTGTGACAGTGGAACTGGTCAAACAGTAAACATTATATTCAACCTGATTTGTGCATTTTTTGCCTTTGTGGCCTTTGTGCTCCCGCCAGGGACTTTGTGAACTTTGTGGTTAATAAAAATTTGTTTCATTGATACAGACTCGCCAAAAAAACCTATTTTAGGAATGACATCTTTCCATAAAAAAGAGGAGTATGAAAAGTCTTAATGTAAAATCTAAATTGATCCTGGCAGGTTTATTCTTGCTGGCTAATATAGTCCAGGGGCTTTCACAGACACCTGCTCAACAAGGCAAAAAAACAGGTGATTATTCCGCATTCAAAGGAGGCACCGTTTACGTGATACCATCGTCACACCAGGACATAGCCTGGATGGACAGCATTGGCGCCTGTATTGAATTCAGGGACAAGATGATGATCACACCTGTACTGAAACGCCTCAGGGAGAATCCCCAGTTCAGGTTTTCAGTTGAGGATGCTCTCAGCCTCAGGGAATACCTCCTGCGTCATCCGGATTCGTGGAGTGAAATACTTAAATATACAAGAGAGGGCCGCCTCGACTGGGGTGCTACTTACAAGCAACCTTATGAATCAATGTATGAGGGTGAATCGCTTATCCGCCAGGCATATCTGGGCAGAAAATGGCTTAAGAAAACACTTCCCGGCTGCGATTTTAAAACGTACTGGAACGAGGATGTTCCCGGAAGATCTCTTCAGATGGCACAGATTCTTTCAAAATCTGGAATACCCTATATGCAGTTCAGCAGGCACCAGCCGGGCATTTACAGATGGTATAGTCCTGATGGCAGTTTTGTAACATGCTATACGCCAGGGCAGTATGATGAGGTAGGTATCCCTGTCAGGCAGGCACATACAGATATTGGTCAGCTGACAAAAGCATTTACAGTAATGCTTGGCGACTGGAACAAGTATTATAAGGACCGTAAACTCAGTCCGGATTTTCCTTTTATTTATTCCCACGATTTTGCAACCCCTCCCGACTATGATGCTTTTTTCAGTGACTGGAATAAAAAGGCAGCCTCACTCGGAAAGCCACTTATAAAATATTCAACCGGAACTGAGTTCCTTGAAGCAACAGCAAAAGGAGATCAGGGTTATGACAGGATTGACGGTGAACGCCCGGATGTATGGCTTTATATTCATGGCCCCTCACATCAGAGAGCTCTGAAAGCATCACGTGAAGGTTCAAGACTGCTGACGGCAGCGGAGAAATTTGCCACATTCGACGCACTACAAAAAGGAAGTTTTGCAGACTACCCGCAGGAAAAGCTGACAAAAGCCTGGGAAAACGCAATTTATCCCGACCATGGCTGGGGCGGCAAACACGGTGACCTTACAGACAGGGCATTCAGGACTTCTTATGAAACAAGCCGTGACCTTGCCTCTGCTGTTCTGAATGAATCAGTTCAGAACATAGCATCAAGGATAAATTTCAGGCGCAGTGGAATTCCGGTTACAGTCTTTAATCCATTGTCGTGGAATCGTACTGATCTCGTGAAGTTTACTTTGAATGTTGAAGGTAATGACATGAATACATTTAAACTTCTTGATGAGAAAGGCAATGAGACTCCTTACGAGCTGATTACTGATCATAAAATAAAAGGCAAGGAAGACGAAGTGATAACCTTTCTTTTTGTTGCAAAGGAAGTTCCGTCTGTGGGATATAAGACTTTTTACCTTGTGAAAGAAAAACCATCATACACTTCAAATAAGACAGCAACTGATGTTCTTAGCTACGAAAACAGTTTCTTTAAGGCTGAATTTGCAAATGGTGGATTAAAAACTTTATACGACAAGGGGCTCTTATCCAGTCTGTTAAATACTGAGAAGTTTCTTGGCGGTGAATTGTTTACACTTCAGTCGGTCGGGAATGGTGCCGGTGAATTCACTGATCTTCAGCAGCCAACAATGGAAGGATTTGAGAAAATGAGTCAGTACCCGGCTGCCTGGAACCATATCTCTTCCGGACCTGTCAGGGATGTTTTTGAGCTGAGAAAATCAATCAGTCATGTTACAGTTGTCGAGAGAGTAATATTTTACCAGGCACTGAAACGAATTGACTTTGAGGTGGAGCTCCTTGGTTTCGATGGTGAGAGATACCGTGAGTTCAGGCTGGCATTTCCGCTTAATCAGATTACTTCAGATGTTGCCTATGAGGTTCCTATGGGCGTTGTAAGGGTAGGCAGGGATGAGATTGCAGGTGCAGCCGGTTTCTCAAAAGCATCGCAGATCTACAGCACCCCATGTGCACAGGTCCATCCGCGTGAGGTTCAGGACTGGTTCTCGGCTTTTGATGGGAAAAATGCTGTAACTATAAGCTCGGATGTGGCTGTATTTGACTGGATTGATCCTACAACAGATCCTGCAAGATATACAATTCTTCAGCCTCTGCTTCTTGCCAGCAGAAAGAGCTGCCACGGTGAAGGCAACTATTACCTGCAGCCTGGTGACCACTTCTACTCATTCTCGCTTTATTCAAATTCTTATGACTGGAGAAATGGTTTCAGGCAGGCGAAACAGTCAAATCAGCCTATGGTGGCAGTTGTGACTGATCCTTTAATAAAAAGTGGAATGCAGCCGGAGACAATGAGTTTTATTTCTGTTGAAAACAAAAATCTTTTGCTTAGTGCAGTTAAAAAATGTGATGACGATGATAATGTCATAGTAAGATGTTATGATATTGAAGGCATTGATTCAGAAGCTAATATCAATATTCCAATGAATTTCAGGAAAGCTGAGCTTACAAACATGATCGAAGAGGAGGGAAAGGAAATAAAGGGTTCAGGTGATAAGCTTAAACTTAAAGTTGGTCACTATTCAATTGAGACTGTAAAATTATATATTAGATAGAATAAGAAAACTTAACCACAGAGGTCACAAAGTATTGCACAAAGAGCACAGAGTCAATATTATTAATTCTTTGTGTTCTCAGTGCTCCCGATAATTATCGGGACTCTGTGTTCTCTGTGGTAAAAAATAAAAATTCCTATGGTAAAACGAATATTCGGATCAGTTCTTGCATTAATACTCACATTGTCAGCCTATTCTCAAAATGTCAGTCCTGTTTTTAAGTGTACAAATGACACTTATAAGCTGCTGAAACAGATCTCTTCATCTGTTGCATCAAAAGGGGAGATTCTCCTTTCAATTACCACCCATCAGGACCTGGGATGGGTTGACGAGGTTGAAAAGTGCGTTATAATGCGCGACACATTGTGGCTTACTCCTTATCTGAATAGACTTAAAGACGATCCATCATTTAAAATGGATATTGAGCAGACTTCAATAATTACAGAATACCTTAACCGTCATCCTGATAAGAAAGCAGAGATTCAGAAAGGTCTGGATGAAGGCCGCATTCTGATAGGGGCAACATATACTCAACCTTATGAGGAATTATTTACAGGCGAATCCCTTATCAGGGAGCTCTACCTGGGTAAAAAGTGGCTTTCTGATAATTTTAACGGTTATAAATCAGACACATACTATAATTCTGATGTGCCGGGACGTACTCTGCAAATGTCACAGATACTTGCAAAGTCAGGAGTCCGCAATATGTTTGTAAGTCGTCATGAGAAAGGGGTTTTTAACTGGTACAGTCCCGACAGCTCAAAGGTTACTATGTTCTCCTCTGGCCATTATATTGATTTTTATAATATCCTGGGAAAAGAGAATGAACCTGGTATTAAACAAATGGCTGAGGAAGTTCTGTTCTGGAGCAGCTATTATGACACAAAATCAAAAGCAGTCATTATACCTGCCCTGCTCAATTATGAATTCATCTGGGACCAGAAGCCTGTACGGAACTGCGATCCCTTCATGGCATTGTGGAACAGCATAAAAGTAATTGAAAATGAGAAGGGAGAGAGGTCAAAAGTAACACTGCCTCCGCTGAAATACGGTAATCTTAATACCTGCCTCAATGCTATCAGGGAAAATTCTTCAAAAATAAAATCAATTTCCGGAGAACGCCCTGCTGTATGGCTATATATACATGGACCTTCACATCATTTTGCCATTTCTGAAAGCAGGAAGGCTGATATCCTGCTTCCCGATGCTGAGAAGTTTTCAGCCATAAACAGTCTGATTGAAGGAAATTTCAGATCATATAACACTGAGCTATTAAATGAAGCATGGGAAGCAAAGATCTACCCCGATCATGGCTGGGGTGGAAAGGGAGGAGAGATAACTGACAGGCTGTTCCTGAGCAAGTTCGTTAAAGCAAGAGAAGATGGTGAATTTCTCCTGTCAGGAGCGCTGAACAGGATCTCTTCAAAAATTGATTTCAGAAGCAGCGCTGTTCCTCTTGTTGTTTTTAACGGACTCAACTGGAAACGAAGCGACCCTGTTAAATTTGATATGTCATTCAGTAAGGGAGAAGCTTTTGATGTTGTTGTTAATGATCATGAAAACAGGAAGATAGCATGCCAGCTTGAGGATGTTGTGAAATATGATGATGGATCAGTTAAAACTACTTCGGTAGTATTCATAGCGACTGATGTACCCTCAGCTGGCTACAAAACATTTTACATATCAGCTGTGAAAGAGAAGGCTGAAAAAGATAATCTGAACTTTATTCCTGATTTCGAAAACAGGTATTTCGCAATACGTTTCGGGAATGGCGGCATTGAAAAACTCTTTGATAAAACTCTTGGCAGGGAAATTATCGATCCTTCAAAGTTTAAGCTGGGAGAAGTGTTTACTATGCAGTCTGTGGGTAACGGGGCGGGTGAGTTCAGTGATATTCAGCAGCCAACAATGGAAGGTTTTGACAAAACAGGCTTTTATGAAACAAAATGGCAGAAGATTTGTGACGGCCCTGTCTTTACTTCTTATAAATACCGTCAGCCTGTGAAGTATGCTGTAGTTGAAGAGACAATAATAATCTATAACCAGGTTAAGAGAATTGATTTTGAGATAGATATAAAGAACTGGCAGGGAGTTCTTTACAGGGAGTTCAGGACTGCATTCCCTCTGAATATTACTTCTCCTGTTGTTACCTATGAGGTGCCTTCCGGTGTTGTGGAGGTGGGAAAAGATGAGTTGAAGGGAGCTGCCGGCCACATGTATACAAGCGAATGCAGGCTTGTGCATCCCAGAACTATGATCGACTGGGTAAATGCCTCAGGTAACGGATTTGGTGCTACAATAAGTTCAGGTGTTATAGCCTTTGATTATCTTGATCCTACACCTAACCCGGCTCCGACAACACTTATTACTCCGATTCTTTTTGCATCCAGAAAAAGTTGCCATTGGGAGGGAAATGACTATATCCAGCTGGGCGATCATCATTTTTCTTTTTCACTGTTTATTAATGAGCCAGGATGGAAAAATGGATTCAGGGAAGGCAAACAGGGTCAGAATACTCTTTACTCTGTTCTCGATCCGGTGAGGGGAGCAAAAACTCCTCTGCCTGAATCACTGAGCTTCTTTGAAACCAGGGGAGATCAGCTACATATCTCTGCCTTCAAGAAAAGTGAAAATGATAACAGCATTACAATGAGAATAACTGATTACTGCGGAAATACACAGGAAGCGCAGGTTGAAATGTTTATGCCTTTCAGTAAAATATACAGAACAAACCTGATTGAGGAGAATGATATCAATACCGGCCTTTCAGGGAAATCATTCCGGCTGAAAATCGGAAAGAACTCAATAGAGACATATAAATTGTTTTAATCTTTGTGCTCCTTTGTGCCTTTGTGCCTTTGTGCCTTTGTGCCTTGGTGGCAGAAAATATTTAGCTATGAACAAACTAACAAGAGAACTTAAAAAGTACCGGAGCTTCTTCCATAATGAGCTCCATAAGGATATCCTTCCTTACTGGATAAAGTACGGAGTGGAAAAGAAAGGTCATGGTTTCTATGGA
>JAKLDT010000007.1 GCA_022703405.1 Bacteroidota bacterium | reverse complement strand
CCGAAATAAACAAGAACGTCACCGTGGATGTTGAGATCCATAACGATGCAAAGGAAGCCCTTTCACATCTGATCCCTCTTGTAAAACCAAATTCCTTCGAGAAGTGGATAAGAGAGTTCCGTATTCTTGACAAGGCTGAATATGACAAGGTTATAAAGAACGAAACCAAGCCATCAAACGGTGAAATCAAGATGGGTGAAGTAATTAAAATGGTTTCGGATATGACTAAGGGCGATGCAATTATCGTTACCGATGTCGGCCAGCACCAGATGTATGCAGCACGGTATTTTAAGTACAAAAATCCCAACAGCCTCGTGACTTCAGGAGGAATGGGAACAATGGGCTTCGGACTTCCGGCAGGAATGGGTTCAAAGCTGGGTTGCCCCGACAAGCATGTTATAACATTCATTGGCGATGGCGGCTTCCAGATGACTCTTCAGGAGCTCGGAACCATAATGCAGTACAACATCCCGGTTAAGGTAATTATTCTGAATAACAACTTCCTGGGAATGGTCCGCCAGTGGCAGCACCTCTTTTTCGAAAAGAGATATGCCTCTACTGAACTCGTCAATCCTGATTTTGTTGCTGTTGCAAAAGCCTTCAATATCTCAGCAAGGAAAATCGTGAAAAGAACTGATCTTGAGGGAGCTCTGAAAGAAATGCTCGATGCTCCCGGACCTTATGTTCTTGAAATCAAGGTTGAGAAAAAGGAAAACGTCTTCCCAATGATCATACCCGGAGCCGGTGTTGGCGAGATAAGACTGGAGTAGCAACAAAGAGACCGCATGACTAAATGACTACAAGACAAACAGAAAATAGAAAATGAAACAGGAGTACACAATATCGCTTTTTACCGAGGACCACATAGGAATACTCGGTCAGATAACAATAATACTTACCCGCAGGCAGCTCAATATTGAGAGCTTTACGGCCTCTGAATCTGCAGTACAGGGAGTATACCTCCTCACAATAGTTGTAACAACAACAAGTGATTTGATTCAGAAAGTGGCAAAGCAGATGGAAAAGCTTGTCGATGTCTTGAAAGTATTTGTCCATACTTCAGAACAGATTATATATCAGGAGATTGCATTATTCAAAGTATCAACAAAAGCCTTGCTCAGCGGAAATATTATTGATCATATTGTCCGCTCACACAACGCCAGGATACTTGAAGTTTCACCTGAGTTTATGATTATTGAAAAGACAGGGCACAGAGCTGATATTGCTAAAATGCTTACCCAGCTTGAACCTTATGGTGTACTCCAGTTCGCAAAATCGGGAAGGGTGGCAATTACAAAACAGGTCAAGGAGCTTACTTCCTACCTGCAGGAAATGGATGAAGCAAATAACTTCAAGGGAGATAATTTCAGAACTCTTAACTGATAGAGGCACAGGGCGAAGAGCTCCCGATAGCTATCGGGAGGGCTCAGGGCTCAGGGCAAAAGAAAAGAAAATAAAAGGAATATCAAATAGAAAAATTTAACAGGAAACAAATAATTAAAATTTAAAAACATGGCAAAAATTGATTTTGGCGGAGTACTTGAAACAGTAGTTACAAGAGAAGAGTTTCCACTTTCAAAAGCACGTGAAGTTCTTAAAAAAGAAGTTGTTGCAATTATCGGATATGGAGTACAGGGCCCCGCTCAGGCTCTTAACATGAAAGATAACGGCATCAATGTAATAATTGGTCAGGCTCCTGAATTCAAAGCCGACTGGGACAAGGCAGTAAAAGACGGATTTGTTCCCGGTAAAACTCTCTTCACTGTAGAAGAAGCTGCAGAAAAAGGCACAATTATCCAGTATCTTGTTTCAGATGCCGCCCAGAGAATATTATGGCCAAAGATCAAACCTCATCTTAAGAAAGGTGATGCACTTTATTTTTCACATGGATTTTCAATAACATATAAAGAACAGACAGGGGTCATCCCTCCTGCTGATATTGATGTAATACTATGTGCACCAAAGGGATCGGGAACAAGTGTTCGCCGTAACTTCCTTGCAGGTGCCGGTATCAATTCAAGCTATTCGGTATTTCAGGATTTCACCGGCAGAGCTGAAGAGAGAACACTAGCCCTGGGTATAGCTATTGGCTCAGGATATCTCTTCCCGACAACTTTCGAGCATGAGGTTTACAGTGACCTTACAGGTGAGCGCGGTGTGCTTATGGGCGCACTTGCAGGCATCATGGATGCTCAGTACCAGGTACTTCGCGAGAACGGCCATTCACCTTCAGAAGCATTTAACGAGACAGTTGAGGAACTCACCCAGAGTCTCATAAGGCTTGTGGATGAGAACGGAATGGACTGGATGTACTCAAACTGCAGTGCAACGGCCCAGAGAGGAGCCCTCGACTGGAGACCTAAATTCATGCAGGCAACACTTCCCGTTTTCAAGGATCTGTATAATAAAGTTAAGACAGGTGCAGAATGTGAAAGGGTCATCAGTTCTTTAAGTTCACCTGATTACAAGCAAAAGCTCGATGCCGAACTGAAAGAACTCGGAAGCTCAGAGATCTGGAAAACCGGTACTGCCGTGAGAAAGCTCAGGCCAGTCAAATAGTAAATAATATTAAAAATAAACATAGAATTCGTATGAACGATAAGGTCATTATCTTCGACACCACCCTCAGGGATGGAGAACAGGTGCCAGGGTGCCAGCTTAATACAATTGAGAAAATTGAAGTTGCCCAGGCCCTGGAAGCCCTGGGAGTCGATGTCATTGAGGCTGGCTTTCCGATTTCTAGTCCGGGCGATTTCAATTCAGTAGTGGAGATCTCTAAGGCAATCTCAAATCCTGTTATCTGTGCCCTCACCAGGGCTGTTAAAAAGGATATTGAGGTGGCTGCCGAGGCACTGCAATATGCAAAAAAGAAGAGGATACATACAGGTATCGGCACCTCTCCCATGCATATTCAGCACAAGATCCGCACAACTCCTGAGGAAATAATAAAACGGGCTGCTGATGCAGTAAAATATGCACGCAAATTTGTTGATGATGTGGAATTTTACGCTGAGGATGCCGGAAGAAGCGAAAACGAATTTCTTGCCAGGGTAATAGAAGCCGTAATCAAAGCAGGAGCTACTGTTGTAAATATTCCGGATACAACAGGTTACTGCCTCCCTGAAGAGTATGGCGCAAAGATAAGGTACCTTGTTGAAAATGTTCCGAATATAAACAAGGCAACTATCTCAACTCATTGCCATAATGACCTTGGAATGGCTACCGCAAACACCATGATGGGTGTTATAAACGGAGCCCGCCAGGTTGAAGTGACTATTAACGGTATCGGTGAAAGGGCAGGAAACACCTCCCTCGAAGAAGTGGCAATGATAATAAAAAGCCATTATGACCTGAATGTAAGGACCGACATAAATACAAAGCTTATATACAGCACAAGCCGGCTTGTATCAACACTTATGAACATGCCTGTACAGGCTAACAAGGCCATTGTCGGAAGAAATGCATTCGCTCATTCATCTGGGATTCACCAGGACGGAGTGCTTAAGAAGAGGGAGAACTATGAGATTATTGATCCTGTTGAAGTGGGTATCAAGGAATCTTCAATAATCCTTACTGCAAGAAGCGGAAGAGCAGCTCTTAACCACAGGCTTGAGCTCCTTGGCTTCAAATTCGGCAAGGAGGAACTCGACGAGATCTACCACCGCTTCCTGCTGATGGCTGATAAGAAAAAAGAAATTAAGGATGAGGATATAAAAGTCCTTGCAGGAGTTGTGTTCCAGGGTGAGAAATCACTCAAACTCGACATGCTTCAGGTTACATGCGGAAAATCACTTATGCCCGTAGCCACTGTTGGTATTAAGATCAACGGCGAACTGCATTATGCAACTGCCACCGGTAACGGTCCGATTGATGCATCATTCACGGCAGTTAAACAACTCATATCCAAGACAGTACACCTCGAGGAGTTTCTTATCCAGGCTATTACTAAAGGAAGTGACGACCTTGGCAAAGTACACATACAGGTTGAATATGACGGAAAAATGTTTTACGGATTTTCAGCTCATACGGATATTATAACCGCATCTGTTGAAGCATTCATCGATGCACTTGCAAAAATACAATGACCCCCTGCCCCCTGAAGGGGGTATAAAACATCGGGAAATGATGTAAAATTGACTTGTTTTAGCCCCCCTTCAGGGGGGATGGGGGGCTAAAAGGGAAGCATACAATTATAATAATTAGAATAGAATTGGAAGCAAAAACACTTTTTGACAAGATCTGGGACGGACATGTTGTCCGCTCAATAAAGGAAGGCCCTGATGTATTATACATCGACAGGCACTATATTCATGAGGTAACAAGTCCGCAGGCATTCAACGGGCTCAGGCAGAGAGGAATAAAAGTATTCCGGCCCGAGAAGACAATTGCCACTGCCGACCATAATATTCCCACAAAAGATCAGCACCTCACAATAAAGGATGAACTGTCAAGGAATCAGGTTGAGAGACTATCCCATAACTGCAGGGAACATGGTATTGAATACTTCGGACTCAACAATTCAAAAAACGGTATTGTACATATAATCGGTCCTGAACTTGGCTACACACTTCCCGGAATGACAATCGTCTGCGGCGACAGCCATACATCGACACATGGTGCCTTCGGTACTATTGCATTCGGCATTGGCACAAGTGAGGTTGAAATGGTACTTGCCACACAATGCATAATGCAGCCGAAACCCAGGAAGATGAGGATCAGTGTAAATGGCAAGCTTGAAAAAGGTGTTACTTCAAAGGATATTATACTCTACATTATCTCCCGCATAAGTGCCGCAGGAGGTACAGGGTATTTCGTTGAATTTGCAGGTTCTGCAATACAAAGCCTGTCAATGGAAGCAAGGATGACTATCTGTAATATGAGCATTGAGATGGGAGCCCGTGGAGGACTGATAGCACCTGATGAAACAACATTTGAATACCTGAAAAAACTATCTGTTGTTCATGGAGTTAAGGACTTCAACAAAGCGCTTGAAGGATGGAAAAAGATGAAAAGCGATGAAGGTGCCGTATTTGACATGGAGCTTGTTTATGATGCTGCCGACATTAAACCAATGATCACCTACGGAACAAACCCGGGAATGGGCATGGCAATTGATGCAGCAATTCCTTTAAGCGATACAGCAGGAAAAGAAGCATCTGCTTCCTATATGAAATCTCTTGCTTATATGGGCTTTAAGCCCGACATGAAACTTATCGGACATCCCGTTGATTACGTTTTCATAGGCAGCTGTACAAACGGCAGAATAGAAGACTTCAGGGCTTTTGCAGAACTGATAAGGGGCAAAAAGAAGGCTGACAGTGTCACTGCTCTCATAGTTCCCGGCTCTAAGCTTGTTGAAGAACAGATGAAGCAGGAAGGTCTTGTAAAAATATACGAGGATGCAGGATTTGAGGTAAGGCAACCGGGCTGCTCTTCATGCCTGGCAATGAATGAGGACAAGATCCCGGCAGGAAAATATGCCGTATCAACATCCAACAGGAATTTTGAGGGAAGACAGGGACCGGGAGCCAGGACACTCCTGGCAAGTCCGCTAACAGCCGCAGCCGCAGCCGTTACAGGCAGGATAACCGACCCAAGAACCTTACTCAGTTAATAATAACAAGCTTATAATCAATACAATGCCAAAAACAAAATTCAATATACTGGAGACAACATGTGTACCTCTCCCCCTGGAGAATGTAGATACTGATCAGATTATACCTGCAAGGTTCCTCAGTGCAACATCAAGGGAAGGATTCGGAGATAACCTGTTCCGTGACTGGAGGTACCTCAAAACCGGAGAAAAAAATCCTGAATTTGTACTGAATAGTCCCGTTTACAGCGGGAAGGTGCTTGTTGCAGGAAAAAACTTCGGCAGCGGATCAAGCCGTGAACATGCAGTATGGGCAATATATGACTATGGTTTCAGGGCAGTTGTCTCAAGTTTTTTTGCAGATATTTTTAAAAACAACTCACTCAATAACGGATTGTTGCCTATTGTGATATCAGAAGAACTTCTTCAGAAGCTTCAGTCACAGGTGAAGCAGGACCCCTCAACAAAGGTCCGGATAGATCTTGAAAAACAGGAATTTTCAGTACTTCCGACAGGCGATACTGCTCGGTTTGAAATTAATGCATACAAGAAAGAGTGCCTGCTTAAAGGACTCGATGACATTGATTTCCTTATTGCCATGAAGGATCAGATAACTGATTATGAGAATAATAAAATAATGGTGAAATGAGAGTTGAGATAATGGATACCACCCTCAGGGATGGGGAACAGACACAGGGCGTCTCTTATTCACCTCCCGAAAAGCTGCATCTGGCAAAGCTGCTTCTGAGGGATCTTAAGATTGACAGGATAGAGATAGCCTCTGCAAGGGTTTCTTCAGGTGAATTCGAAGCCCTTAAAAAGATTACCGAATGGGCCCGCCACAACAACCTTCACAGGAAGGTTGAGGTACTTGGCTTTGTTGACGGTGATATCTCACTTAACTGGATCCATGATGCAGGCGGCAGGGTTGATAACCTGCTCTGCAAGGGTTCCCTGAGACATCTCGAAAAGCAGCTCAGGAAAACTCCCGATCAGCATGTGGCTGACATTAAGGAAATTATAAGAAAGGCTGAAGAACTCGACATGGAGGTTAACATCTACCTCGAAGACTGGTCAAACGGGATGATCAATTCACCCGATTATGTCTTCTATATGCTTGACTCACTGAAAGATGAAAATATAAAACGTTTCATGCTTCCTGACACTCTCGGGATACTTAATCCTGATCAGACTTATGACTTCTGCAAGAAGGTCACCGACCGTTATCCCGGCCTTCACTTTGATTTTCATGCCCACAACGACTATGACCTCTCAGTTGCAAATGTGCTCGCCGCTGTAAAAGCAGGAGTAAAAGGCATACATACAACAGTTAACGGACTTGGAGAAAGAGCAGGAAATGCACCGCTTTCAAGCATAATAGGTGTGCTCAGGGATCATCTCGGAGCTGAGATGAATGTCAATGAGTTTGAAATAACAAGAGTAAGCAAGATTGTTGAAACCTTCAGCGGGATAAGGATTCCCGTAAACAAACCGGTTATTGGTGAAAATGTCTTCACCCAGACTTCCGGAGTGCATGCTGACGGCGATACCAAGGATAACCTTTATTACAACAACCTTCTCCCCGAACGTTTTGGAAGAAAGAGAAAATATGCCCTTGGCAAACAGTCAGGAAAGGCTACAGTGAAGAAAAACCTTGAGGAGTTCGGACTTACACTGAGTCCTGAATCTCTTGCAAAAGTTACGCAGCGGGTAATCGAACTTGGTGACAAAAAGGAAAATGTCACTGCCGAGGATCTGCCTTTCATAATTGCCGATGTTCTTGGAAACGACCGCAGTAATTACAAGATCTTCATAAAAAATTACAGCCTTTCACTGTCATTCGGTCTTAAGCCTTCAGCCAATATTCAGGTTGAGATTGACGGAAATCTTTACCAGGAGACTTCCTCAGGCGATGGTCAGTATGATGCCTTTATGAAGGCGCTGAGAAATATTTACGACAAGCTAGGCAAAGCCCTGCCAAACCTTATTGATTACCAGGTGTCAATTCCTCCGGGTGGTGCAACAGATGCTCTTGTTGAAACTGTAATTACCTGGGATTACAAAAGCCGGGAATTCAGAACCCGGGGCCTCGATGCCGACCAGACTGAATCAGCAATAAAGGCTACGGAAAGAATGCTTAATATTGTAGAAGGATTTAATGAAAGTGAGAAAGCAGAGGATACTGAAAAAGCCGGAATCAACTAAGCTCCTACAGTGTCATTTCATTGAATATTAACATTTTAATTAAATATAAGATTTATGGGTAAAACTTACAACATTGCCGTTATAGGTGGTGACGGTACCGGACCCGAGGTGGTCAGGGAAGGCGTTAAAGTACTTTCTGCTGCTGCTTCGAAGTACGGCTTCAAACTAAATTACCAGGACTTTGACTTTGGTGGTGAACGTTATCTCAGAACCGGTGAAGTGCTTCCGGATTCGGCAACAACTGATCTGAAAAAATTCGATTCAATATTCCTTGGAGCCATCGGTCATCCTGATGTGAAGCCGGGTATCCTTGAAAAAGGAATCCTGCTCCGGCTCCGTTTTGAACTTGACCAGTATATCAATCTCCGTCCCATAAAACTCTATCCGGGTGTTGCAACACCCCTTAAGGATAAAGGTCCGGAACACATTGACTATGTTGTTGTAAGAGAAAACTCAGGCGACGTTTACACCGGCGCAGGAGGTACAACAATGAAGGGTACCCCGGATGAAGTTGCCATGCAGAACATGGTTTACTCAAGAATGCAGGTGGACCGCTGCCTCAGATATGCTTTCGAATATACAAGGAAGAGAAACAAGAAAAGGACACTTGCCCTCTGCGGAAAAACAAACGTGCTCACCTATGTATTCGACCTCTGGGAAAGAGCTTTTCATGAAATGGGAGAAGCTGAATACCCTGATATCAAAAGAGAATACTTTCATGTTGACGCTACCTGTATGTGGATGGTAAAGAATCCGGAATGGTTTGATGTTATTGTAACAACAAACATGTTCGGTGACATAATTACCGACCTTGGTGCTATAACACAGGGAGGTATGGGCATCGCAGCAGGTGGTAACATAAATCCTAAAGGAGTGTCTATGTTCGAACCTATAGGTGGTTCAGCTCCGAAATATACAGGTAAAAATGTTATCAATCCCCTCGCCTCAATAGCATGCGGAGGAATGATGCTTGAGCATCTTGGCGAGGAAAAAGCTGCAAAAGCAATTGAAGCTGCTATTATGGATGTAACCGCAAATAAGCTCAAGGATATGGGTGCAGGCAAAATGGGATATTCAACAACAGAGGTAGGCGACCTTGTTGCCGAAAGACTCTAGAATAACAGAATATCACTTTTTGTTAATGTTTTGTGATAATTATTAATATTTCATTATCTTTGTACTTTATTTTTAAAATGAACAGAAGTATTTCACATCATCATCATTATCATACCTGCCTTCAGGCGAGGAGATAGTGATATGTGATTATATAAGGTATCATAAACCCGTCTGAGCAGTGCAGACGGGTTTTTTTATATCCGTCCCCTGCCCTGACACATAAAACAGACTGATGAACACATTGAAAATTGCGATCCAGAAAAGTGGCCGGCTAAGTGAAAATTCGAAGAAGCTTCTTGAAGAGTGCGGGATAAAATTCTCAAACGGCATAAGCGTCCTTAAAACAAAGGCATATAATTTCCCTGTTGAAGTCCTCTTCCTCAGGGATGATGATATTCCTCAATATGTTGAACAACAGGTAGCCGATATAGGCATCCTTGGTGAAAACATGGTGTATGAAAAAGACAAGGATGTGACTGTTGTTGAACAGCTCGGTTTTGCCAGTTGCAGGCTGAGCCTGGCAATACCCAGGGAAGATACTTATAACGGACCATCCTGGTTCATGAACAAAAAGATCGCAACAAGCTATCCCAAACTGCTTACCGACTTCCTCAGCAATAATAATGTTACTGCCGAGATTGAGGAGATAAGCGGAAGTGTTGAAATAGCTCCCGGCATAGGTCTTGCTGATGGAATATGCGATATAGTAAGTTCGGGAAGTACACTGATGACAAATGGCTTAAAAGAGGTTGAAACACTTCTTAAAAGCCAGGCAGTAATCATAGCCTGCAAAAACCTTGATGAGGAAAAACTGGCAATCCTCAACAGCCTGCTGTTCAGGATAAGAGCCGTAAAGAATGCAAAGGAAAACAAATATATTCTGCTTAATGCACCTGAATCTGCCATTGACAGGATCTGTGCCATACTGCCCGGAATGAAAAGCCCGACAATACTACCCCTTGCCGAAAAAGGATGGTGCAGCCTTCACTCGGTTGTAAAAGAGGATCAGTTCTGGGAAAGAATAAACCAGCTGAAGGAAGCCGGCGCTGAAGGCATCCTTGTAATTCCTATTGAAAAAATGATCCGGTAATGAGGACTATAAAATATCCTGATAAAAAAGAATGGGAGGCACTATGCAGACGTCCGGCAATAGGCAAAGCCGACCTTGAAGCTGTTGTGGGTGAAATACTTGAAAGTGTGCAAAGAGACGGGGATTCAGCCCTTTTAAGCTACTGCCTTAAATTTGACGGAGTGGAGCTTCCTGCACTTAAGGTTTCTGAAGAAGAACTTTCTGAAGCACAATCCCTCGTACCTGAAGATCTCAAAAAGGCAATAAACGTGGCCTTTGTCAATATTGACAAAGTTCACAGATCGCAGCTTGCAGGGAAAAAGGTAATTGAAACGTCAAAGGGTGTCAGCTGCTGGAGAAAAAGCCTTCCGATTGAAAGGGTGGGACTTTACATACCCGGAGGCAGCGCCCCGCTGTTTTCTACGGTTCTGATGCTTGGAATACCCGCAAAAATTGCCGGCTGCAGCAGAATTATAATATGCACACCACCTGAAATGACCGGCAAGGTTAATCCGGTAATCCTGTATACCGCAGCACTAACAGGAATCACAGAGATCTACAAGGCAGGAGGGGCTCAGGCAATAGCGGCAATGGCTTATGGAACAGAAACAATACCAAAGGTTTACAAGATATTTGGACCAGGTAATCAGTATGTTACAAAAGCCAAGGAGCTTGTTCAGAACGATGGCATTCCAATAGACATGCCGGCCGGTCCCAGTGAAGTTCTAGTTATTGCAGGGAAAAATGCCGATCCGGACTTTATCGCCGCCGACCTGCTGTCGCAGGCAGAACACGGAGCCGACAGCCTGGCGGTACTTGTAACTGATTCAGAAGAACTGGCGGAAAAGGTTACTTCTGCTGTAAAAATCCAGATAAGGGAACTCCCACGGAAGGACACAGCGGCAAAAGCGCTTGATAACAGCTTTATTGTTATACTTAAAACGATGAAGGACTGCATTGATTTCAGTAATGCCTGGGCTCCTGAACACCTCATTATTAATACAGATAACAGTAATGAACTTGCAGAAAGTGTTGTAAACGCCGGCTCTGTTTTCATAGGACCATATAGCTGTGAAAGCGCCGGAGACTATGCCTCCGGAACAAACCATACCCTGCCAACTAACCGCTTTGCCATGAATTACAGTGGCGTTTCGGTTGAGAGCTTTATGAAAAAAATTTCATTCCAGGAGCTCAGCGCTGATGGAATTATGAACCTGGGACCTGTTATTGAAACAATGGCAGAGGCAGAAAACCTGCGGGCACATAGAAATGCAGTAAGTATAAGACTAAATAAAATCCGGAAATGACTGATATTAATAATCTCGTCAGGGAAAACGTAAGGAAGCTTAAACCCTATTCATGTGCAAGGGATGAATTCAAGGGCAGTACGGGAATATTTCTCGATGCAAATGAGAATCCCTACGGAAAACTTAACCGTTATCCGGACCCCTGGCAGAAGGATCTTAAAAAGGCGATATCCCGATTCAGAGGTATCCCTGTTAAAAACATTTTTCTTGGCAATGGCAGCGATGAGATCATCGACCTGTGTTTCAGGGTATTTTGCCAGCCCGGAACAGACAAGGCTCTGACCTTCTCTCCCACCTACGGGATGTACGAAGTATCTGCTTCGGTAAATGATGTTGAGCTGATAAAGGTTCCGTTGAACCAATCATTCCAGATCGATATTCAGAAAGTGACCCCTCTCCTTTCCGAAAGGAACCTGAAGCTGATATTCATCTGTTCACCGAACAACCCGACAGGAAACAGCATGAACATTGCTGATATTGAATTCATCCTTTCAGGGTGCAACAGCATTGTGGTAATTGACGAAGCCTACATCGATTTCAGCGATAAGCCTTCATTCAGGGACATGATAAATAAGTACCCTAACCTGATTGTGATGCAAACCTTCAGCAAAGCTTTCGGACTGGCATCTGTAAGGGTTGGCGTTGCTTTTGCAAACAAGGATATCATTCAGTATTTCAATAAGATAAAACCTCCCTACAATATCAGCGCCAATAATCAGAAATTAGCGTACAGAAAGATTCTGAGAGCTGATAAAATGGACAGACAGATAAAAAAAATACTGACTGAGAAGAATAAGCTTGTTTCAGAACTGTCAGAAATCGGTCTTACAGAACATGTCTATCCTTCTGATGCTAACTTCTTACTTGTAAAGGTTAAGGATGCCGACAAGGTTTATAGTGAACTTATAAAAATGAAGATAATAACACGAAACAGAAACACTGTTGTGAAAGACTGTATCAGGATCACTGTCGGAAAACAATCGGAGAACAGGAAGCTTCTGCATGCATTAAAAACAATCAGTCTATGAAAAAGGTACTATTTATCGACAGGGACGGAACCATAATAATAGAACCGGAGGACGAACAGGTCGACAGCTATGACAAATTCAAATTCCTTCCCGGTGCAATAACTAACCTGGCAGCAATTGCGCGTGAAACTGACTTTGAATTTGTAATGGTCTCAAATCAGGATGGACTGGGCACTCCATCACATCCTGAGGAAACTTTCTGGCCTGTCCATAATACAATATTACAAATACTTGAAGGTGAAGGAGTTGTATTTAAAGAAATTTTCATCGACAGAACAACTCCTGAACAAAATGCTCCCACAAGAAAGCCGGGTACTGCAATGCTTGTAAAATATCTTGCAACCGGAGTCGACCTTTCATCGTCATACGTAATCGGCGACAGGAAGACCGATATCCAGCTTGCAAAAAACCTGGGCTGCAAGGCAATTTTCATAAATTCTGAGCCTTCACCGGAAGCCGCACTTACTACAAAAGACTGGAATGAGATTTACTCATTCCTGAAAAAGTTTCCCCGCAAAGCAACTGTTGCAAGAAAAACAAATGAGACTCAGATTGAGGTGGAAGTAAACCTCGATGGTTCAGGAAAAAGCAATATTTCAACAGGACTGGGATTCTTTGACCACATGCTTGAGCAGATTGCAAAACACGGAAATATCGATTTAAAAATTATTGCCAGCGGGGACCTGCATGTTGATGAGCATCATACAGTTGAAGATGTTGCTCTGGCCCTCGGAGATGCTGTGCTGAAAGCTCTGGGTGGTAAAAAGGGTATTGAGAGATATGGATTTGTTCTGCCAATGGACGACTCGCTTGCTCAGGCAGCTATAGACTTCAGCGGAAGACCGTGGATTGTCTGGGATGCTGAATTCAAAAAAGAAAAGACCGGCGATGTTCCATCTGAAATGTTTTTCCACTTCTTTAAATCTTTTTCCGACAGCGCCAGGTGCAATCTCAATATAAAAGCCTCGGGCGAAAATGAGCACCACAAGATTGAAGCCATATTCAAGGCATTTTCAAAAGCCCTGAAAATGTCAGTCAGCCAGACAGGAAACTACAGTCTGCCTTCAACAAAAGGAGCCTTATGATAGCAATAGTCAAATATAATGCCGGCAACATAAGGTCGGTGCAGAATGCAGTAAGCAGGCTTGGCTTTGAAAGCAGGATAACTGATGACCCCGCAGAACTTATGAGTGCAGAAAAGGTGATTTTTCCCGGTGTAGGGGAAGCAGGCTCCGCAATGGCTTATCTCAGGAAAAGCGGCCTCGACAGGATTATCCCTGAGATCAAAGTCCCTGTCCTGGGTATCTGCCTGGGCCTTCAGCTTTTGTGCAGACATTCTGAAGAATCTGATACTGAATGCCTTGGCGTTTTTGATGCCGATGTAAAACTCTTCCCTCCTGTTGACAAAATACCTCACATGGGCTGGAATGATTTCATAACAGTAAAGGGAAAGTTGTTTAAGAATGTTTCAAAGGATGATAACGTCTACTATGTTCACAGCTATTATGCTGAAATATCTTCGCAAACCACAGCCACCTGCGAATACATAGTTCCTTTCTCAGCCGCGATGAACAGGAACAATTTCCATGCGACACAATTTCACCCGGAGAAATCAGCTCTTGTCGGAGAGACTATTCTCAGAAATTTTCTTCAGCTATGAGAATAATTATGGCAATAGATATAATGGGTGGCAAATGCGTCAGGCTGACGAAGGGAGATTTCTCGACACGGAAAGTATATAATGATGATCCTCTTGAAATTGCACTGATGCTGGAAGACAAGGGCATTAAATACCTGCACCTTGTTGACCTTGACGGGGCCAGAAACAGTAAAACAGTAAACATTTCAATTCTTGAAAAGATTACATCAAAAACCTCATTGACTGTTGATTATGGCGGAGGACTCAGAACCATAGATGACATGAAAAGAGTATTTGACTCCGGCGCAAAACAGGCCACAGCAGGCAGCATAGCAATTAAGGAACCCCTGATGTTTGCTGAAATGCTTTCATTTTTCGGTCCTGAAAAAATTATACTCGGAGCAGACTTTAAAGACAGAAAGATTTCATCATCAGGATGGACTGAAGAATCAGAAACTGATATCCTGACATTTATAAGCGAACATGTTTCAAAGGGGATTAAATATGCTATCTGCACTGACATCGGGAAAGACGGAATGCTCCAGGGCCCCTCTGAAGAAATATACAGTGAGATCCTGTCGGAAGTCAGAATCAACCTCATAGCAAGCGGAGGAATTGCCTCACTGGCAGATATCATTAGAATGAAAGAAACTGGATGTGAAGGCACTATTGTGGGCAAAGCATTTTATGAGGGAAAAGTAACGCTAAATGAACTTGCAGAACTATGCTGAAGAGGAGAATAATACCCTGTCTCGATATAAGAGACGGGAGGACGGTAAAAGGGATCAACTTTGTTAATATTATCGATGCCGGCGATCCTGTTGCCCTTGCCAGGTCTTATGCAGAGCAGGGTGCTGATGAGCTTGTTTTTCTTGATATCACTGCCACCATTGAAAAAAGAAAAGCCTTTGCCGGTCTTGTTGAAAGGATAGCCGCAGAAATCAATATTCCCTTCACAGTGGGAGGCGGAATAAACAATGTTGATGATGTTGCTGTTCTGATAAAGGCTGGCGCTGATAAGATAACAATTAACTCATCGGCAGTGAAAAGGCCGGACCTGATAAAAGAGATTGCCTCTGAGTTCGGAAGCCAGTGTGTGGTTGTGGCAATTGACACCAAGTTTACTGAAGACGGATGGAAAGTGTTTGTCAACGGAGGAAGAATGATAACTCCGTTCAAAACTGTTCCCTGGGCTAAAAAGGCCGAAGAGCTTGGTGCTGGCGAGATATTGCTGACTTCAATGAATACTGACGGAACAAAGTCGGGTTTTTCACTTGATATCACGGCAGAAGTAAGCAGGAAGGTCAATATACCAGTGATTGCATCAGGAGGTGCAGGTACTATGCAGCATTTCAGGGATGTCTTTTTCAATACAGGATGCAGTGCGGCTCTGGCAGCAAGCATCTTCCATTTCGGTGAAATAAATATACAGGACCTGAAGAAGTATCTTAAAAGTGAAAACATTGCAGTGAGATAAATTTTAGCATTCTGTATATATTCTTATATTACTGTTAGTAACACAGAGAGACACAGAGAGACACAGAGAATCACAGAGAATGCAGATAAAACAGTGAATTATGGAAAAGATTGATTTTACGAAGGGTAACGGGCTGGTTCCTGTTGTTATACAGGATTATACAACACAGCAGGTGCTGATGCTTGGTTATATGAACCAGGAGGCTCTTGAACTGACAAAAAAAGAAGGCAGGGTGACCTTCTTCAGCCGGAGTAAAAACCGCTTATGGACAAAGGGAGAAACTTCCGGCAATTTCCTGTATGTAAAGGAGATATTCCAGGACTGTGACAATGATACTCTCCTCATAAAGGTCAAACCTGCAGGACCAACCTGTCACCTCGGAACATATTCCTGTTTCGGAGATGATAATGCAAGAGGCTTCCTGTATAAACTGGAACAGGTTATCAATCAGCGTATTGATGATGACGAAAAAGATTCCTATACAAACAAGCTCTTTAAAAAAGGCATAAACAAGGTGGCCCAGAAGGTTGGCGAAGAGGCTGTTGAACTTGTTATAGAATCAAAGGATGACAACGCTGAATTATTAAAAAATGAGGCAGCAGACCTCCTTTATCACTTCCTTATATTACTCAAAGCAAAGGGAACAAACCTTGAAGAGATAGAGACAGTACTGAAGGAAAGGCATAAGGTGTAGGTTGAAGGCGGAAGGCGGAAGGCGGAAGGCGGAAGGACTCAGGGTCTCTTTGCCTTGTGCCTAGTGCCATGCGCCGTGCGTCGTATGCCGTGCGCCGTTAGCCGTGTGCCGTGCCCCCAAACTATAAATTATCAATTATTTTCGTCTTTTTATTGATTTTTATTTGTTTTTCTGAAAAATAGATTAATTTTGTAACCCTATTGAAACGATTAATGAATTTTGTATACACATATTACGCCCCTTTCTTTTACTTCTTTTTTTATTTTAAAAAGAACTAGGGGATTTTTGTATACAGTTAAGAGATATAATATGTGACAAGGGTCCCCAAAAGGGACCCTGATTTTTTTTATATACTTATGAAAATATCTATACAGGGAGAAACAGGTTGTTTTCACGAAGTGGCAGCAAGGCAGTATTTCAATTATGATGAGATTGAAATAGTACCCTGCTCCTCCTTTGACATTACACTTGGAAAAGTGATGGACAAAGAGGCAGACTATGCAGTAATGGCAATAGAGAATGCAAGGTCGGGAAGCATTCTTCAGAACTATACACTTATCAGGGAATCGGGCATGAAGATGCTCGGTGAACATAACCTCAGAATAGTGCAGAATCTGATGGCACTGCCCGGGCAATCGCTTGATGAAATCAATGAGGTACGTTCACACCCGATAGCGCTGGCACAGTGCATGGATTACCTGAAACATCATCCCCGGTGGATGCTTGTTGAGAGCGATGACACTGCCGGCAGCGCAAAGGATATAAGCGAAAACAGACTGAAAGGCGTTGCTGCAATAGCATCAAACGAAGCTGCCAGGATATACGGACTGGAAGTAATGGCTCCGGGTATTGAAACGTACAAACAGAATTATACAAGGTTTCTGGTGGTAGGTCCGGAGGAAAGCGGTAACAGGGAAGGGAATAAAATATCAATCTGTTTTTCAACCGGACATCAGCCGGGCTCACTGGCAAAAGTGCTTGTAAAACTCGCCGAAATGAGCATCAACCTTTCTAAAATACAATCTGTTCCCAAATTCAACGGACAGTGGCAGTATATGTTTTACTGCGACCTTGAGATGCCAAAAAATGTAAATGCTGAGATAATAAAAAGGATTCTGAGAGATCATACAAGCGACCTCGAAGTCCTTGGTGTATACTATAAAGGAGACATGCTGTATGATAGTTAAACCTGCAAAACGTACTGAATCAGTACAGGAATACTACTTTTCGAAGAAGCTTGCCCAGATCGACAAGATGAGAAGGGACGGGGCAGATATTATCAATCTGGGAATAGGCAGCCCCGACCAGATGCCATCTGAAAATACAATCAACGCACTTGTAAACGAAGCAAGGAAACCTGGATCACATGGTTACCAGAGCTATACCGGGATCTTGTCGCTCAGAAAGGCCTTCGCGGAGTGGTACAGGAAATACTTCGGCACTGAGCTTGACCCTGAAGGTGAGATACTTCCCCTTATGGGCAGCAAGGAGGGAATAATGCATATAAGCATGGCTTTTGTAAATCCCGGCGATGAGGTCCTTGTCCCCGATCCCGGCTATCCAACCTATGCATCTGTCACGAACCTTGTGGGAGGTATTGTCAGAAATTACAACCTGAGTGAAAAGACAGGCTGGCTGCCTGACTTTGACAGTCTTGAAAAAAGCGACCTCAGCAAAGTAAAACTGATGTGGGTAAACTATCCTCACATGCCTACCGGAACAAAAGGTTCGCTTCAGCTTTTTGAGAGACTTGTCAGTTTCGCTGTAAAACATTCAATATTACTGTGCAACGACAATCCGTACAGCTTCATCCTCAACAATGACTACCACAGCATTCTGTCGGTTGAAGGAGCAAGGGACATCGCCCTTGAACTGAATTCCCTGAGCAAATCCCAGAACATGGCAGGCTGGAGGATAGGAATGGTTGCCGGAAACAGGGATTACATAAAAGAGATTCTTAAGGTAAAAAGCAATATGGATTCAGGAATGTTTCTTGGCCTGCAGGCAGCAGCCGTTGAAGCCCTGAACGCGCCAGACTCATGGTATGACACAGTAAATGAGGTATATATAAAACGCAGGAAGATAGTTGAAGAACTCATGGATCTTCTGAAATGCAGCTACGACAGGAAGCAGACAGGACTCTTCGTATGGGGAAGGATACCCGACAATATAGCTTCATGTGAAGAATTTGTCGAGGAAATCCTGCAGAAGTCACATGTATTCATAACCCCGGGATTCATTTTCGGGAAAAACGGAGAGCGTTATATACGTATCTCGCTTTGCGCCACCGAGGGTAAACTAAAGGAAGCAAAGGAAAGGCTGAAAACGATAACCAGCAACCAGACCAACCCACCCCCGGCCCCTCCAAGGAGGGGAGCCGTTAATTAACCAGCAACAAATAAAACTACAAGAAACTTATCGCAAATAATTCATCAAACATAAAATGACAATCACAATAGTTGGAATAGGGCTGATAGGCGGATCACTTGCCGTGGATCTGAGAAAAAGAAAGTTTGCAGATTGGATAATCGGTGTTGATTCAAGCATCAGGCACCAGAATATAGCACTGCTTACAGGGCTTGTTGATGAGATTGATACCCTTGAAAATGCCGTTGCAAAAAGTGAGCTTATAATACTTTCAACACCTGTCAGTACCAACAGTGAGCTTATAAATAAAGTCCTTGACATGATTTCAGGAACATCAAAAGTTGTGACGGATATGGGCTCGACAAAAGTGGGTATAACAAGTGCATGCAAAAATCACATCACGAGAGGAAGGTTTGTGGCAGCCCACCCCATGGCCGGAACAGAATACTCAGGTCCACTTGCCGCAATTGGTAAACTATTCGATTATAAGAACGTTATAATATGCGACAGGGAACTAAGCGATGCCGATGCTCTCCTCACTGTTGAAAACATGCTCAGCGTGCTGAATATGAAAAAGGTATATATGAATTCTGCAGATCATGACACACATGTGGCTTATGTATCTCATATATCGCATATTACCTCATTTTCTCTCGCACTCAGCGTTCTTGACAAAGAGAAGGAGGAAGAAAATATACTGACTCTTGCAGGAGGAGGTTTTGAAAGCACTGTTCGTCTGGCAAAAAGCAACGGAGATACATGGGCCCCTATCTTCATTGAGAATTCCGGTTATATCCTTGAGGTTCTTGATACTTATATAGAAAAGATGAACCTTTTCAAAAAGAAGATTCAGGAGAAGGATATGGAAGGGCTTAAAAATTTGATGGATGAAGCAAATACTATCAGGAAGATACTTAATTAGTGTGGAGTGACTAGAGTGCCTAGAGTGACTAGAGTTAAAGATTCTCTAAACTCAGAACTCAGAACTCCAAACTCCAAACTCTAAACTTAAAAAAATGGTTCTAAAGATTGAAAACACTCAGATCACTGACTGGAAGGGTTACAAGGGAAGACCTTTCCTGATATCCGGTCCATGCAGCGCAGAGACGGAAGAACAGGTGATGGAAACTGCCAGGCAGCTTGCAGCTCTCAATCAGGTAAGTGTATTCCGGGCAGGGATATGGAAACCCCGTACCAGGCCAAACTCATTTGAGGGAATCGGATCAGAAGGTCTGAAATGGATGAGAAGGGTCAAACAGGAAACCGGAATGCTTATCGGAACCGAAGTGGCAAATGAAAAACATGTTTATGAAGCACTTAAATACGGTGTCGACATGCTCTGGATCGGGGCCAGAACAACTGTTAATCCTTTCACAGTACAGGAGATATCTGACGCCCTGCAGGGAGTTGATGTTATGGTACTTGTAAAGAATCCTGTCAATCCCGATATAGAACTCTGGGTGGGAGCTATTGAAAGGATTGCCGGAGCAGGCATTACAAGGATAGGCGCTATACACAGAGGCTTTTCAACTTATGAAAAAACCCTGTATCGCAACCAGCCCAACTGGCAGCTGCCAATCGAGCTCAGAAGGAGAATTCCTGACCTGCCAATAATCTGTGATCCAAGCCATATAGCCGGTGCCAGGGCCTACCTGCATGAAATTTCGCAGAAAGCCATGGACCTCAATTTCGACGGATTGATGATAGAATCACATATAGATCCGGCAAATGCCCTGAGCGACTCAGCTCAGCAGCTCACCCCTAACGACCTGAAAGAGCTGCTGACAAGGCTTATTATGAGAAATCCCAATCCTGATGATCCGAAACTTCTTGATGTTCTGGGAGAACTGAGACAGCAGATTGATATCTATGATGACCATCTTCTTGACCTGCTTGAAAAGAGAATGAAGATAGCAGAAAAGATAGGGATGTACAAAAAGGAAAATAATATCACTATCTTGCAGAGTCTCCGGTGGGATGAAATAATAAGAAGAGCGGTTATCAGAGGTCAGACCAAAGGACTGAGTGCAGAGATGATTGACGGCATCTTCAAGGCTATCCATCAGGAGTCGATTAATCACCAGATGAGGGTGATGAATAATGAGAGATAATATAATTCTGATATATGGAAAGATACATTGATCCGTCTCATTTAAAGGGTACTGTCAAGGCACCCTCTTCAAAAAGCATGACTCAGCGGGCAATAGCAGCAGGACTGCTTGCCACCGGCAATAGTATAATCCATAATCCTTCTTACTGTGACGATTCACTTGCTGCCATGAGCATGGCAGTAGGTCTTGGAGCAAGAGTTGAGCCTTCACCTGACAGGCTTCTGATTCACGGAACAGGCGAGCTGAAAGAGGCTAAACTGAATTGCGGGGAATCAGGCCTTGCTATAAGAATGTTCTCTCCTATTGCAGCACTGTATTCAGAAGAGATATTAATAACCGGAGCCAACTCTCTCAGGAAGAGGCCTATGAAAATGATTGAAGAGGCTCTGTCGCAGCTGGGAGTACAGTGTCAGACAACAAACGGTTTACTTCCTCTTTCAATAAAAGGTCCCCTGCAAGGCGGAAAATGCACTATTGACGGATCTGTAAGCAGCCAGTTGCTGACCGGGTTGCTGATGGCGCTTCCCCTGGCTGAAAAGGATTCGGAAGTAACAGTTATAAATCTGAAGAGCAGTCCTTATATTGATATGACAATTGAGATACTGAAGGATTTTGGAATAAACATAGTCAATGAAGATTATAAACATTTCCGTATTTCAGGCAATCAGAAATACAGAGCATGTGAATATACTGTGGAAGGAGACTGGAGCGGAGGAGCCTTCCTGCTTGTTGCCGGCGCCATTAACGGCGAAATAGCAGTTGCAGGATTAAAACAGTCGAGCAGGCAGAGTGACATGGCTGTTCTGAACGCCTTAAAGGATGCAGGTGCATCGGTCAAAGCGGAAAAAGATACCTTCCTTGTCAGAGCATCGGAGCTGAAAGCATTTTCGTTTGATGCAACACATTCTCCTGACCTCTTCCCCCCTCTTGTCGCACTTGCATCGTATTGCAAGGGAACCTCAACAATTAAAGGTGTGTCGAGGTTAATTCACAAGGAAAGCAACAGGGCTGACACAATAAGAACTGAATTCGGAAAGCTGGGCATAGGAGTTGAAATCTCAGGTGATATTATGACAATTACAGGAGGCAGGGTAAAAGGAGCAAGGGTGGAATCGCATGAGGATCACCGTATTGCCATGGCTATGGCTGTAACTGCACTTAAAGCTGACGGAAGAGTGTATATCAAGGACTCGCAGAGTATCGCCAAGTCCTATCCTGCTTTCTTCGACGATTTAAGATCACTTGGAGCACTTGTATATGAATAAAACGAAATCAGGTTCTTACATGTCATTTTAACAAGAAAATCAGGTACCTCGTATAATTTTTTAAAAATATTTACACTTTTTATTTTGAATTTTAAAAAATTAATTATTTTTGTCCTCATGAAAATGAACAACTCATATATCTGGTCTTGGCGCAGCAACATTGTTGAAACTGTGTAACAAGCCATTTATAAGAGTTTTAAGATATTATTTATGAGCACGCTGTACACAGCGTGCTTTTTTTTTGCAAATAATTAACCAATAAAATAGTACTACAATGGAAAAATTCAAAAAGATCATCTTAAGCGAAAACGAAATGCCAAGGCAATGGTATAATATCATGGCCGATATGCCAAACAAACCTCTTCCTCCCCTCCACCCTGCAACAAAGCAGCCTGTGGGACCGGAAGACCTGTCAGCAGTATTCCCGATGGAGCTGATCAAACAGGAGGTTTCAACCGAGAGATACATTGAAATACCTGATGAGGTCCTTGATCTGTATTATAACTTCAGACCTTCTCCCATGTACAGGGCAACAAGCCTTGAAAAGGCGCTTGGGACCAAAAGTAGAATATACTATAAGTACGAAGGAGGTAACTATTCAGGTTCCCATAAAGCCAATACTGCAATAGCCCAGGCATACTATAATAAAAAAGAAGGTGTGCGCAGGATAACCACCGAAACGGGCGCGGGCCAGTGGGGAAGCGCTATGAGCTTCGCCTGCAACCATTTCGGTCTTGAACTGCTTGTTTTTATGGTAAGGGTGAGCTATGATCATAAACCAGGAAGAAAGCTTCTGATGAATACATATAATGCAAAGGTGGTTCCCTCACCAAGTACCCTGACTGCAGCCGGGAGAAAGATACTGGAAATGGATCCCGATTCTCCGGGCAGTCTTGGAATAGCTATCTCTGAGGCAATGGAAATAGCCGTACAGGATCCTTACACAAAATACTCACTCGGAAGCGTTCTTAACCATGTTATTCTGCATCAGACAATTATTGGCCAGGAAGCTTTGCTCCAGATGGAGAAGGCGGGTGACTATCCTGATGTTGTAATCGGATGCTTCGGTGGTGGTTCAAACTTCTCGGGAATAGCATTCCCCTTCCTCCGGGAAAGGTTGCAGAACAACAGAAAAACACGTCTTTTAACAATAGAACCTTCATCATGTCCAAAGCTGACAAAAGGTAAATTCACTTACGACTTTGGCGATAATGCCGGAATGACTCCCCTCCTTCCTATGTATACACTGGGACACAACTTCATTCCCGACAAGATACATGCAGGAGGATTGAGATATCATGGAGCCGGAGTGCTTGTGAGCCAGCTGCTTAAGGATGGATTCATTGAAGCTAAGGCAAAAATGCAGAGGGAATGCTTTGAAGGAGCTGTATTGTTTGCAAAAACAGAAGGTATACTGCCTGCACCGGAGTCATCTTATGCCATTGCAGGCGCCCTCGATGAAGCAAGGAGAGCTGATCTTGAAGGTGTTTCAAAAACAATCCTGTTCAATCTCAGTGGTCATGGTCATTTCGACATCTCTGCTTATGAGAAATACTTCGAAAACAACCTGCCTGATCATGAACTTACAGCAGCTGAGGTTGAGGATGCTGTTTCGAAAATAGATGTAGGTGTTTAATTACCTCTCCCCAAACCCCTCCCCCGAAGTGGGAGGGGCTTAAGGCTATAGATGAATGTACATTCTTCAGATGACTCCCCTTCTCCCCCGGGAGAAGGGGCTGGGGGATGAGGCTTTTACCCATGGAGGAATGGGCTGGGGGATGAGGTCTTCCTTAAAGTCTAAAAATCCGAATAGTTAGCAGGCCTGAGAAGATACCTGTCAATATACGACACGGTATTTTTATATTCTTCCTTTGGAGAAAGAGCTTTCCACTCATCACTTGCTCCGAATGCCTTCCAGTGTTCATCATGCGACTTCATATCAGTGAAGGTGGTCATATACATCAGGTTTGGTTTCGATGAACCTGCAAGCACTTCACCATAAAAGACAGCGTTGAAATTCAGCTTTGTAAAAATATCTATCTCCTTTCCTTCGTTAAACATGTGTATCTTCCTGACAGCCAGATCTTCTGTTGAACTTTCATAACTTCTCAGCTCATACACTCTTTCAGAAACCGGATTTGTATATTCCGGGAAGGTAGCCTGTGGCCAGTCTTTGAAAGCCTTCAGAAGGATACTCTCATGCCTTTTGTACGGGGCCTCATTGAAGGGAGCTGCAAGGAATGATTTTCCTGCATCCTGATAGGTTTTGTCCTTTGCAAGAACTTCGGAAAGAGAAGAATACTGTTCAAGAGTTTTGTACGGAATGAAAACGAAGATTTTCTTCCCTGACTGAAGATCAGTCTCAAGGGGCTTAAATACTCCTACCTTGGCTATGCCTGCCCTGTGAAGAGCCGGAATGAATGCATCCTTCAGGAATGCATCAACCTTTCCATCCTGCGGGCCGTAAACATGATAGATCCTGATTTCATAGAATTCCTGTTTAGCAGGAGGATTGGCAAAACTGAAGTCTGCCGATAATGCAGTTACAAGTAACAGCACTGCAAAAACTGCTGAAAATCTGATTGCGGGTTTCATAATCTTTTATTTTGAAATTGTTTACTACTCATTATTATTAAGTTCTGCAAACTGCATGGGCTTGCGGAACCATGAAGTACGGTATGCTCCGTAAAGAACTCCGCAGGACAGCCAGACTATACCCACAATTTTTGCAGGCACACCCAGACTGATCCATAGATACAGGCATATTGAAAAGCCAAGAAGCGGAGCAATGAAGTTCCAGAAATTTCTCTGCTTGCTGTTAATGAAATAATGCGTGAAGGCTGAGGCATTTACTCCCATGAAAGCAATCAGGGCTCCAAAATTAAGTAATTGAGCACCAAGTGAATATGTTACCAGAAATACTCCTATCAGTACAATTGCACCTACAAGTATTATATTGTTTGAAGGTATCTGCGTTTTGGGATTCACATAGGCAAAGAACTTCTTAGGAATAGCATTGTCACGTCCCATGCCGTAAAGAAGGCGGCCTGCACCCAGATGAGCTCCTGAACCAGAGCCGATTGTAGCAATCAGCAATGCGAAATTAACAGTATGGAATAACCATTGTCCTCCTGCTTTTCCTGCAACATAGCAGAATGCCGTATCCTGATCAGGGAAAGAAGTACCGGGCCATACCATCTGTGCAAAATAGACCTGGATTGACGCAAGTGTGCCTGTTATGATGCATACAAGAACAGAAGCCAGGAGAATATTGCGGCGAGGGTTCTTTACCTCCTCCGAAAGAGTTGAAATTCCGTCGAATCCTATATATGTAAGCACCGCAAGTGAAGCCCCTGCAGACATTGCATTGAATGAGAAAGTCTGAGGATCATAAAAAGGTCTTGTCCATTCTGAAATTCCTGCCGGAGGATTAATTATCAGGTAACGTACAGCTGCGCCAAGGAAAAGAATAATGACTACACCAAGTCCGGCAGCAATAACAGCGTTGGTCCTTGAGCTTGATTCTATTCCCCTTAGGTTCATTCCTGTGAAAAGCAGAGTGAAAAACACTGCATATACAGGGAAAGGTATTTCGGGAATAAGGTTCATTGCAGCCTTGCTGATCCATATAACACAGATTATAGGGTTCATCACATAATCGAAAATCATCCCCCATCCTATAAAATAACCCAGGGAAGGATGTATTTCACGGCTTACATAAGCGTATGCAGAACCTGCACTGGGATATACATTGGCCATTCGTCCATAACTGATTGCCGTGAACATCATCCCTATCATACCTATAATAATAGTAGTAACAACATGCCCCTTTGCAAGCGTTGCTGCGGCACCAAACAGTGGCATTGGCGCTGTGGGCTGGATAAGGATTATTCCGTACAGAACAAGAGAAGTCAGTCCAAGTACACGCCGCAAACCGGGACCTGAACCATCGGGTTGGTTAACACTCATCGGGAAACAGATTTGAAGTAATAAATTGCATTTACTTATTTTTCTATATTTGAGAACGCTTAACCTGCGTTAGTCAAATATGCAAATTATAAGCGAGAATACACATTATCCGGCAAATATTTAACTTAAATTGACAAATAAATTTTCTGCTTCAATTACAATGGAATCAAACACTTCAGCTTCACAAAAAAGACTTTACTCCCTCGATGCCCTCCGCGGTTTCGACATGTTCTGGATTATGGGAGGAGAAGCCCTGTTCACAGGTCTTGCAACTCTTACAGGATGGCCGGTTTTTGAATGGTGGGCCGGACAGCTGGATCATGTTGAATGGGATGGCTTCAGATTTTATGACATGATATTCCCTCTTTTCCTATTCATTGCCGGAATTTCCTTTCCATATTCTCTTGCAAAGAGAAGGCAAAAAGGTGAGGCAGACGCCCTGATATACAGGCATATAATCTTCAGAGGCTTGATACTTGTCCTGCTCGGCATAGTATATAATAATGGTATTCGTTTTGATTTTGAAAACATGCGTTATGGCAGTGTTCTTGGAAGAATCGGCCTGGCCTGGATGTTCGCTGCTCTTATTTATATGAATGCAGGAAGAAAATTCAGGATACTGTGGTTCAGCTTATTGCTTATCGGATACTGGTTGCTGCTGCTGCTCTTTCCTGCCCATGACCTTGGAGCAACAGATCCGTTTTCACAGGAAGGCAACCTGGCAAGCTACATTGACAGGCTGCTTATGCCCGGCAAGCTTTACCGTGGCAACCATGATCCGGAGGGACTTTTCAGTACAATCCCTGCAATATCAACTGCCCTGCTGGGAATGTTTACCGGGGAATTCATGATGTCTGAATACCTGTCGGACAAGCCATTGAAAAAAGTGATCTCGCTTGTGATGGCAGGCATAATATTTATTTTAATCGGAAGTATCTGGAATCTGTTTTTCCCGATAAACAAGAATATCTGGTCGAGTTCCTTCGTTTGTTATGTTGGCGGCCTTAGCATCCTGCTCTTTTCATTGTTCTACCTTATAATAGACGTAATGCAATACAGGAAATGGGCTTTTTTCTTTGTTGTGATAGGTCTTAACCCGATAACAATTTATCTGACTAACAGAATTATAAATTTTAGTAATGCAAACAAATTCTTCTTCAAGGGCATTACAGATTTATTGCCGGAAACATGGGCTCCACTAATGAACGGACTGGGAATAACAGCAATAGGATGGGTATTTCTTTACATACTTTATAAGAAGAAGATCTTTCTGAAAATCTGATCATTACGAAAATGACATCAAGAGAAAGAATACTAAGTGCCCTGGCTCATAAAGAACCTGACAGGATCCCTGTTGATCTGGGCAGTGCCACGGTTACAGGTATTTCTGCAATCGCTTATAACAGGCTTAAAAAAGAACTCTCCATTGATAAACCCACCAGGGTCTTTGATGTCGTGCAGCAGCTTGCAAATGTGGACCTTGAAGTTATTGACCTGTTTGGTGTCGACGCACTTGATATAAACCGGATTGCAGCTGAAACAGGTGAATGGTATGATGTTGAACTCCCTGATGGCAGCATGGCACAGTATACCGGTTGGTACAGACCTGTAAAGGACAGGGACGGGTCGTGGTATACAACTGACAATGAAGGCACTATCCTTTCAAGACGGGCTGCGGGTGCTCCGTTCTTCGATCAGATGTTTTTTCCATGGGAAAACGGATATCCGGAAAACATTAATGACCTGCCAAAGGCATTGAAAAAGATAAGCTGGGTGGTACATTCCCATGCCTCAAACCTTAATATGGCTGAACTGAGGGAAAAACTCATTGCACTTAAAGCGGCTACCGGTAAGGCACTTGTTATGTCAGGTGGTGTCAAACTTGCAGAACTGGGATTCTTTGTCAGGAGGATGGACAATATGCTGACGGACCTGATGACCGAAGAACCAAAAATGTCACAGATGCTTGATCTTATGGTAGATATGCACCTGGCAGGACTTGAGAAGAAATGTGCTGCCCTTGGTGATATAGTTGATGTTATAAGATTTGGTGACGACCTCGGCATGACCTCCGGTCCGCTTATGGATCCTGATACCTTCAGAAAACATTTCAAACCGAGGTATAAAATACTTTGTGATTATGTTAAGAAAAATACAGGAATGAAGATCTTCATGCATTCATGCGGAAGTGTGAAACAATTCATTCCTGATTTTATTGAGGTAGGCATTGACATCCTGAATCCCGTGCAAACCAACTGTCACGATATGGACCCTGTAAATCTTAAAATGGAATTTGGCAGGGAAATAGTATTCTGGGGAGGAGGCGTCGATACTGCTTCTGTCCTCAGCGGAGCGAAACCTGAAGAAGTCAGAAGGGATGTCCTTAAACGCTGTGAGATCTTCTCAAAAGACGGTGGGTTTGTATTCGCACCTATTCATAATATTCTCTCTGAAGTACCTCCTCAGAACATTATTGCGGCATATAATGCAGTACGGGAATTTAATGGTGAGATGTGAGGTGTGAGGCGTGAGGCGTGAGGCGTGAGTTTATTTACACCATTTTTCAGGATTATTTATCATAGAAATGAGCATTTTCCTTACTTCATCATATCCTGACAAAAGCGTACTACGTTGATCACTGTCAATGTAATTACAATCAAAGGCATAGTCAATCCATTCTTCAGTTTCGTATTCTTCACCAAGGGAATCTGTTAATTTATTTACAAACACCTTCTCATATATTCTTTTCGCCCAGGATTCTGCAATACATGCAGTTACAGATCTACTTGACCGTCTTACCTGATCTGTCAATGAGTATCTTTCTTCATGAGGAAATTTTTTAGAGATTTGAAATATCTCCATCGCAAGTGCATGCGCTTTCTTATGAACAATCAATTCCTTGAAACTACTTACACCCATATCCTTCTATTATTATTTGTACTCATTCCTCATTCCTCATTCCTCATTCCTCATCCCTCATTCCTCATCCCTCATTCCTCATCCCTCATTCCTCATCCCTCATTCCTCATCCCTCATTCCTCATCCCTCATTCCTCATCCCTCATTCCTCATCCCTCCTGATTTCAGCCACAGCATTTATCATTACCATAAATCCCTCAACCGGAACATAGCCCGGAATTGAATTACCTGAACCGAGACCATAGCCATTTGCCTTTGACCGGTAAAGAGTTCCCATTTCCACTACGTTCCTGTACACATCTTCAGGTTTTTCAAGTATAAGAAGATTGAGGTCGAAACCACCGAACAGCCCTATGCGTGACGAGTATTTATCGATCCATTCAATGAATGGAGCTATCTGGTCTTCATTCGAATGTTTGGCATCTATTCCCAGTGAAATGATCTCCTCCATAAGCGGAAAGATACAGCCACAGCTGTGAAGGAGAAATCTCTTCCCTGAAGCATGGATAAGATCGATTATCCTTTTATACTGTGGAAAAATGTGTTGCCTTATTATATCTGGTTCAAGCAGGGTGGAAGTCTTGTGACCGAGATCATCACCCATCCTGTAAAAGACAAAGAGATCGTGATAGTTCTCAATCACCCAGCTCCACAATTCCACCCAGAGATTACCAATTCTTACGAAGAGATCTCTGAAAAGATCAGGGTCCATGCACTGCATCACACATAAATATTCATACCCGACAAGGTCCTGGCTTGCTTCAAAAATTCCATATCCGCATCCTCCATAGGCTTTCATTCCTGGGGGAAGAGCCTTTCTTATTGCCTCAAAATGAGGAATATAAGTCGATTTGAAAATTTCCGGTATTTCATGCCACGGATACTTGCTGAAGTCATCCCTTGTCTGTATCGGGCCTGGTCTGCCGCCAAGTATTGCTCCGTGACCCGGAAGAATATCGCAGATGGCAGCTTCAAAATCGAAGCCATCGTATGTCATGTCCTTCCAGAAGCCTATTACTTTCCTGTAATAGTCAACAAGTTCATTCTTAGTGAGTCCTGAAGGATTAATCTCCTCTCCCAGCGCTTTCGAGATGAAAGGGGGATCTATATGGTGTTCGTAAAGGGGTAGCCTGGATGGTCTTCTGTTATTCAGAACTGAGAGAAGGTTTGTGTAATCAGGGAGAAAATTCTTGTTCATCAATTCTTATTTGATATTTTTACCACAAAGAACACAAAGTCCTGATATTCATCAGGATCACAAAGAACACAAAGAAATAAGCGACTACTTAATAACTCTGTGATCTCTGTGCTTTCTTTGTGGCCTCTGTGGTTATAATTTATTTTATTTGGCATTAAACTCCTCAACGGCATCAAACAACGCAACAATATTCTCAGGTGAAACATCCGGGAGAATATTATGAATCGTATTGAAAACATAACCTCCGTCCTTGCTGAATATCTCAAGGTTATGCAGTACATGGCTGCGTATCTGTTCAGGAGTTCCATGGTTCAGGACACTTTGAGTGTTACATCCGCCACCCCAGAATGTAACATCATTACCAAACTCCATTTTCAGTTTTTCTGGTGCCATATTCACAGCATTGATCTGAACCGGATTTAAAATCTCGAAACCTGCATTTATCAGTCCTGGTATAAGTTCATAAATGCCTCCACATACATGCAGCATTGTGTGTGCAGTTGAATGAGTTTTCACATAATCGCATAGTATTTTATGCCGTGGTCCGAAGAATTCCTCATAAGTCTCCAGTGGCATGAACGGACCGGCATTTGTACCAAGATCATCACCAAATTTGATAATGTCAACAACATCTCCAATTGATGTGCAGATCTTCTCAAGAAATGCAAGATGGTTTTCCATCAGCCGGTCAAGTAAACGATGGACATTCACGGGATCCAGATATAGGTCCATCAGGAAGTTATCTATTCTCCTGAGGAAGGTTCCCCACTCAAAAAGGTTACAGCCTATGCCTATAAGCAGCGCCTTGTCAGTTTTTGACTTCTCTCTTATTATTGTTTGCCTGAGGTTGTTCCAGAAATCAGCTTCATCGAGGTGATCGAAGGGAGTGAAGCCGAAACCACCCCATATCACTCTTGACATCTGCTTGTCAATATCCTTGTAATCAGAAGGATAGCCGTCGATATACGGAAATATCAACTGATCGAAGAAGGTAGCGCCAAGCGGCATTTTGCCAATAAATTCACCAGTCTTTCCCGGTGCCAGCCAGCTTCCGTCTGCTTGTTTCACAGGGTTGAACCATTTCGGATAAAAGGCCGGCACTCCGCGTATCAGTTCAAGTTCATGCCAGTAATTATCAGGAGTATTGAAAAACCTGCCAGCATCCAGTACATCAACATGAAAATGTTCAAGCAGTTCCATTGGTGGCTGATTTACCTGCTGGATAACATCGTACACCCGGTTTGTAAGGTGAGTGAGTCCAAGAAGTCTGATAAGATTGTGATAAGCTACTGCGGATATACCTGAACTCGGTGTTGCTCCGAGATCGACAGGAACCCTGTCGGGCTGGCGGTGACTTATTGCCGATAAAATGCGTTCTCTTGAATTCATAATTTTATTTTTTAATATATGGCACGGATTGCAAATCCGCGCCATCATGCTGATCATTAATTATAGCTGGCGCCAATTTGTAATTGATGCCATGAAACACAGCACGGAAAATCCGCGCCATCATGCTGATCATTAATTATAGCTGGCGCCAATTTGTAATTGATGCCATGAAACACAGCACGGAAAATCCGCGCCATCATGCTGATCATTAATCATAGCTGGCGCCAATTTGTAATTGGTGCCATGAAACACAGCACGGAAAATCCGCGCCATCATGCTGATCATTAATTATAGCTGGCGCCAATTTGTAATTGGTGCCATGAAACACAGCACGGAAAATCCGCGCCATCATGCTGATCATTAATCATAGCTGGCGCCAATTTGTAATTGGTGCCATGAAACACAGCACGGATTGCAAATCCGCGCTATCATATTAATATATCTTTACTAAAACTCAACTTCAATAAATTTCACTTCAAAAGGCTTCAGCGATACACTCTGAACAGGCTGTCCAATGGACTTACCTGTTGCGCTGACTTCTGTTATTTTTTTCACAGTACGCCCTGGCACGGCAGATGACAAAGTCACTTCAGCATTTTTACCTTCCAGCTCGCGGAATCTGAGAAGAAGGGCACCCGGGTTTGTAAAAGAAGGTCTGCTGTTTGCGAGCATGGAATTCTTATCCCCGGTAATTTTAAGAGTCTCAAGGCTTGGTGATTTAAACTCATTTTCACCTGCAGGGAAAGTCCTTGACGGGAAATGGTTCCTTTCCCCCCAGGCATACCTGCTTGCAAATGTGTTAGTTGTATCTGAAGAAGAAGTTATCCTGTAGCCCCAGCTGAATGCTCCCTCCTGGTATGAACGGAAGTTTGTGAACCAGTAATTATTCATCACCCAGGAATAAAGCCAGGTTTTTCCTGCCTTTGGTATTCTGTCATACTTGTTCATGTTGAAATCACTGAAATGCCACAAGGGCACCTCATTGCTAACGACAACTATCTGACCGCTCTTCCCCCGTACTGAAACAAAATTCTGTGCCGCATTCCAGTCTGTGGCAGAACCGGGAAGCTGTTGTCCCTGAGACAGTATTCCCCCTATTGTTTCAAAAACTATTCTTGACCCGGGAAGGGAGAAAGGAAATGCAACATAAAGCGCTTCAGGATCGGTAATAATCAACTTGTGAGCCATATACCTTATTTCAAGCATCTTGCGATTTCTGTACAAGCGGATTTCCGTGTCTATCCCTTTCGGGGCCCCCTCAGTGCCTTTTTCAAAACCATCAAGATCATAAGATATCTTAATGCTTTCCCATACTGCGCCTTTGATGCCCTTCTCAATTTTTACATTGGAGACTGAGGATCTTACAAATGGAGAAACATCTCTCTTTTCACTTGTTTCCTTTACAGGCTGACCAAGCTTATACTGATTCTGCGGATCATACAGATCCATATTCAATTCCTTGTCATACAATGAATTAATTGATCCCTTTTCTTTGTCAATTACCAGCCTGTAGTATTCATTCTCAAGTATTTCCCGGTTACCTTCCTCATCATCTTTTGCATTGAAGCCGGGAAGCTCGATCCTGAAAGCCTTATATCCCAGTGCAGGTATATCCTTTACATCCATCGCCCACCAGGCCCCTTCGGCCCGTTTGCTTACTATCTGTGCAGGAACCTCTTCTCCGGTTGAAATATCAACAATCCTGGTACGTGTCCTGACCGGAAGCACCTCATAATCAACAAACAGATTAACTGTTCCGGAACGGTTCCATCCCAGAGGATTCATTATGTAAATAAGCGGGAAATCAGCTTTTTTAAGGTAGGGCTGAAACCTTGCGAGGGCTTCTTCATTAAGCAAAGTCACTTTTTTCAGAGCTTCCCAGGCATAAGCGCCTTTTTGCAGCCACTGTTTTGTTGAGTTCTCGGAATAAGGATGGCTGACACTCTCATCTGCTCCGCATGTGTGCTCATCAAAGAAGATTATATTTTCATTTATATGGTCAATTTCAGACTCCAGGTCAGGGCTCAGCTCCCCTCCCATTGCAGAAACCATGGCAAATAATCCTTCATCAACCTGTAGTATGTTTTTTGTTTTTCTCGATTCAGCTGTTTCCCGTGAAGTAGAACCATAGCCATCTGTCCACCAGTCGAGCCATGCTTTTCTGTATACCGGCAGCTTTTCTGAGTAGTTCTTTTCAACATATTGCGGAAACTGACTAGCCACTGTCAGTCTGAGCTTAGGATACTCATATTTTTTATTCCATTCTATAACATTCTTACAGGCAGCAGTTGAAGGAGGGGCATTATCAGTAAAATAACCCGAGAATTGTATTCCTATCTTATCGAAAGGATAGCCTTTTTTATCCAGGTCAGCCAGGTGACCAAGAAGGTTTTCAGGCTTAAGCGCCTCACTTTCTGCTCCGAAGAAATTTCCTGTCATGTAATGATCAGCTCTGAAGGCAAGCAGCCTCGCACCCGAAGGAGCTTCCCACCAGAAACACGTGGGCTTGTCGAAGGGCAGCACTGATCTGGTTTCATTGATGCCCATTATCAGGTATTTAACACCGGTATTTTTAAAATAGTCCGGCATGCACCATGCTATTCCGTTAACATCATTCTGCATGGCCGTACTTACCGGGATGTTAAATTTTGAAAATTCACGGAGTGGCTGCAGGAAGTCAAACATGACGTTTTCATCAGCTATCTCGGCCATATTTGCATACATGCCCATAACTTCGATCCTGCCTTCAGAGATTCTTTTCAGGAACCTGTCGACCTGAGCCTTTGGTCTCGACCTGAGATATTCCCTTGTTACCCATGATGATTCGCAGGTCCACCTGAATTTAGCCTCATCAGGCAGATTATCAGTCTGATCGCAATAATCGAGGGCATAATCGATATATCTCATCTGCTCAGCAAGGATTTCCGATTGCGGTCTGGTATAGCCTATATCGGTGTGAGAATGCTGGGCAAGATATATCTCCCACTTTTTCGGAGGAAGGGCAGTTATTGAATATGCCTGGGATTTAGCTCCGTCAACAATAATATCAAGGTTTACCTTTTTTGCCTTTGTCACTGCCGGTATTGTGATCAGATACCTGTTGGTTCCCTTGTTCAATTTACCGTTCACAGGTTCTTTACCGCCAGTAATCCGTATTTTCCCCTCATTATCACTGATGCATAATGCAATGATCTGCTGGTAGCTTTTTCCACCTTCCGTGAACAGCACCGGAGCATTAAGAAGTTCAATCCGGCATGATGAAGGAACCTGGCATTCGGCAATTCCATTAATCAGTACAAGACAAAGTAATAACATGATAGTTTTGAAAATCCTCATATTTTCCATAATTTTCATGTGTTTATTATATCAAAAATAAGGAACTAAACAATAACCTGTAACCTATACTTCTATGAAAAACACCTCTATGATCCTTTTTTCTTCACTATTAATTCTGGCCGGGGCATGCACCTCAAATACGCCAAAAGACAATTCACTGACATCCAGCGAGATTGACAAGGGATGGAAGCTTCTTTTTGACGGCGTGAGCCCGCGCGGATGGATAAATGCCAAAACAGGTGTCTTCCCTTCCACAGGCTGGGAAATAAAGGAAGGCATGCTTGTCGTAACACCTGAAACAAAAGGTGAAAACGGTGGAGGTGATATTGTTACAGAAGGAAAGTTCACAAATTTTGAATTCCAGGTTGATTTCAACTATACTGAGGGGGCCAATTCAGGAATAAAATATTTTGTTGACACAGAAAGGGACAGTGGTGCGCTGCGATCAATAGGCTGTGAGTACCAGATCCTTGATGATAAAATGAATCCGGATGCCCAGGCCGGTCTCAGCGGAAACCATAAGCTGGCTTGTCTCTATGACCTTCTTCCTCCGGTTAATGTAAATGACAAAGGACCCGGAGCATGGAACACTGCAAAGATTATTGTCAATGGCAATCATGTTCAGCACTGGCTTAACGGAGAGATGACAGTTGAGTATGAAAGAGGTACAGAGCTTTGGAAAGAAATGGTGTCAAAAAGCAAATACAAAGATTTTGAAGGATTCGGCATGACTCAGGCAGGAAGGATACTTTTACAGGATCATGGTGGAAAAGTAGCATTTAAGAATATAAAGATCAGGGAGATGGATTAAGATTAAAGATGCCATGGTTAGAAAAATTAAAGGCACAGAACTATAGATGAAAGTTTCCCCTCCTTTTGAAGGAGGGGTGGCCGGGAGAATTTCTTATTTGAAATTTACAAGAGTTTTTTCCCGGCCGGGGTGGTTGATTAATCTCTTTAAAAAAATTACATCCTAAGATATCTATAAATACAAAATGTTAATAACAAGAATATTATAATCAAAGAATTAGACTAATTTCAATTAACCTTTAAAACTGTTTGCTTACCAGAGTTTTCTTCGAACGGCAAAAAAAAGTTTAATAATGAAAATGAATCTATATGACCTGTTAATCAACCACCCCGGCCGCAGATTTACTTTTCAATATACTATTTATCAAATCATTGCGTCCACCCCTCCTTCAAAAGGAGGGGAAACCTTTACCTTTATATCCTGCAATAAAACTACTCGTTTGTTGGCTTCAAGGGACAGGAAGCTGGTTAATTCGGGATTATTAAATTATATTGTATTGATTAACAAGGAATTAAAAACCAATGAAAATCAATTTAATTAAAGCTACTTTACTTCTTTCACCATGTGCACTTATCCCTTCAGGATGCACGAGAGAGAAAGTCACGGAAAAGCCTAATATTCTTATTGTTATGGGCGATGACATTTCCTTTCCGCACATGGGCGCCTATGGTACAGGATGGGTAAAAACACCAGGATTCGACAGGGTGGCAAAAGAGGGATTGCTCTTCATGAATGCATACACACCAAATGCAAAATCTTCTCCTTCAAGGGCTTGTTTTCTTACCGGACTAAACAGCTGGCAGCTTGAAGAAGCAGGTAATCATGTTCCATATTTTCCTCAAAAGTTCACATCCTTCATGGAGGCGCTTGAGGGAAATGGCTATTTCACCGGTTACACTGCAAAAGGCTGGGCTCCCGGCGTTGCTGTTGATGCTGCAGGCAATCAGCGTCTTCTGACAGGAAAGGCATTTAACTCTAAAAAGTCAGTACCGGAAACTTCTGGCATCTCAGATATTGATTATGCTGCAAATTTTGAGGATTTCCTGAATGAAAGAACTGACAATAAGCCATTTTTCTTCTGGTATGGATCAACAGAACCGCACAGGAGATATGAAACAGGTTCAGGAGCTGCTAAAGGAGGAATGAAAGCAGGCGATATAAACAAGGTTCCTGCATTCCTTCCCGATGACGAAATTGTCCGGAATGATTTGCTCGATTATGCTTATGAGATAGAACATTTCGACAATCACCTTGTCAGAATGCTTGACCTGCTTGAACAGAAAGGAGAATTGGATAATACCATTATAATAGTCACTGCTGACAACGGTATGCCTTTTCCCCGGGCCAAAGGACAGGTTTATGAATATTCAAACCATATTCCCCTGGCAATTATGTGGAAAAAGGGTATACGGAATCCTGGAAGGGAAATTTTCGATCTAATCAGTTTCATTGATATGGCTCCCACAATCCTTGAAACTGCCGGTATGGAAGGCAGTACATCAGGTATGCATAAAATGCAGGGAAATAGCTTTACCGATATCTTCCGGAGCGGCAAAAAAGGATATGTCGACAAAAACAGAAACTCAGTCCTTCTCGGAAAGGAAAGACACGATGTTGGCAGGCCCGATGACGGAGGTTATTCTGTCAGGGCAATTATTGAAGACGGGTTTCTTTACATAAAAAACAATAATCCGGAAAGATGGCCCGCAGGTAATCCGGAAACGGGATATCTTAACTGTGACGGCAGCCCGACTAAAACTCTGATACTTAACCTGAGAAGACAGGGAATAACGCAGGAATTCTGGAAGCTGAACTTTGCAAAGAGAGGTGATGAAGAGCTTTATAATATTGGAAGTGATGCTGATTGCATAATAAACCTGGCTAATGACCCCTCATACAATGTTTTAAAAAGAAGACTTGCCGACAGGCTCTTTGATGAGCTTCTGCTCCAGGAGGATCCCAGGATAGTATCGGACGGGACTGTCTTTGACAGATACCCTTATGCAGATAACAGCACGAGGGATTTTTACAACAGGTACATGAAAAAGGAGATATGGAGAAAGGCTGCAGGCTGGGTCGATTCAACAGATTTTGAAACTGCAGGATTTTAAAATCAACGGGCATCTGCTGGATCAGCGGGAGAAAATATTTCCCGCAGATATCGCAGATTTGTGCAGATCAGATATTTATATACTTCAACACTTGATAATGCTTAAATAACTAAACTACAATACAATGAAATCATTCCAAAACAGCACATTGATAAATATTGCTTTATTAATGATTCTCATATTTCTGGCTGAAAGTTGCAAAAACAATTTGCCGGACGAGGTCAAAGTGACTGATTTTGCGGCACTTGCAGCACAGTTCGATGAACCACCTGCAGAGTATGCCTCAGGTCCGCTGTTTGTATGGAATGAGAAGATAACAAAGGATGAGATTGACAGCTTCCTTATCAGTTTCCGCGACCAGGGCATAATGCAGCCATTTATTCATCCGCGGCCCGGACTTGTTACTGAATATCTTTCAGAAGAATGGTTTGAACTTTACAGGCATACAGTTGAAAAAGGCAGGGAACTTGGAATGAACATCTGGATCTATGATGAAAACTCATATCCCAGCGGTTTTGCAGGAGGACATGTCCCTGACCAGATGCCGGAATCATATAACCAGGGACAGGGACTTGCAATGTCAAAGTTCGATATCCTTCCCGATACTGCTGACAGGTTCTTTATCTGCCTGAAAGAAGAAAACAACACTTTTAAAAATATAACATCGTCATTGTCAGACGAAAAAGGCAAGACTGGAAAGTATCTTCTTTTCTCAAAGACCTATAATGGAAAATCCGACTGGTACGGAGGTTTTTCGTATGTCGACCTGCTTGTCCCCGGCGTGACTCAGAAATTCATAGACCTTACAATGACAGGTTATGAAAAGAACATAGGCAATGAATTCGGGAAAACAGTCCCCGGCACCTTCACCGACGAGCCGCAGATTGAATCACCAGGCGGCATCAGATGGACTCCCGATCTCTTCGATGCCTTCATGAAAGAATGGAAATATGACCTCAGGGAACAGCTTCCATCGCTTTTTGAAGAAGTTGGCGACTGGAAAAAAGTCAGGCATAACTATACACAGACTCTCTTGCACCTCTTCATTGACAGATGGGCAAAACCCTGGTATGAATACTGCGACGAAAAGAACCTGATCTTCACAGGCCATTACTGGGAGCATGAATGGCCCAACATGAAGCTTGGCGGCGACAATATGGCTATGTATGCCTGGCACCAGATGCCGGCTATAGACATGCTGTTCAACCAGTTTAACGACTCATCAGTCCATGCGCAGTTTGGTAACGTAAGGGCTGTAAAGGAATTATCGAGCGCAGCAAACCAGACAGGCAGGAACAGAAAGCTGAGCGAGACTTACGGTGGATCGGGCTGGGACCTCACTTTCAGGGACATGAAACGCAATGGTGACTGGGAATATGCCCTGGGTGTCAATTTTATGAACCAGCACCTAACCTACTTTACAATGGCAGGAGCCAGAAAATATGACTATCCTCCCACTTTCGACTACCACGAACCCTGGTGGAATAACTATAAATATATCAATACACATTTCACAAGGCTTTCACTGGCGCTATCATCAGGACACCAGAGGAATGATATCCTTGTGCTTGAACCTTCAACAAGCGCTTGGTTATATGATTCCTACACAAAACAGAATCCGAGATGTGCAGAGATAGGTCAGGCCTTCCAGAATTTTGTTACAATCCTGGAAAAAAACCAGGTTGAATATGACCTTGGATCGGAGAATATAATGCGAAATCTAGGAAGCGTATCAAAGGGAATAATGAGAATAGGTAATGGCTCATATTCGAGGGTGGTAATCCCTCCAATGACTGAGAACCTTGACAGGAGTACATATCTGCTGCTTAAGAAATTCGTTAAATCAGGAGGTAAGCTTATCGCTTTCGCTGAACCTGAACTTATCAACGGAGCCATTAGTGCAGAACTTAAGCAATTTTTTGCTGATTACAGACAGTCGGTTGTAAAAGCCTCCACCCTTGATAAAGATTTCATTTCCAGCCACCTTGCCAATGAAGACATTGAATTCAGGACTGAGGCAGGAGGAACACTTTACCATCACAGAAGAATTCTGGCCGATGGACAGGTAATCTTTCTTGCAAACTCCGACCTTGCAGCAGATATCAATGGAATACTGACAGTTAATGGCACCGGCGCTGCTGAGCTGAACACCCTGACGGGTGAAATCTATGGTTATAACGCAGTAGCTGAGAACGGGAGAGTAACACTTTCTTACTCGCTACCACCTGCCGGCAGCCTTCTTCTGTTCATTTCCACAGGCGAAAATGATTTTGTAACTCCTGTTAAGAATGTTCCCTCATCACCTGTAATGTCAATGTTTCCGATTGTTGTAAGCAGGGACAGGGAAAACGTGCTGATGATTGATTTCTGTGACGTTGATCTTGGTACAGGACCAATAAAAGACCTGCATACCTTCGATGCTGCCGATACTGTTTTCAAACATTATGGTTTCAGAAACGGAAATCCATGGAACACCTCAGTACAGTTCAGGACTAACATTGTTGACAGGGATACATTCTCAACGAACACAGGTTTCACCGCTTCTTATCATTTCAATATAAGGGATAAATTTGATCTGACTGATCTTAAGGCTGTTATTGAAAGACCATGGATATGGAAAGTCGCTGTGAACGGAACCGAAATACAAGCTGAACAGGGAGAATGGTGGCTTGACAGATCAATGAGAGTTTTCAGAATCGGCAAACTTATCAAACAGGGTATCAACACATTAACTCTGCAATCTTCACCTATGAAGGTTGATGCTGAAGTTGAACCGGTATATCTTGTCGGGAATTTCTCATTATACCCTGATACGAAAGGATGGCTCATCAAAAAGCCGACAGGCATATACACAATGGACAGCTGGAAGTACCAGGAGATGCCGTTCTACTCATGGGGAGTGACTTACAGCAGGGACTATAATATTGAAAATGCAGAAGGGGAATGGGCAGTAAGACTTAACAAGTGGGCCGGCACTGTGGCAGAAGTCCTTGTAAATGGCAAAAAAGCTGATCCGGTGGCTTTTCCACCTTACACCACCGATGTTACAGGATTGATTGAACCTGGCATCAACAAGGTTGAGATTAAGGTTATAGGAAGCCTGAGGAACCTTCAGGGACCGCATCATGCAAAACCAACACCCGGCTTTGTAACACCATGGACCTGGAGGAATATAGGCAAGTATCCGTCAGGCGATAAATATTTGTTTCTGGATTATGGGCTGTTTGAGGAGTTTGATTTGGTAAAGACGGAATAGTTGTGAAGTGACAGGCGACAGGTGACAGGCGACAGGCGACAGGCGACAGGCTACAGGCGACAGGCGACAGGCGACAGGCGACAGGCGACAGGCGACAGGCGACAGGCGACAGGCGACAGGCGACAGGCGACAGGCTACAGGCGACAGGCGACAGGCGACAGGCGAAAGGGATAAACTGCACGGACAGATAATTAAAATCAGACTATTTTGATCTGAACCTTATAAGTCCGGTCAACATAGCAGTAACTTCTTCACATTGCTTTTCAATACTACTATATACATCTTCCGAAATATAGCCAATTTCAAAAGATATTAGCAACTGTGTTCTCAATTCTGCAACAGATCCTTTTGCTATATAGAAATACTTAATACTCTGCCTGTCTGAAGATAAATCATCACCTTCGGCAATATTTGATGGAACAGACACTGAAGATCTCCTCATTTGATCACGGAGCCCAAAATCTGTTTTATACTTCTCATTATCAGTAATTTTATACACACTGACAGAAATGTCTTTAGCGTTTTGCCAGACTTTTAAATCTTTAAAATTTCCCATAAACAGCGAGTTTTAATATGATATTCATTCCAACTTAAATATAAGCATTTCAATTTATTCTCAACCACAGCACGCCTTCATAAAAGGCATCCGGATCCTTTAGCCTATCGCCCGTTACCTGTAGCCTGTTGCCTGTCGCCTTTCTCCCAGGCTTTTTAATTTGTATGCAACATATATCATCGGTTTTCGAACATCCCGTTCCAAAGCTGATAATTAACTTATTATCACTATATTATTTTAGAACTATTGTTTAAATCAATTATTTTTCTACTTTTGACTCAATTTTGAAAAAGGTAAACTTGAATTATCTCAAACTATTGCAGAATGCAAAAGAGCGCATCGGCATTTTTTCGAACGCCTCTGAAAATTAAACTTTAAACTATTATCTATGAGAAAACTATTGATTTTTGTAGCTGCCATGATGATTACAGTTAATCTGCTTGCTGGCGGACTGGTAACAAACTCAAACCAGAGCGCCATGTTCACACGTCTGCAGAACCGTAATGCCTCCACAAGCATTGATGCTGTTTATTACAACCCTGCCGGTCTTACTAAACTCGGCAATGGATTTTTTGCATCGATCAATAACCAGACAGTCGGACAGACAAAAACAGTAATTACCGATTTCCCCTGGATTTCAGGAGTTCCGAAAGAGTACATAGGCGATGTCAGCGCTCCGGTATATCCCGGCGTTTATTTAGCATATAACACTGGCAAACTGTCATTTTCAGCCGGCTTTAATCCAATCGGCGGTGGCGGTGGCGCTGAATATAAAACAGGCCTTCCATCATTTGAAACACCAATTTCATCACTTCCGCCAAGCCTCAGAGGCCAGGGTATCC
>JAKLDT010000069.1 GCA_022703405.1 Bacteroidota bacterium | reverse complement strand
ATAATGAATTTGGCTTCGATTACCTGAGGGATAATATGGCTATTAATCCTGAGGACCTTGTTCAGCGAAAGCATCATTATGCCATTGTCGATGAAGTGGATTCCGTTCTTATCGATGATGCCCGTACACCTCTCATTATTTCAGGTCCCACTTCAAAAAGCGATACATCACAGTTCGATGAGCTTAAACCAAAAGTTGATAAGCTTGTGAACGCTCAGAAAAAGCTTGTTACACAATTACTTGCTGATGCAAAACGACTTATAGCGGAAGGGAAAAATGAAGAAGGTGGTCTGCTGCTGTTCAGGGCTTTCAAGGGCCTTCCGAAAACAAATGCTCTTATTAAATATTTAAGTGAGGAAGGGAACAGGTCTCTTCTGCTTAAGACTGAGAATTTTTATATGCAGAACAATAATAAGGAGATGCCCAAGGTAACTGACGAGCTCTATTTTATTATTGATGAAAAAGCAAATTCCATAGAACTTACAGATAAAGGCCTTGACCTTATTTCAACATCAGTCGAAGACAGCAGTTTCTTTATACTTCCTGATGTGGGTTCAAAAATTGCTGATATTGAACGTTCAGGAATGAATGAAAGAGAAAAGCTTAAGATTAAGGATGAACTGCTGCAGGATTATTCAGTCAAATCGGAGAGGGTACATACTATGACTCAGCTTCTCAAAGCATGGACACTGTTTGACAAGGATACAGAATATGTAGTGATTGATAACAAGGTCAAGATCGTCGATGAACAGACAGGTCGTATCCTTGAGGGACGCAGGTATTCAGATGGCTTGCATCAGGCTATTGAAGCAAAGGAGAATGTAAAGGTTGAAGCAGCAACCCAGACCTATGCGACAATCACACTTCAGAATTATTTCAGAATGTATCATAAGCTTGCCGGTATGACTGGTACAGCAGAGACTGAAGCAGGTGAATTCTGGAATATATATAAACTTGACGTGGTTGTTATACCCACAAACAGGCCTGTTGTGAGGAATGACCGCGAGGACCTTATATATAAGACAAAGCGCGAAAAGTATAATGCAGTTATAGATGAGATTTCTGAAATGTACCGCCTTGGCAGGCCTGTACTTGTAGGAACAACCTCGGTGGAAATTTCCGAACTGCTCAGCAGGATGCTTAAGATGAAAGGTCTGAAGCATAATGTGCTGAATGCTAAACTGCATCAGAGGGAAGCAGAGATAGTTGCCGAAGCTGGTAAGGCAGGGACAATTACAATTGCAACGAATATGGCCGGTAGGGGTACCGATATAAAGCTTACTGAAGAAGTCAAGAAGGCAGGCGGACTTGCCATTATAGGTACTGAGCGGCATGAATCACGAAGGGTTGACAGGCAGTTGCGGGGAAGATCGGGACGCCAGGGCGATCCCGGATCATCACAATTCTTCGTTTCTCTGGAAGATGAGCTTATGAGGCTATTTGGTTCAGAAAGGATTGCAGGTATAATGGATAAGCTGGGGCTGAAAGACGGTGAAATGATCCAGCATCCCATGATTACCAAATCAATTGAACGTGCACAGAAAAAAGTCGAGGAAAACAACTTTGGTATCAGGAAGCGTCTACTCGAATATGATGATGTAATGAACTCGCAACGTGAGGTCATATACAGTAAAAGAAGACATGCCCTGCTGGGTGAGAGACTCAGTGTTGACATAGCGAACATGATGTATGACGTTACTGAAAATATCGTCGATACATATCATCAGGCTGGAGATTTTGAAGGTTTTGACTTCGATCTAATAAGGTCATTTTCAATGGATTCACCTATTAAAGAGAATGATTTCCGGAAAATGAATACAGCCGATATAACCAACCAGGTATATGAAAAGGTGCTTGATACATATAAAAGGAAGGTTGAATCTGTAGCAGCCCAGGCTTATCCTGTGTTAAAGGACGTTTATGAAAGGATGTCGCACCAATATGAGAATGTAGTTGTTCCAATAACCGATGGTGTAAAAGTATTTCAGGTTATAACAAATCTGAAGGCTACTGCAGAATCAGAAGGCCGCGAATTGTCAAGATCGTACGAAAAGACAGCAGTTCTTGCCACAATAGATGACGCGTGGAAAGAACACCTCAGGGAGATGGACGACCTGAAACAGTCGGTTCAGAATGCGACTTATGAACAGAAAGATCCTTTGCTTATCTATAAATTTGAATCATTCGACCTGTTCAAAACAATGCTGACCAAAGTGAATAAGGATGTTGTCAGCATATTGATGAAAGGACATATTCCAACCCAGGATCCTGATCAGGTGCGCGAGGCTCAGAGAAGGAGACAGGTAGATATGAGCAATTTACGGGCTTCAAAAAGTGATTTCTCACAATACAGCAGCACAGGCGGAGGCAGTCCTGAAAGAAATCAGAAAACTGAACCGGTAAGGGTTGAAAAGAAAGTAGGAAGAAATGATCCTTGTCCCTGCGGAAGTGGTAAAAAATATAAACAGTGTCATGGAGCCCAGCAGCAGGCTGGCAGTCCTGCCTTAGCATAACTATTATTTGCGTGCTTCCTCAACAGCTTTCTGAATTCTTGTAAAAACCTGCCTGCTTACCGGAACAAGAGGCAGACGCAGAGTGTTATTGCACAGATTCATAAGATTAAGCATGGCCTTAACACCGGCTGGATTCCCTTCAACGAACAGAAGTTCAGTCATTTCAATAAATCTGAACTGAATCTCCCTGGCTGTCTTGAAGTTCCCTTTTAATGCATTTGACACTATCTCACTGCATTCTGAAGGAAAAGCATTCCCGAGCACTGAGATCACACCTGAACCTCCTGCAGCAATTATTGGAATTGTAAGCATATCATCTCCTGATATGACACTGAAGTTCTCTGGTTTGCCTTTTATGATTTTCATTATTTGTGTCATATCGCCAGAGGCCTCTTTAACAGCAATAATATTCTCACATTCATGAGCAAGTTCCAGACAGGTATCTGCAGATATATTACAGGCTGTCCGGCCCGGAACGTTGTAAATTATCACAGGAACTGGGCTGCAATTGGCAATAGCCTTGAAATGCTGGAACAAACCTCTCTGGCTTGGTTTGTTGTAATACGGGGCAACTGAAAGAATGCCGTCAACTCCTTCAAAACTGGCGTGTTTTATTGAATTTATTATTTCCTGTGTGTTATTGCCGCCAATGCCAGCAACTACAGGAATCCTGCCGTCTACAGCTTCAACTATATATGAAATGATTGCCTTTTTCTCTTCTTTTGCTATTGTAACTGATTCTCCTGTAGTCCCAAGAGCGACAATATAATTCACACCACCGTCAATAATGTGTTTTATGACCCTTCCCAGAGCAGCAAAATCAATACTCAGGTCATTTTTGAATGGTGTTACAATTGCAACTCCTGTTCCTTTAAATCTTTTCATTTCTCTTAAGTTAAATCTATTACTTTAGGATTTATGCATTTATCATTTCAAGGTACTGCACTGTCTGCTTCAGATATTCTTCTGTATTAACAGGCTTTTTCAGTTCCATCATAAGATCAAAAGGAGAGTTGCCTGTTTCTTCCTCAAGGATACCCACCTTAAAGGATGCATTTGACAGAATTGTAATATATCTGAGTGTAAATATTCCGTCATTGTTTATTTCAATCAATACATCGAATTTCTTATCTGCAAATGATTGAAATTCATTTGTTTGAGGTATATAAAAGAAGTTGATGTCAGTTTTCTTCAGAATAGTGAGGTATCTCAGTGCAGTGTACTGGTCAGGCAGGTTTTTATTATTAAAGTAGCCTAAAACAGTTACATCTATGTTCTTTTCAAGCATTTTCTGATGAAACCTTGCTATAGTTTGAAATTCTTCCTGTTTTGATGCATCCCAAACAATTCCTATGCTTTTCACATTCCTGAAATTATTATAAAGCATCTTCCTGTTAGTTTTTGATGCTCTTTTTTTCAGGATTGCATTTCCAAATTTCTGACGGCTGTTTTTAAACAATTCCATACTGCAAACCTAATTTATTTATTAAAACAAATGCAATAAAAATTAATATTCTCCTATTATTTCGAGGAATTCATTTTCATTTATCAAGAGAATACCCAGTTTTTCAGCTTTTTCAAGTTTTGATTGTCCCATGTTTTCTCCTGCAAGTATAAATGATGTATTTCCTGAAACGGAGGATCCGTTTTTTCCACCATGCTTCTCTATAAGTTCCTTGTATTCATCTCTGCTATGGCGGCTGAAAGTGCCTGATATGACTATTGTTTTTCCTGCAAGCTTATCGCTGAGCGTGGCTTCTGTTCTGACCTGGCAGAATATCAGCCCTTTGTTTTTCAGCCTGTTTATCAATTCAATATTTTCCTTATCAGAAAAGTATGCGATAATGCCTGAAGCTATTTTTGGTCCTATTTCATTGATAGCTGTGAGTTCTTCAGGTGTAGCTGCCATTAATGAATCTAAATCTCTGAAACTTGTCGCAAGAGTTTTAGCAACAGTTTCTCCCACATGCCTGATTCCTAACGCGTAAAGCACCCTGGGATAGGGAGTTGCAATTGATGCCTCTATGCTCTTTATTATATTTGCAGCAGATTTTTCACCCATCCTCTCAAGTGGAATAAGGTCATCTGCTCTCAGGTCATAAAGGTCGGCAAAATTTCTGATAAGGTTTTTAGAAAAGAGCAGGTCGGTTGTTTCTTCGCCCAGACCATCAATATCCATAGCCTTTCTGCTGACAAAATGCTCAATGCGACCCTTGAGCTGTGGTGGACAGTGCAGATAATTCGGACAGAAATGGTTGGCTTCACCCTCATTCCTTGTTAGTAAAGTACCGCACTCCGGACAGTTTGTAATGAATTCGATTTTTTTCTTTTCTAAGTTCCTGTATGAATGATCAACACCAACTATTTTTGGAATAATCTCACCGCCTTTTTCAACATAAACCATATCTCCGTTATGGAGATCAAGAAGTTCTATCTGGTCCGCATTATGCAGTGATGCTCTTTTTACTGTAGATCCTGAAAGCAGCACAGGTTCAAGGTTTGCAACAGGTGTAATATTCCCTGTTCTTCCAACCTGGTAGGATACAGAAAGAAGTTTTGTCAGCACCTGCTCAGCCTTATATTTGTAGGCTATAGCCCACCGTGGTGATTTTGCAGTAAACCCGAGTTCTTCTCTTGCTTCCAGGTCATTTACTTTTATAACAACACCGTCAGTGTCAAAGGGCAGGCTGTGGCGTTTTTTATCCCATTCTTTAATGTAACTGATCACTTCTTCGATAGACTTGCATAACCTTATGCTGTCATGAATCTGAAAGCCCCATAGTTGTGCAGCCATCAGACTTTCAAAATGATTACTGTAGGGCAGGGAGTCTGCGAGGACAGAATAGATCATGCAGTCAAGATTTCTGGAGGAAACTATCCTGTGATCAAGGAGTTTCAGAGTGCCGGCAGCTGCGTTTCTTGGATTTGCAAAGGGAGCCTGGCCCTCATTTTCCCTTACAGCGTTCAGAGAATCAAATACAGGTCTGGGCATCAGTATTTCCCCTCTTATTGTAAACTCTTCCGGTACAGGTACTGCAATTCTGTGAGGCAGGCTTTTTATAGTCTTCACATTTAGAGTTACATCATCACCTCTGACGCCGTCGCCTCTTGTAATTGCCCTGAAAAGTTTTCCCTTGCTGTAAATTATACTGATTGAAGCTCCGTCAAATTTAAGTTCGCATGTGTACTCAATTTGTTTGTTTGTCCCTTTTCTTGCACGTACATCAAATTCCCTCACTTCCTCCTCGTTGTAAGTGTTTCCGAGCGACAGCATCGGGTAGGCATGATCGTACTGGGCAAATTCTTTTACAATATCGCTTCCCACACGGTTCGTAGGAGAATTGTCATTCTTAAATTCGGGGAACTTTTTTTCTAAAGTTTCAAGTTCATTGAGAAGCAGATCATATTCAAAATCTGATATAATCGGATTATTATCAACATAATATCTTCTGTTATGTTCCTCGATTTCCTTTTTTAGCAATTCTATCCTCTCTCCGGCCTCTGTTGGTTTCATCTGATTTTAACTTTATTCATTATCTCTTCTCCCTACTGCCATATTCCATCAACAGTTCCGGAGCACTTCGGACATTTTTTGTTTTTTATTGAATTTGAGGTTACCCTGAATCCCTGTCTTTCCACAAGTAGTGTATTGCAGTCAGGGCAGTAGGTGTTTGCCAGTTCATCACCAGGTACATTTCCTGTGTACACATACAGCATACCTTCTTCCCTGGCAATTTTTACCGCCTTGTTTAAGAGTTCAACAGGGGTGGGAGGGAGCTGTTCAAGCTTATGCATAGGATAAAATCGGCTGAAATGGAGCGGTGCTTTGTTGAATCCATTATCATTCAACCATTTGCACATGTTTCTTATTTCATTAAGATCATCACTCCAGCGTGGTATAATAAGGTTTGTTATCTCAAGCCACACTCCGGAATCGCGGTACACTTTAAGTGAGTCGAGCACCGGTTGCAGCTTTCCACCCGTTAGCTTCAGATATGTGCTTTCTGAAAATCCTTTTAGATCAATATTAACTGCGTCTATGAATGCAGCCAGTTTTTTCAGAGGTTCAGGATTTATATAACCATTTGATTTAATTATATTTTTAACCCCTTCACGCCTGGCTATTTGTGCTGTTTCATATACATATTCATAAAAAGTAATCGGCTCAGAATAAGTGTATGCAATTGATTTACAGTTGTTTCGGATGCAATCGGCCACTACTTCCAAAGGGGGAAGTTCGTAATTGCGGGTCTTGTCGGGACTTGTCTGTGAAATTGTCCAGTTCTGGCAATTAAGACATACAAGGTTGCATCCGGCAGTAGCTATTGAATAAGCTTTTGACCCCGGGAAAAAATGAAAAAGCGGCTTCTTTTCCACAGGATCAATGTTTACTGAACAGGCATTTCCAAAAGCCATTGTATACAACTTTGAATTGTATACTATACGATTATTGCATTTGCTAAGCTCACCTTCTTTGAGGACACATTCATTTGGACAGATCCTGCACATAATTCCACGGGCAGTTTCTTCCTGGTACATTGCGATTCTTTTGTATTTACTCTTTTGAAGATCAGGTGATTCGGCAAATATTTTGCTGCAAGGATAGCATAACATTCCTGCTGAGATGGCAGCCGATCTTTTAAAGAATTCCCTTTTTGATATTTTAAGATTTGTACCTTTCATTAGCTGTTAAAAAACCGCCTCAAAATAATATAAAACTACTGCTTGTTTGTGATTGCTCCAAAAAGAAATCCTGCAAAAACAAGTATACCCAGGAAAATGACTGTAGAGGCTATTCCAAGAAAGGGAATGGCAAAAACTGTCACAATCATAAAGCCTAAGGCCGATCCTGTCAGATCTGATGTGTAGACATTTGATACTTCATTGGCAGAATCAGAGCTGAGCCATCTGAAAATGCTTCCTGTTATGAACGAAGGCACAAAAGACAAGAGTATTATGAGTGATACTGCAATAAATTTTACTGATACAGCTGCCAGATAAGAATAAAAAAGACCTGTCAGCAGATAAAATCCTGCAAGGACCAGAGCCCTGTATCTGAAGGAAATTTTTTGCAAAAGCTTGTAATCCCTTGCGGAACCAACAGCCAAACCTGCCATTAATCCTGAGAGAACAAGACCTGTCATCTGGTACATGTTCCCGGCAGTAAACTGAAGTGTCAGCAGGGCAATAATCTCAAAGCCTGCCAGGGCTGCTGCACTGAGATACATAGTAATGTTTTTCCTTGCAGCTGCAATTCCGGGAAGTGCGAATAAGGCTGTAAGAAGAATTATTACAGGTATCTTCTCACCTGCAGTCCTGCTTAAATGATATTGCTGAAAATAATTGTAAGCCAGGGGAAAAGAGGAGGTGTTCAGCTTTTCTGACCTGTCTATCTGATTCATTATCTCAGCTGATCTTCTTTCCATGATATCATCTTCAAGATAGTCTGAATTAACATACAGGTTTTTAATCTTTTTCTGTTCAGCAAGAGCACAGAAATCAAGTGAGAGTTCATTGTCTGAAGCGGCAATATAAGTTTTATTGCCAGGTACAATTACAACATTTTTAAATACACTGCTCAGGGTATTGAAGACTGAAGAATTTAATCTCAGAGATTCATCATTCAGATAATTGTCACCTGGTCCGGTTGAACAAATGAAGACTCCTCCCTTGTCAAGCTTATTATGGATCTGCTGAATGAACTCTTGTGTATAATATCTGTTCAGCAGGAGTGTCGACGGAGGTGGAATAAGCATTATTATTATATCTCCTGTCCAGTCGCTTTTTTTTATGAAACTATAGGCATCTGCATTGGAGATCGAAACCTTGTCTTTGAGGCTGTCGGGAATTTGAATTTGTGCCAGGACAGGATCTCTTTCAACAAAAAGAAGCTCCTTAACCGGATATTTTAATATTTCATGAAGATGGGGTAAAAGTGAGCCAGACAACAACATTACCTTCTGCGGATTTTTATGCTGCAGCATTGCATAATGAATGTCTTCCTCTCTTTCAATTACGTCATTTGTGTAAAACAGGAGCCTCTGATTATAGAATATGCTTCGCTCGCCGTTGTATTCGCCTATTGCCAGGTTTCCGTATGGTGTATCCCTGTTTTCTGTGATATTTAATCCTTTCATCAGCGCCTGCCGGAAAATTACATCAGGTTCAGTAGCAACAATAAAGACAATAACTGCGGCAAATGTCAGCTTATAGATAAGTTTATGTGCCTTGCTCTGTATTAAAAAAGCAAGTAAAACAAAGGCTGAGTAGAGTAGTGCAATAAGAAAATAAAGCTTATAAGTGCCTGTTCCTCCGGCTATAAGTATTGAAACAATTATTCCGGCAATTATTCCCCCGGTTGTTTCTGAAGCAAATGATCTGCCGGGTTTTGTTCCGCTTTGAGTGAGTGCAATATTGGTAATTTTCACAAAGATGAAACCTGATACGATGCAGAAAGGTGAGAGCACTGCAATAATAAAGAACAAGCTTTTCAATACTGAAGGCGTTTCGCCCGGAACCAGTATAAGATTTGAAAAAAGCACAAGAACTGCAGGTGTCAGCAACAAAGTTATTGCAAACAGAAGATTAAGCCTGCCAGGATCTGATGTTCCTGACTTACCTGCAAGAAAGGATCCGGCTGCAGAGCTTATGAGCCATATTCCAAGATAAATACCGGCTATAAGTTCATAACCGCCTGAAATATTAAGCATTTCTCTTAGCAACAGGAATTGCGCAGATGAGCTGACAAATCCAATTATAAAGAGGTTTATCCCTGCATTAAAGTAATTTTCCTGTTTTAAGACTTTAGTAGCCTCTTTTATTTTTTCAAAGAGTTCAGGGTTAGCAGATTTTTTAAAATAATAGGGCAGGTGCCATGCGAAATGAAAAATGCCTGTAAAGGCCATGGCTATCCCTGTTTCAACATGCCATTTCAGGAATTCCTTAATTTGTGGAATATTCCATTTATAGGTAATCTGCAAGGCAAGAAAGATACCGGCCCCTGCTGTAATTATGAATACAAGGGCCAAAAGGGTGTTCCATAATTTCCTGTGAAACTGCAGTGTATATATCCCGGTCTTGCAGAATGCATAACTGATAAGGTATATAATCAGTATTGTCAGACCGGTTGCGCTTACATGATACATACTTATTTTCTCTTCTCTTCCAGGACAACTCCCTCATATACATACAATTCCGCATTCTTCCATCCATCCCATCCGATACCAGCCTTATCTCTTGATGTATATCCAAGAAACTGTTCAACATTCCATCCCTGTTCAATTGCAACCTGTGGCAACATAGTGCCGGCTCTGAAATCCTTCTTTATATAAATTCCATGCTTACCCAGGACAATTTCATCAGGAGATTTAATCCTTTGCATTGGCCCAAGAACAGTTATTTCTATTGTTGTTTCAGGATATTCATGCTTTGTCAGAGGAGGAAACCGGGGATCATCGAATGCTGAAGACAGGGCAGATGCTTTAATAACTTTATATAAAGGATCAGAGGAGACAAATCGTCCTATACAACCTCTAAGGTTTCCATCGATCTTCAATGTTACAAATGCACCATAATTCATTTTGAGTTTATCAGGAACCTTGTCAGGATCTCTTTCAGGAATATTTTCTCCGTTAAGACTGGCGTTTATGGCCGACCTGGCTATTTCGAACAGTATTCTCTTTTCGCTTTCACTGAATGTAAAACTATTGTCATCCTCTTTTTCTTTTCCGGTGTTTACAAGAGCTATTGCATTGTAGCCTACCACCCTGTCCTTATCACCATATTCACTGTCTCCTGAATTGCAGTAGTCAATCTTAATGTACTTAAGGTCTTTATCATTTTGAGACATGTACAGGAGAGTAAGGCCGGATGTCCAGCCGCACATGCTGGTGGCTAGACCATCTATATGCCGTGATGAGTTTTTTTCAATAGCATCCAGAAACTTTCCCGGATCACCTGTAACAATCCCTGTTGCAGTTGCACCGTCAGCGCTTACTGCATCATTGTACGAAGGATAATGAGAAAAATCGCTGCTGACAACAAAAAGATTATCTTCATTGAACCATGGCTTGAGGGCTTCTGCAATCTGTTTAAGAGTTGACTGTCTGTCAGTTCCGATTATGATTGGTACTATTGACTGTTGCTCTGTGAAATAGTACTGAATAAAAGGAACCTGAACTTCAATTGAATGTTCCTGCAGATGTGAGGTTACAGGAAAATCAAATACCTTGTTTTCATTTCTTAGTTTAGTAGCTATTTCCCTGTTTACTTTAATTTTTCCAAGTGGAGTGATATAATCTCCGGTATTATATACAGAAGCTCCGTCAAATGCCATTACATGACTGGATCCGATAATAAAGACATTGCTGAATTTTTTGTTTTTGGGTACTGCCGAGAATGCGGAGGCGGCAATACTCCCTGAAAAAACATACCCGGCATGAGGAGAGATAAGTGCTCTTACGTCCATGTTCTCTTTAGGTTTTCTGCAGGTGATAAAGAGTTTTTCAAGGTCTTTTGCAAGAGTTTCCTTATTTGACGAATAGAACCGTCCTGCTGCTACCGGCTGCCTGTCGACCGTTTTGCTTTGTGAATAATTGTCCATGATGGCTGATATTAAAAGCAATATGACAAAACCTGTTCTCATGACAGAGTAATTGAATTGACAGAATAAAGTTAGGTCAAAAAATCGAGGTAAAGCAAAGGAAAATGATGAGAAAAGTAAGGTCTCAGATAAGTACAATTGACTCCTTGAGAATCTGACCGTTTGGGTCAGTGCCGTAAATTTTTATGCCAATGCTTATTGTAGGGTTGCCAATAATGTCAATTATCGGGCTAAGGGCATCTTTTATATCGTCTGAATCCATATTGTTGAACTCGTCAATATTGAAATACAGATGTATCAGAAGTGTGTTCTCAGCACTGTCCATTGAACTCAGGGCTTTTACTATCTTGGCAAGCCAGATTGAGGACGCAGTGTTAAAGTATTCAAGATTCAGCCTCAGGTTTGTAACCTGCCTTGGAGCCTGTGCATACTCATGTATCCATTTCAGAACACTGTCATACAGTTCTGCAGCATTTTCCGGAATAGATCTTCCTGAAAAGATTAGTTCTCCGTTGACATAATTCAGGTCAATTTGCGGAGTTTTTACTGTAGGTTCAATGAAGAGATTCTTAAGATCCACTTTTTTGAGTTCTGTTCCCCGGAGGAAGTTTATATAAAATATCCGAAATAAAAATATGTTTTCTTTTCAACCTGATGCAATACCTTTATCAAAAAGAATTAGTCAATTGTCAAATATTTTTGTCATTTAACATAAGTTCCGGGTCTTTTCTGATTTCCTCTCGTCCTAAATTGCAATTCTGTTGTTGTAAACCAAGAGTTTAAAATGTTATCTTTGGAACCTGATTTTTTAAACTGACATGGAATTAATTTTAAGGGACAAAATTAAGGAAGCTCTTAAGAATCTGTACAATTGTGATGTAAGTGAGGAATTGATACAGGTTCAGGAAACACGTAAGGATTTCAAAGGAGACTTTACACTCGTAGTCTTTCCGCTGCTTCGATTTTCGAAGAATACGCCTGAATCAACAGCCGACAGTATCGGTAAATACCTTGTTGAAAATTATGATGAAATATCACGGTATAATGTTATCAAAGGCTTTCTGAATCTTGAAGTATCTGCAGGATGGTGGCTTGATTTTTTTATCAGATCTGCTTCTGCCAGCCAATTATTGAGCACTAGCAAAGTAGCGACACCGGAAACGATACTTGTTGAGTATTCTTCACCGAACACTAATAAGCCCCTGCACCTGGGACATATACGAAACAACCTGCTTGGCTTTTCCATATACCGGATCTTAAGCACCTGCGGCCATAATGTAATCAAAACCAACATTGTGAACGACAGGGGAATTCATATCTGCAAATCGATGATTGCCTGGCAGAAATTCGGCAATGGCGAAACTCCGGAATCAAGCGGACTTAAAGGCGATCACCTTGTTGGAAAATACTATGTCATTTTCGACAGGGAATATAAGTCACAGATAGAAGGACTGATAAGTTCAGGCATCGATGAAAATGAGGCAAAAAACTCTGCACCGCTTATGAAGGAAGCGCGTGAAATGCTTCTTAAATGGGAGGCCGGAGACCAGGAGGTAATAGGATTGTGGAAGCTGATGAATTCATGGGTATATGCCGGTTTTGATGAAACCTATTTAAGGCTTGGTGTTGATTTTGATAAGATATACTATGAATCAGAAACATACAAACATGGCAAAAAGATAGTTCAGGATGCTCTGGAAAGGAAAATTCTGTATCAGAACCCCGATTCCTCAATATGGGCCGATATGACCGATGTGGGGCTTGACCAGAAATTGCTTCTGAGATCTGACGGGACAGCAGTTTACATGACTCAGGATCTGGGCACTGCAGTCGATCGCTATAATGAATATAAGTTTAGCAGGAATTTATATGTTGTTGGTAATGAGCAGAATTACCACTTCCATGTTCTGAAAGCCCTTCTTAAGAAAATGGGTTATGCCTGGAGTGATGGTTTGTTCCACTTCTCCTATGGTATGGTCGAATTGCCTGAAGGCAAAATGAAATCAAGAGAGGGTACTGTTGTTGATGCTGATGACCTTATTGATGAAATGATTGCTACTGCAAGGGAAGTTTCACTTGAACTTGGAAAACTCTCTGAATTCTCGGAAGATGAAAAGGACGAGATCTTCAGAATAATAGGTCTTGGAGCGCTTAAATACTTTATCCTGAAGGTTGATCCGAAGAAAAACATGACATTCAATCCTGCAGAATCAATTGATTTTAATGGCAATACAGGACCTTTTATTCAATATACATACGCGAGGATCAAATCTGTTTTCAGAAAGGCAGAGGCTTCAGGTATTTCAGAGAACATAAACACTATGAGCAGTGCGAAGATGGGAGAGAAGGAAGCTGATCTTATCAAGTTATTCAGAAAGTTCCCCGAAGCTGTAAATGCTGCAGCTGCCGGATATTCACCAGCGCTGATAGCCAACTATTGCTATGAACTGGCAAGAGAATTCAATCAGTTTTATCACGATTTCAGCATACTTGGTGAAACAGATCCATCTCAGCGCAACCTCAGGCTTGCTTTATCAAGGGT
>JAKLDT010000068.1 GCA_022703405.1 Bacteroidota bacterium | reverse complement strand
TATCAGGACTAAGCTGCACCTGTCCGAAAGGAAAGGCTGCTCCCGGGTAAGTATGTCCGTGGTAGGCTGTGCCGATAAAAGGATCTACAAAATCAGTCAGCCTGTCAGCTGATACTTTATTCTTCTCGGAGCCTCCGCAGGAAGTCATCAGTGCAAGGCAAAAGGCAAAAATGGGGATGTATCTCGTCATCTCTTTCATATTTTATTTTAGTGCGATAAAGTAAGGTAAAATAAAGGAAAATTCAGCCTTTTATCCTGCCGTTTTCAAGTTCAATTATCCTGTCGGCATACCTGTCGGGGATATTACCATGTGTTGCCATAACAAGTGTAATATTCTTCTGTCTCTTAAGATTCATAAGGTGCTCAAGTATTTCAGAAGCTGACTGATCATCGACAGATCCGGTAGGTTCATCGGCAAAGATCAGGGAAGGTTCCCTTACAAGGGTCCTTATTACAGCTACCTTCTGTTGCTGGCCTGTACTAAGCTCTGCAGGAAGCAGCTGTTCCTTTCCTTCAAGATCAAACTGCTTCAGATACTCATTGATGATTTCCCTGTATTTCCCTGAATTGGTTTTCTTTGGCAATATGCCTAATTCAATATTCTCAAAGACCGTATATGCAGGCAGGAGGTTGAAATTCTGAAAAATTATGCCGGTCTTGTTAAGCAATATCTCACTGAGAATGGAATTACCTGAATTGCCAAGTTCTATTCCGTCAAAAAGCACTTTTCCGGAAGTCGGCCTGATAAGTCCGCTCATCAGGTGAATAAGAGTGGATTTACCGGCGCCTGATCGTCCTCTTATAAGCAGCGCTTCATTTTCAGAAACTTTCAGATTTATATCAGATAATGCAGTAAAGGCACTACCCTTTCTTTTATATGTTTTTCCAAGTGAAATACACTCTATGATAAACCCCATGATCTCATTTTCTTTAATTATAACTGTTTATCATATCCCCTGCTTCTGCTCTTGCAAGTTTAATTACCGGCCAGATTGTTGCAATAACTGATCCGGCAAGGCAAAGCAGTACAAGCAGACCGATCCTGCCCGGCTGTACAATAAAATCAAATGAATCCAGCACTCTGGCTCCGTTAAGTCCCAGCAGGAATACAACAAGCAAGCCAAGTAAAATTCCGGCAATACTGCCTGCAAGAGACTGAATAACAGACGATAAAACAATACTGAAGCTCAACGATGAATTCGTCCACCCCAGTGATTTAAGTATACCTAATTCCCTGTAACGCTCAATAAGGCCTGCAAACTGCGTCTTGGCTGAGAAAATCACAAGAAATATAAAAATGAGCACAGTCATAACCGTTCCGGCTCCTTCCATAATTCCCATTACATCGCTTGCAGGCTGATAGCAGTTATAGCTTGAAACTGCAAGAAAACTCAGTTGTTTCTTTATATCATTCATTACCCGTGGCTGAATCCTTGCATCTGCAACTTCAACAAGTATTATGTTCATATCGAAACCATCAGATATACACAACAGATTCTCTTTGAGTACATCTCTTACATTATCAATTGTTGCATACAGGTCTGCCTTGCCAGGCTTGATACCGGAATTAACTATTCCTCCGACAATCATTTTACCTCCGAAAGTATGCAGAGTGTCTCCCACTTTGAGTTTATGAGCCATTGCAAAAGCTTCTTCGGCAACAACTTCTCCCATATTTCCACTGAGATAAGTACCGGCAATGATGTTATCTGCCGAACAGACATTTGTTTTTGTAGCAATATTCGAAGTGTCAATTCCTCCCAGTGTAATATCGCATTGCAGATTCTCATCATGTATTTTATACAGGAGATAGGGAGCTGCAGCTCTTACTCCTGAAGTAGCTCTTACTGTTTCAATAACATCGCTGTTGAGCATCTGGGCAAAGCCACCTTCGGCAATAAGTGATCCGTTAACAGGATCTTCGCATCCCGGGCGACAGCAGGAAACTGTACTTGGAAGATATACAATAAAATGAGTGCCGGTACTCCTGAGTATACCGACGGAATCGTTTTGCTGGCTGTAATTAAGCGACAGGACAAGCATAAGGAAGAGGGAGGCCAGAAGGTAGCCGCTTATACCTGTGATTGTCCTCCATTTGTGCCTGTATAATTCTCTGAACAGATACTTCATGAGTGGCTACAACTTGCTTTCAGTTCCTGAAACAATAACCTTCTGAGGTTCTATCTTTCCATAAACAACATTCAGAAAAGGTTTTCCATCTTTAAGTCCGATATTTCCAAAGCCTGTCTCAGTTGATATAAAGCTTGTAAAATCTCCTATCTTTGAATTGATATACAGTGTCTTATCTACTGCATCATACCGCACACCGGTAAGTCCCTGTATCATTCCATAGCTCGACATTGCCCTTGCATACCAGTGGCCGCATTCATACTCATTGAAAGGATTTCTTACCCTTCCGTCATATCTGTCGCGGCAGAGTCTGACAATGTCAAGCCCCTTCTGAACTTCACCCTTGAACATCAGGTGGCTTGCAACCTGGTACTCGATTCCGGTCCAGACCTCATTGCTGTAAACAAAAGGAAGCGAAAGAGCTCCTCCCTTCGGCCAGGTGCAAAGGAGTAAACCTCCATCCTTGCCAATAGCATAAGTGGGGCGCTGGGGATTTGAATGATTATAAAGAACCTTTCTCAGGTTGTATTTATGAATAGCATCAAGGTGGCTTTTTACCTTCTCATTGTCAAGAACCTCCTCCAGACCGCAGACAGTTGCTATCCACATTCCGAGAACACCGTCGGATAGACATCCTGAACCATACTGGTATTTAGGCCCTTCCTTTTTCATAAGCTCAACTGCTTCAGCAGAATAACCGATATTGAGGCTTGTTTTTGCAACCTCAACAGGACTGGGAGCCTTAAGGCCTTCCCATTTCACTTTCTGAATAAAATACTCACCATCATAAAGATCATTTTCCATATATGCTTTGCCTTTTGCAAGCAACTCTTCATATTTTGCATAATCCGAACCTGTTGACTTGCTCATTTCAATAAAGGCAGTGAGGGCACCAAGATAAAAGCTTGTGCACATGCCATCAGGGCCCCAGAATTCTATATCGTAGGTATTGTGGTGAGGTTCCTCAAGACAGCCTTTATGGCCCGGGTCCCAGGTCTCAATGCAATAGTCCATGCTTTTCTTTACATAAGGATACAGGTTTTTCATCCACTCTGTGTCTCCTCCAATTCTCCAGTCCCTGTATATCTTCATAATCCCGCCAAGCTGACCATCAGAGGCAGCATAGAAGGTATGAGGCGGTGTTGATATCGGAAGATTAGACCTGAAAGTCTGGTGGCCTGTTTCATCCTGGCTTACAGTAAATTCCGTCTCACGCAGGGTTCTTTCAAGCGCCGGAAAAAGATGCGGTATCGCCTGGGCATAATTCCATACATGAGTACAGGTACCATGGCAGCATCCGCTGTTATCGCCGCAGCCCTCCCAGGCCCATAGACGACCGTCATCCTGGCGGAGAACAGTTGGTGATTTTATTATAGTAAGATTAGCAGCTACAGCTTCAATAACTTCCGGAGGCAATGTTGATGAGAAAAATGCATCCCTGAATAGTTCACTTTTCTTTTTCAGATCATTATAATTCTGATTCCAGTAATCAACTACTTCATTTATATTTTTAAAGCGTTCTGCATACCATGGCCTGTAAACGGGAAGCGGCTGGCTCTTTTGAGGAGTTATGCCAATAGACAATTTGGTATCAGGCATGTACCAGTTGAAACTAACCCTGACTGTCTTTGATTCTCCCGGCTTTAGTTTGACCGGTACAAAGACTGATGCTCCCGGAGCAGGATCATCAACAGGCGGATTTGGCACCATGGTCATGTTCTCAATATTCTTCCACAGAATTGTTGCAGGATCGAACCATGATCCGCGGAACCAGCAATGGTCCACAACGGCATTGTCATCATTTACTGTTACAGCATAGCCTGTACTTCCGGGAACAGTTCCCTCCTTATTCTCACCGGTAAGCAGGAAGCCGTTTTTCACACTCATAACCCTGCCATTTCGCTCGGATATAATATTCCGGGAGTTCCATGAGAAAACTGCATCAATTTCATTCTGTGAGGTATTTGTGAATTTATATTCCATTGCACCAGCAGGAAGGCTTGAGTTATCCTGGTCGGTTGGTATGAACGGACTCCATCCCGTTACCTCAACTGCAAGAGGGATATCCTTGTCTTCAAGCATCAGTGTTGCAAAAGGAAACCGGGGAAGAAATCTCCCTTCCCGGAACCTGGGATAGCCGTAATTTCTTCCGGCTCCACCATTGCCGGTGCCACCCGGACCAAACATCTTCCATTCAGGAACCTGGACTTCAAGGACCTTTGCTCCGTCTTTAATTCCTTTAAGGCTTATTGCTGCAAAGGCATAGGGTTCATTGAAAATTTCAGGACGGTTATTTATTGAGAGATGCGACAGGGAACCGGTTCCATCCATGCAGAACATGCCAGCTCCTATTCCACCAATAGGAAAAGCAACCCTGTTAAGGTATTCACCTGAGTACCAACCGTTAAATTCATGACCTTTAACTGCGATCTTTTTATCATTTTCACCGCAGGAAATAAAAAAAGCAACGATAAACAATAATGCTGCAAGTCTGATCTGTCGGGAAGTTTTCATAATTGGCAACTTTATGAGTGTTTTGTAACTATATGTTATTCAATATTATAGCATTCATTTCCAGAGATGCTCTATCTCCTCAAGTGATTTACCCTTTGTCTCAGGAACATAAAGATAGGTAAAAAGCCATTGCATGAATGACATAAGTGCAAGAAACAAAAAGGTGCTGCCGCCTCCAACAGATTTCAGGAAATGTGGAAACAGGAGAACAACAAGAAAATTAAAAATCCATTGTGTAAAAGATGCAAAGGCAAGAGCCTTTCCACGTATGCGGTTGGGATAGATTTCTGCAACAAGCGTCCAGAATACCGGGCCGATGCATGATGAGAAAAACGCGATAAAAAGCATTATGCAGGCAAGAGTAAGGATACCGTCAAGTTTCAGGAAAAAAGAAACAGACAGGAAAACAAGGGTGACAGCCATACCCATAGATCCAATTAGGTACAAGGTTCTCCTTCCTAGTCTGTCGATGAAGAATATTGCCACAAAGGTGAATACAAAGTTTATCAGTCCTATAAGTGAGGTCTGCAGAAGGGCACTCTTTATCTCGACTCCAGCGGCAAGAAGGATCTTGGGAGCATAATCAATAACTGTATTTATGCCGCTTACCTGTACAAGAACAGCAAGGAAGAAGCCTGCAATCATGACCTTCCTTACCCCGGGGTTAAGCAGTTCTCCCCCGGATGCTGTTTCTTCCTTATTATCAAGTGATTCTGCAATTTCTGCCAGTTCTGCCTTTGCAAGCTTTTCGCCTCCTATGCGTGTAAGTACCCTGAATGATTCTTCTTTTTTACCTGCCCTGTAAAGCCAGCGAGGACTCTCCGGTATAAAAAACAGCCCTGTAAAGAAAAGAACAGAAGGTGCAATTCCTGTTGCGAACATCCAGCGCCAGTTATTATCTATATCATGCAGCCAGAAATTTATTAAATATGAACATAAGATGCCTGTTACAATGGCAAGCTGGTATACTGATACAAGCATTCCCCTGAGCCTTGCCGGTGCCACTTCAGCTACATACATTGGCGACAGAACAGAAGCTGCACCCACGGCAAGTCCACCGAAGAGCCTGGCAGAAATAAAAGTTACCGATGACTCAGAAATAGCAGTCAGGGCACATGACAAAGCAAAAAACAGAGCAACAACAATAAGTACTTTTTTTCTTCCATAATGGTCAGTTACGGCCCCTGATCCAAATGAACCGGCAATTGCACCCACAAGCAGGGAACTTACACCCCATCCCAGTTCCAGTTCATTCCAACCGAAGTAAGGCTGAATGAATGGAACGGCCCCTGATATTATAGCTATATCAAAGCCAAACATAAGTCCTCCCATGGTGGCTATCGCCGAAATAAAATAGAGATAAGCACTATTATTACTCATGATTTATCGTAATTATTTAAAAATCAAGCGCAAAGCACACCTCCATCAATAAAATATGGGAATACCAATAAAATAATTATCAGTTACACAAAGTTACACAGAGCTAAACAGAGAATCACAGAGAGTTAAGTAACTAAAACTCTGTGCATCTCTGTGATTCTCAGTGCCACGTTTATGCAGTTGTCTTATTCCAGTTCCTTTATTTTAATATTCCTGAACCAGACTTTTGAACCATGATTCTGAAGAGAAATATTACCCTCATCATATTTTCCATAATCAGGATAATCAGCCCATTTCCCGCTGTTCCTGAGCTTTGTCCATTCGTCAGTATATTTTTCATATTCAACAACAGTAACCCCGTTAAGGATCTGAGTCACTTTATTGTTATTGACAACAAGGAAAATATTATTCCACTCACCTACAGGTTTATGTGCCTTAGTTTTTGCTGTATACATTGCATAATTAGCGCCGCTTTTCTGCCATTCCTCCAGCTTACCGGGCCAGCCTTCATCATCAATTATCTGCATTTCCGCACCTGTTTCATAGGGAAATTTATACTTTGGATCTTCCTTTACCTGGAAGATTATCCCACTATTGGCTGCAGTATCAGTCTTATAATCAATGCTTAATGCAAAATTCCTATACACCTTGTCAGTAATTATATCCTGACTTTCAGCGCCACCTGTTGTATTCATTGTAAGGCAGGCATCTTCAATTGCCCAGCAATCAGGAAATACAGTCATGTTATAGCCATGCCATCCTGTTGTGGACTGACCGTCAAATATAAGCTTCCAGCCATCTTTTGTTTCTGCTTCTGAAATTGTATTATTACCTCCAGTCCTGTCAATTTCTTTATACAAGCCCTGGGCATCTTTTACTTTTTGCCCTGAACAGCTTATAATAAAAAGAGCTGCAAGCAGAAGCGATACTGATTTTATTACACTTTTCATCTTTATATTTTTACAATAATGTTTGATTATTAAATACTTAACTGACTACCTGATTTAGTATTTGTTCTCACGCCTGTATTTCCTCCCTGCGAGAGTGAAATATCGACAGGAGTGTTAGTTTTATATGAGCCACAGGTAAAGTCAGGAACTGTAATTGAACCGGAACGGTTTGCCACAGACCATTCACTCAGGGGTGCAATACTGCTCCACAGGGCTGCATCATACACATCCTGATCAAGAGGAAGGCCGTTTCTAAGGCAGTCTATAAGCCTCCAGTCCATCATGAAGTCCATACCTCCATGACCCCCGATCTGTTTGGCTAGTTCACCTATTCTTTTTACAATTTCAGGTGTGTACTGTGCCTCAATCTCTTTCATTCTGGCATCATCAAACCACTCATGGCCGGTTGCAATTTTCCCAGGCTCGGGATATTTTACAGCAACACCTTTTGTACCACTCACAAGATGTATTCTTGAATATGGGCGGGGAGATGTAACGTCATGCTGGATCATCATCGTTTTGCCCTTTTCAGTATGGACAAGTGTTGTTGTCATATTGCCCCTGTACCCGGTTGTTTTGAATTCATTGTAGAAAGAATCTGATTTTGCCAGCTCCTCAGCTTTAGGTGCCATCATGAAATCATTTGATGACATTGCTGTAAGGTAATCCATCCTGTCGCCCCTGTTGACATTAAGTACCTGACAAACAGGACCCAGACCATGTGTTGGATACAGGTTACCTCTTCTATTCTGATTATGCTTCAGTCGCCACATATCTACATAACCATCTTTATTGAAATTGGAATTAAGAAGGTCATGAATATAAGCGCCTTCAACATGAACAATCTCACCGAAGAAGCCCTGACGTGCCATGTTTAGTGTCAGCAGTTCAAAGAAATCGTAGCAGCAGTTCTCCAGCATCATGAAATGCTTTTTGGTTTTTTCGGCTGTTTCAACAAGCTGCCATGCCTCATCAACTGTCACAGCTGCAGGCACTTCCGACACTGCATGCTTGCCATTCTCCATTGCAAAAACAGCCATTGGTGTGTGAAACTCCCATGGTGTTGTTATATAAATAAGGTCAAGGTCACTGCTCTGGCAAAGTTCTTTCCATATCTCCGGAGTGCCTGTATAACCTTTTGCAGCAGGCAAACCGTTTTTCTCAAGTATCTTCTGAGCCTTGTCAACCCTGTCCGGCAATTTGTCGCAGAGAGCTTTTATCTCTACACCGTCTATTTTTGAAAGGCGCTCCACAGCACCCGGTCCACGACTGCCAAGGCCTATTACTCCAATCCGTACAATGTCTATCTTCGGAGCAGCAAAACCGCTCATGTTAAATTTCTGTGTATGAACCTTATCTGCAGCCTCTTTGATTGCAGCAAAAGGTCCTGCAATGCGGCTTTCGCCCGGCTTGCACGAACTCATTACTGATCCTGCCATCATTCCGGCGCCTGCTGCTCCGGCAATCTTAAAAAAACTTCTTCTGTTGGTCTTCATGGTATTATTTTGTCAGGTTAATAATTCAAATTTGATTGAGCTATAAATTTAAGATTAAAAAATTTTAGTCCAAAAATTTATAAAAACAGGACAGATCAGTCATTAACTGCCTGACCAACAAGAAGTCTGAATTTCCATTCAGTGCCATCACCCTTTTGATTCTGAGTCTGTTTGAAAATCAGACCGATAGTTTTTTCAACAGGATCGGCAAAATAAGAAGTATTGAAATATCCTCCCCAGTTGAAGGTTCCTTCACTTCCCAGGCCGCCCTTTTCTGCGCCGCGTTTTGTCAGCACACCAAAGGCAAGACCATAATATGACTCGGCATCCTCACCCCATACCCTGTAATTCTGATTACCCATAATTGCCTGAACTGTAGTACGGCTGAGTATCCTTTTCCCGTTCAATTCTCCACCGTTAAGATACATCTGCAGCATGGTGGCATAATCCTTAACTGTACTTGTTAATCCTGCTCCCCCGGCAAAATAGCTTTTCGCTCCCTTCACAGGATAATCAGGATCATAAGAAGTTACAGGGAATCTTTTCCATGTCCCGTCTTTTGGCTCCTGCACACTCACAAGCCTGGAGGCCTTCTCTTCAGGAAGATAAAACCAGGTATCATCCATTCCAAGCGGATCAAAAAGCCTTGTCCTGAGAAACTGATCGAATGGCATCCCCGATACAATTTCAATAAGGTAACCCAGTACATCGAGACCTTCGCTGTAGACATACTTTTCACCCGGGTTATGATGGAGTGGCAATGGTCCGAGCTTTTTTATATTTTCTGCCAGGATAACCTTCTTTTCAGTAAATGCATCATTTATTCCTGCCTTGTGATAAATCATTTTGAAGCGGTCATCACCGTCAATAAAACCGTATCCCACACCGGAAGTATGTGTAAGAAGCTGACGTATAGTTATTTCGCTTGCAGCAGGTTCTGTTGTATACGAAGAATCCTTCTCATTGAATGTCTTAAGGACTCCCGGGTCCTTAAACTCAGGAATATATTTTGAAATCGGATCATCGAGCCTGAACCTGCCTTCCTCCCAAAGCATCATTACAGCTGTTGCCGTAACTGCCTTCGTCTGGGAAGCAATCCTGAAAATATCATCTTTCTTCATCAGCCGTCCTGATTCATTATCAGCCATCCCAAAGGCTTTATGGTAAACTATTTTACCATTTCGCGCCACAAGTGCTACAGCGCCTGGGATTGTGCCATCGCTGACTGCCTCATTAAGCATATTATCAATCCGGGCCAGTCGCTCGGATGACATTCCCTGGGATTCCGGACTCGCCTCAGCAAGCGCTGATGATTTCTTTTCTGTCTGAGGAACGCTACAGGATACAAGAAATAAAATGCCAAGGACAGCTGAAAGTAGTTTTTTCATTTTGGTTGTAATTATCTGATTAACTGTTTATCAAAATTATCCTTCGTTAAAACCACCTCACGTACTACACTTTCACGGTCGGGCCGGATATTGGTTTCAAACGGACAGGCAATATAATAATAAGTAGTGAGCGCGTAATTCATTTTTATGTCTGCCCAGTGCCATAGTTCAATATTTGAGCTGATTGAATCGTTGAAAGGTATTGCATCGAGCGATCTGTGGCGCATGTTCACCGAAACACCCCATGACATGTTTCCTATACCAACCGGCTGTGAGATAAAAGGATGCGAGAAAGGCTCCTGTCTCGCAAAGGAATAACCATAATAATCTTCTGAACCTGTTCCGAAGCTTGAAGGGAACTTCTCCCCGTCGACAAAGATCTTTTCATCACCCTCTCCCCACCAGTGATAAGTATTGTTGAATATTGTAACCTGATCGCCTGCATAAACTCCTTTTCCTTTAATATTTATAAAGTTGAGGTCAAAGGGAGCTCCTTCATTGTTTCTGCTCCGGATACTGTTGTATTCATGCCATGAAGCTCCGAAATACAGGCTGTTTTTCTTCCACTTATAATCACTGGTGCCTGTAACAAGTTCAATATGCACTGTATCAGCACTGTAGTTAATAAGGTTTATATTACAGTCTCTTCTGAAAGGCATTACCCAGAATGATTCCAGCAGTCCTGATGCATCGGTACTGTTCATCCATGTTCTGTGATTACAGAGTGTGTCTCCTGTGCCAAAAAATTCACCAAGGGGAAGCCAAACTGTTGTATACCCATCAAAAGAAGCCTTTATCACCACCGACCTTAGGGCCTGGTTCATATCTGCACAATCGAGCAGAGCCGACAGACGTGTTATGGCAGTATTTGCATGTTGGATGTCTACTGAAAGCGAGTCGCCCGGATAAATGAAACGTGAGATCATCTCCTCAGATCCTGAGCGGACGGATTTTTCAAGGAGGATTTCTCCGGCCCTGTCGAAGCTGTACTTTAATGTATCAAGATCTGCAGCTGTAACTGATCTTACCTTTACTTTCCCTGTATATGAGCGATAACCAATATTGTAGAAAACGTCGGGCCAGTAATAACCCTGAGGCACCTTTGTCCCTTCATAATCATATAAGAGCCTCAGGGAATCACATTCATAAGTAATTTTACAATGTTCTGCAAAAGGAAGCGGAACATAAAAATTATGATCGTAATCCCGTCCTTCCTCACCCAGAGGAGCTCCTTCCTGCATTGAAGAAGCAAGAGGAGGAGCACAGATAAGTGATCCCCTGAGCATATCTTTTGGGCTGCCCTGGATCAACGGAACACTGTCATTATCGATATAAATCCTGATTACCCCGTTCTGAGCCTTATAAAAAGTCATCCACCAGCGTACAACAGCACCAGGGCCTGCAGCATCGAACATAACAAACTCCCGTCGCCCGTCATTCTGCTCAACCCGAATGAAATGCGACATGTCGGCATTTGCAAACCATCCGGCAGAATCAGGTCTTACAGAAGCCCTGTTATAACTGCTGAACTGTTTATGCTTAAACGACCTGATGGGAAAATATGTAAGCGAGGACCTGTCAGTCATTTCATTAAGCAGGGTACCTATAGTAACAACTTTACTTCTGCCGGTGCAGGAAGCAGCCAGAAGGAAAACAAACACAAGGTTTGAAAAACATGTAAGTTTAATTATCCGGGATAAGAAACTGCTGAGTTTTATGCTTACATAAGATCCTGTCATCGGAATATCAGAACATTGCTTTTATTTTTTCATTTCTTTCAACATGCTTCAGCACATCTTCCCTATAGAACAGAACCGGTCGCATTTTCTTTTCCGACATGAGTTCCAGCTGGTCGCCGGCATGTTTGTTACCAGGCTGTGTGGCATTTCCGTAGCTTATCACTGCACTGGCCTGGACTTTCTCACCAAACTCGGTTACAGCGTAATAGGTATCCCCGGCCACAGCTTTCATTTTACCGTCAGAATCGGGAGCATAATACATTGCCCTGAGCATACCGAAATATTCCGGTCCGCCGTTTGACGGAACATCACGGCCGTTGATCCTGATCCTGAATATGTCGCCTGTTGCGACATCAGCTGACCCGTATTTCTTACAGGCAGAATCGTAAGCATCGGCAAGAAGGGCCACAGCTTTTCCTGCATCCTTTATTCCACGGGGAGTTGATGTTGGCTGCTCCGTATCCCAGGGAATTTTACCCAAAACAGGCCTGGCAAGTTCCCACCACTCGGCAAAGAGCAGAGTGCCCCTGCTTCCTGTATCTGACTTTCTGTCCCAGGCTTTAAGTATTCTTACAGCCTCAGTAACTTTCTTTTCTGACGATTTCTCCGCATAAGAAAGCAATTCATCGAGATACCTGTCAGCTGATTCCAGCCCGGTATTGAGCTTTATATCAATCAGTTCATCAGGCATTATTGAAGAGTCTCCAAGAATCAGGTTGACAGCTCTTTGTGGCCTTAAACCCATCCCCTTCGGAGCAACATAGCCTGGATAGTCGTCAGGATTAAGAAGTGCAGGAAAAGTACAGACCCATGGAGGATCATTGCAGTTCTGCAAAAATCCTGAAGGAGGATCAACAAGTCCTGGCAGGGAGTCAAAGGGAAGATATTCCTTCCATATAAGGTCCGATTCGGTTCCCGGCACAGTTCCCCTCCAGAAGGAGTAATCTCCCCTGCTTCGTGCCGGAATGTTGCCGTTATAAAGGTAATATATGTGTCCGTCGCGATCGGCATAGATAATATTGAACATAGGATTCTGCATCATCCTGACTGCCTTTTCAAACTCATTCAGGTTCCTGGCCATGCCCATCCTGTGATATTGTTCAAAGATCCCTGCATTTTCCAGTCCGGCTAATCTTATTGCCCAGGCTATATTTCCCTTTTCTCCCACAACAGGGCCATGGAGAGAATATTTGCAGGAAGCTGTTTCTGTCTTCATTGATCCGTCATTCTGAAGCACCTGAACTGATATCTCTCTTTTCTGAAAAGGAACTTTTTTATTATCAAGAAAATAATAATCCCCTTCTGTTTCAAGCTCATACCTGTCGGCTCCGTCGATAGGATTAACTGTATGGGTCCAGCCAAGATCTTCATTGAAGGCAATTGTGAGCGTGGGCATTCCGACAAGGCTGACACCGTAGAGATTGAAATCTTCGGTATTAAGATGTGCTTCGTACCAGATAAAGAATCCTGACCATGGCAGGTGTGGGTTTGACATCAGCATGGCATTTCCTGAAGCGGAACGCGAGGGACCTATTGCTATTGCATTCGAACCCGGCTCTGTTAATCTTTTCACAGCAGAAATCTCATCCATTCCAAGAAATTCTATACAGATAACTCTCAGGGTATGAGCCATAATATCCTTGCTTGTTACCGGCAAAATTTTTCTGCATTGTTCACATATAGCCCCTGAGTTTTCAGAAGCGTAATCATTCATGCCCTTTACAAAGGCATCAATATACTTTCTGAAAACAGGATTCTGTTTTGAATATGCTGCATCAGCAAGGCTGTCAAGACGGAAAAGCTTCATCAGCCTGTCTGATTCAAGACCTGAATCACCGAAATAAGATGCAGATGTTCCCCTGGCCTGGGAATAAAGCTTCAGAATGAGATCTGCATGACTTGTCATCTGGGCACGGCCAAATTCATAGTACATCTGAGCTGCATCAGAAGCGTAGATATGCGGTACACCATAGTTATCCCAGAGAATTTCATTTGGAATACTCTTTTTACAGGCAGTACCTGCTGATATTAATAAGATCAATATCAGGGATTTAATAAGCGAATTATTCTTCATTATCCCGGGATGCTAAAAGACTGATGAAATATCAGAAAGTTTCTCACCAAAGAGCTTTTCAGTTATTTCCGACAGCTTTTGTTCATCGCCGGTAATATGGAAGATCCTCTGCCGGTGAGTTATTGTTCCTCCGGGAG
>JAKLDT010000067.1 GCA_022703405.1 Bacteroidota bacterium | reverse complement strand
TCCCTTAAACCAACAAGTTTTGGCCTTCTGATTGACAGGGAAACATGCTACAGGCACATCCGTGAGATTGTTCTTAAAGCTGCATCGCACAATAGCTTTATACGTATTGACATGGAAGATTCGCCATGCACCGACATGGAGATTGAACTGTACAGGCGACTAAAGGCTGAATTTCCGGCTAACGTGGGTCTTGTCATTCAGGCTTATCTTAAAAGAACTTTAAAGGATATAGAAGGCCTGCTTGATATTCATTCAGCTGAACATCCTCTTAATTTCAGGCTGTGCAAAGGCATCTATGTTGAACCTGAAGCAATCTCATACAAACAGCATGATGAGATAAACACCCATTATCTTGAGGATCTTGAGTTTATGCTTAAAAATAAAATCTATGTAGGCATTGCAACACACGATAAGTATCTTATTGACAAGGCTTACGGTCTTATTGAAAAATATAAGGTCCCGGATAATTTGTACGAGTTCCAGATGCTTTACGGAGTAACACCAAAGCTCCGGGACAAGGTTGTTTCTGACGGCCACAGGATGAGAATTTATGTTCCTTTCGGACAACAGTGGTTCGGATATTGTACAAGAAGGCTTAAGGAAAATCCCAAGGTGGCAAGCGATATAATGAAGGCTATCTTTTACAAGGGATAGGAAAGTTACTGAATACTGAATACTGATTACTGGTTCCAACACACCTCATTCCTTCTTACGGTTTCTCTCAAGGTAGATCCTGTGAATTTCATCCACCTCCGATGAAGTGAGCTGAGACTTCAGGGGAGATTGTTTTTCAGGGAAACCCTTGATAAGCAGCCATGCAGCCGGCACAACCAGTAAAGGATTAAGCCCTGCTATCTGATCAGAAGGAATCCCTCCCCTTTCAAATGCCATTACTTTCTGCTTCTCTCTTAAAGCCGCGTAGTTATCTACAGGATTACCAAGCTGTGCCTGTGAAGTCCTACCCTGGTAAGCTGATATTGCAACATTACTCCTTGCATTATCAATTATCCCTGATTCACGCGGGGGTGCATTCATAATCTCCGATCTAAGGTCAGGTCTCCTTGGCAATATAATGACTTCACCTATCTCCACGGTATCTGTATGAAGAAAGATCCCGGCATTGAACTCAGAGCCCATAAGGGTATCACTTACAATGTAGATAAATGATTTGTAACCAAGACTGTTGAATACAATAGTATCTTGCCTGTTTACATAAAAAACAAATGATCCCTCTTCATTGCTGACTGAAGCAAGGTCATTGTTTATGAAAATCTGCGAATTGGGCACAGGTGAAAGACTTGATGCATCCTGTACAAGTCCTCGGAAAAGTATCCCCTGTGATTTGTTAATATTCACCTGGGCAGATAAAATTCCGCCGGAAACAAGAAGTGAGAAAAACAACAACAAGAAACGCCACACCCCGCAGGATTTTAAAATTATAACTTCAATATCAGCTCATTAATTCCCCTTTTGGGCACATGATGTGTCCCGGAGGAATCTCTCCAGTATTTAATGTCTCCGTTCTTTACGTCCTCAACAATAACCTTCTCAACCGGTTTTCCAAGAGCCAGAACTATAAGTATCTCATACTGGTCAGGGATGCTCAGAGCATCCCTTAGTCCATCATGTTTGACTGAAGATATCATACAACCTCCCAGACCCGCTTCAGTAGCACCAAGCATAATGCTCTGTGCAGCTATTCCGTGGTCTATGCCAAAAGATTCAGTAACCGATTTGTCACCAACAATAATAACATAAGCAGAAGGGCGTTCCCCTTTGTCCGGACCGGGCCATGTTGTAAGATAGCCGGCCCAGGCAAGTGTTGGAAAAATTTTCTCGCATTTTTCCTTTGTATTTGCCAGAATATATTTCAGAGGCTGCCTGTTAGCTCCTGATGCTGAAAGCCTTGCGAGATTAATGAGATCCTCGAGTGTTTTTTGTTCAACCTTGTAATCTTCTTCAAAACGACGGTATGACCTGGTCTTGTTTACAAGTTCCCTTATTCCCATAATAAAATATATTAATATCTGGCAGCTACTTTTTCCCAGTCAAGTATTTCCCAGAATGATTTGATGTAATCAGGCCTTTTGTTTCTGTAATCGATGTAATAAGCGTGTTCCCATACATCACATGTCAGAATAGGCTTAAGTCCTTTTTTTAGGGGATTGCCTGCGTTTGATTCCTGGACTATCTGCAGGGTTCCGTCATCTTTTTTAACAAGCCAGGCCCAACCGGCTCCGAAGAGAGTTGCAGCAGCCTTGTTGAACTGCTCCCTGAAGGCGTCGAAGGAACCGAATGATGCATTAATGGCTTCAGCAAGAACACCTGCAGGAACTTTCCTTGCATCCTTTGAGAAGGTCTCAAAATAAAAAGTGTGGTTCCACACCTGTGCGGCATTATTGAAAATACCTCCATCTGCTTTCCTGATAATAGTCTCAAGATCAGCTTTTTCAAATTCAGTACCCGGTATCAGGTTATTAAGATTTGTGACGTAGGTCTGATGATGTTTTCCATAATGATAATCAAGAGTTTCTTCACTTATGTAAGGAACAAGTGAATCCATTCTGTACGGTAGTTTTGGAAGTTCAAATGCCATATTCGTATAATTTTAAAATGTTAGTACTACAGAATCTAACAATGCTTCAATACTAATGTTCAAATTTACTACTTTCTGCAATAACAACCACATCATTTCTGGTCCAGAAAAATGGTATCAGGAACCGGTGGAATGACCTTCCTTACCGACGCATATTCAAGAAGTTTCTTGACTGCTTCCCTTCCCCTGCTGCCAAGCGACAGTGTGAAATCATTAACATACAGCTCTATATGCTTTCTCATAACCTCACGGTCCATCTCTCTTGCATTATCAGAAACAAACACTGAAGGAGTCCTTGCAGAATTCATTGCATATTCAATGCTTCGCCTTAAAACCCTGTTAACCTTCCCCGAAATATCTTCAGGAATATTCCTTCCGATGACTATTGTCCCCAGGGGAATTGCAAGACCTGTAAGCTTTTCCCAGTATTCGCCCATATCGGCGATTTTGTAGAGACCCTTCTCCATGTATGTGAAACGTGTTTCATGGATAATAAGACCTGCATCAACTTCACCTTTTAAAACAGCATCAACAATATCTGAAAACAGGTATTCCTTTTTATTTACCGCCTCTGGCCAGGCAATACTGAACAAGAGGTTTGCCGTTGTAAATTTCCCGGGTATCGCAATCTTCATTGACGAAACCGACCTTTCGTCAGCCTTATGCCTGCTCACAAGAAGGGGGCCATTGCCAAAGCCAAGTGCACTTCCCGAATCAAGTATCAGATATTTCGGAGCAACATAGGCATAGGCATGAAAACTGAGCTTTGTAATATCAACCTCACCTGACATTGCCCGCCTGTTCAATTCCTCTACATCGGCAAGGAAATAATCGAATGACAGACCCTCAGTATCAATAAGGCCATGTACCATGGCATCAAAAATGAAAGTATCATTAGGGCATGGAGAGAAGCCCAGCTTAAGTTTCATAGTGTATTCAGTTGTTTTAGCAAGAGTTCAAGTTTAACTGAAAGATTATCAAGCGCCAGAGGAATATTCCATTTGCTCCTATCCCTTTTTTCCACCATGTTTGAAACAGCCCTGATAGCAATAAATGGCAGTTGTTCCATTTTGCATACATAGAAAAAGCCTGCACCTTCCATTGTCTCAATGTCGGGTGAATACTTCCGGAAAAGCCTGTCTCTTGTTGATTCTGAACCTGTTGCAGCATTCACTGTTATAGCATTAACGGATCTGATCAGATTGCCGGCCTTCGATATTATATTTTCAGGCGCTTTAAGCAATCCGTTTTCAAAGGGGAAAGCACCCGGCATCGCAAGTCCTGCTTCAAACAGAGTGAAAAACTCATTCCCGTCTTCAATGCCGCAGTCAGCAAAGCAATCTGTTACAGGCATCACAACGCTTCCGGGAGGGATATCAGGCCTGAAGCTTCCTGCAATTCCACCGTTTATTGCAATATCAGGTTTACCATTAACTGCAAGGTAATTCATTAATGACCAGACTGTTGACACAGCGCCTACATTGCCTAAAAGTAAACTGATCTCAACATTCCCGGCATGAAAATTACCTGATGAAGCATCAAAAACAGTTGCTTTTCTGAGAGCTTCCGCCTCAGCTGTGGTTGATGTGACATAAAGTGCCTTCAATGCCATATCCTCTGGTCTTAAACAAATTAATCGTCTAAATATATTGCTTTTACGGATGAAAAAGATCAAAATTAATGGTTATTATTGCATTATAAATAAGATGGCAGCATGATATATCTCACACGCAGGGAAAGATTCTGTGCTGCGCACAGGATGTTCAGGGAGGACTGGACTGACGAGCAGAATCAGAAAGTATTCGGAAAATGTTCAAATCCCAACTGGCACGGCCATAATTATGAACTCTGGGTTACTGTTAAGGGGGAACCTTCAAGTGAACTCGGATTTGTCATAAATATTAATGTTATAAAACAGATAATCCAGGAAAGGATCATTAATAAGATTGATCATAAGAACATTAATATTGATGTTGACTTCATGCAGGGAAAGATTGCAACGACTGAAAATCTGGCAGTGGCTATATGGAATGAGTTAAGACCTTTCATTGAAAAAGAAGGGGCCTGGCTTCACTGTGTCAAAATTGCTGAAACTGAAAACAATACAATAGAATATTATGGATAAGACTATTGAAAAAATAAATGACGGGGCAGGTATTGTTGCCAACGGATACAACAAAATTGAGACCTGGAATGCTGCAAACGTTGAAGAGATGGCTTCACTGTACAGGCGTATCCTTGAACTTATCGGCGAAGATCCTGAAAGGGAAGGACTGCTGAGAACTCCCCAGAGGGTTGCAAAAGCAATGAACTTCCTTACTGCCGGGTATAATATGAATGCGGAGGAGATACTCAAATCTGCAATGTTCAAGGAGGAATACAGGCAGATGGTTATTGTAAAGGATATCGACATTTACTCAATGTGCGAACATCACATGCTGCCCTTCTTCGGCAAAGCTCATGTGGCATATATCCCCGATGGTTATATCACAGGACTCAGTAAGATTGCCAGGGTTGTAGAGGCTTATGCCAGAAGGCTTCAGGTACAGGAAAGACTGACAACACAAATACGTAACTGTATTCAGGATACCCTTAAGCCCCTGGGAGTTGCCGTTGTAATTGAGGCACAGCACATGTGCATGCAGATCAGGGGAGTACAGAAACAAAACTCGGTTACAACAACCTCTGCATTTACCGGGATTTTCCTGCAACATCTGAATACCCGTGAGGAATTTGTACACCTGATAGGTACAAGGCTTCATTGATAATTTATCTGTTTTTATCATCTTTGTAAATCAAAATTCATAATAATTAAAGTATGAAAGCTTATGTTTTTCCCGGTCAGGGAGCGCAGTTCGTGGGGATGGGAAGAGATCTGTATGAGAAATCGGCTGTTGCCACTGACATGTTTGAACTGGCAAATGAAATACTCGAATTCAGTATAACTAACCTTATGTTCTCAGGAACAGAAGAGGATCTGAAACAGACCAAGGTAACACAACCTGCAATTTTCCTTCACTCAACAATCCTTGCCGCAGTTCTGGGTGATGCCTTCAAACCCGAAATGGTAGCAGGACATTCGCTGGGAGAATTTTCAGCTCTTGTTGCAAACAGGACTCTTCTTTTTGAAGATGGTCTCAGGCTTGTTGCAAAAAGGGCTCTTGCGATGCAGAAAGCCTGCGAACTTGCACCTTCAACAATGGCTGCCATTCTCGGACTTGACGACAAAACAGTAGAGGATGTGTGTGCAGAAATTCCCGAAGTTGTGGTTCCTGCAAATTACAACAGCCCGGGGCAGATCGTAATTTCAGGTTCAAACGAAGGAATTGACAAGGCAATTGAACTGCTGAAAGCCAAAGGTGCAAAGAGAGCACTAAAGCTTGCAGTAAGCGGCGCCTTTCATTCACCGCTCATGGAACCTGCCAGGATGGAACTTGAAGAAGCTATAAACAGCACTGTCTTCAACAAACCAATATGCCCTGTATATCAGAATGTTAACGCCTCTCCATGTTCCGATCCTGATACAATAAAGGATAACCTGGTACGACAGCTTACTTCGCCTGTTAAATGGACCCAGACAGTACTTAATATGATTGCGGGTGGTGCCACTTCGTTTACAGAAGTTGGTCCGGGAAATGTTCTTCAGGGACTAATTAAAAAGGTCAATAAGGATATTCACACCGAATCGGCAATAGGCTGACAAACAAACGTTTTATAGTAATTCAACTTAGGCACTCTGGTCATTTCTCCCCTGGCTTCATTATAACTCCCTTGTGCTTCCTGCCATCGATCATTATGTCAAGGGGATTATTGAACCTTATGTGTCTTATATGTTCGTTTTCATAAACTGCCTCAAGGCTGTTAAGGAAATCCACATCATAAAATCCCTCCTTTATATATGGATTTATTGTGAAATATCCGACACGGAATGAAGTAAGATTCTGGAAGAAATGTGTTCCCTGACTGGGATCTATCCTGTAGTTTTTAAGTCCTGATTCAATTATTATACGTGCAGCGGAAATCTGCGGCCAGATAACAGGTATGCCAAGCCAGGGATCAGATGAACCCCAGCGGCCCGGACCTATGAGTACATAGCCTGATGACTGCCTGACAAAGTTTGCATTCAGATTCTCAATATCAATGGCAAGGTTTTTATTATTGGCTGCATTAAAGGATTCGGGCCTGACATATACAAGATCACAAATCCCCTTAAAAGTTCCGTTACCAAGGGCTGAATCAGAATATACTATCGTATTTTCAGGTCTTATGTGGGTGAGGTTGATGTTTACAGTTTCCTCTGTATGAACTATAGGCCTGATCTGAAGAAAACTGAACACCTTTGGAGTACCGGGAGGTGTCTCAAGATTTGCTGCAAATTCAATTTCAACGGGATTATTCATCTCCTTCTGACCAAGGTCGAGCAGGGTGCTTATTATTTCAGCAACAGGAAATGCCTTGTGCTGCAATACATTTGCAAATGAAATTACTCTTTTACCCGGATGACTTATCCCGTCCCTGAGAATATGATTAATCCTGTCGTAAGTTGAGCCAACATATTTCATCGCACCGTCATTGTTTGCATCTTTGATGTCGATCTTAAGGATGTTAACACCATCGTCGGTAGAAGGAACAAAACTGCCTGCATTCAGGTCGAGGGCGCAGAATACCTTCTGTGTATCCCTAAGGGCAGTCTCGGGTGAAGAAAGCTGAAGTATTTTTTTTGGGTAGCGTGGTGAAAACCTGAGAGACATACCTCCCTCAACAATCAGTTTTCCAAGTCCGAAAGCTATATTCACAATACCATCACCAGCCTTTTCCGAACCAATAGGGTAATAATTTATCGACCTGGCCACGCCTGAAAGAGTAGGATAGAAAATATCGCCATGACGGGTACCGCATACCTCCTGAAGTATTATGCCCATCTTCTCTTCATCAATTACGTTTGCAGTTGCCGTCATATAGGCTTTGCTGCTTTTATAATAGACTGATGCATAAACCTCCTTTATTGCATCTGAAAGCATCTTGACCATAAGCTTGTTATCAGCAATCCTCGGGATCATGTAGGTAGAGTAAATGCCGGCAAAAGGCTGATAATGCGAATCTTCCAGCTTGCTTGAGGAGCGCACTGCAATAGGTACATTCTTTGAGACCGAAAGAAAAGCATAGAAATCCTGAAGGACATGTCCGGGTAATTCAGCATTTATGAACTTGTCAAGGATCTCACTGTCGGTAAGATCGGAAAGAGCAACAGAATACAGGTTATTCTGTTCCATAAACTCATCAAAAATATCAGTGCTCAATACAACTGTTCTGGGTATTGTGATAATAACATCGGGGAACAGATTAAAGAGCTTGCTATTTTTTATTATCCTGTTTATGAATGCCAGTCCTCTTGCCTTTCCTCCTATTGATCCTTCACCGATACGTGAAAAGATCTGATATTCGTCAAAGCTTGCCTTGTCGAATTTCGCAATCACTCCCCTCCCTTTGCCGAGACGGAAACTTGAAATTGCAACATACAGGAATCTGCGCATCTCGTCTTTCGAAGCAAAATCTTCCTTCCTGATATACTTGAACATCTGTGCAACAGGGAAGAAAGCACGTGCGTTCAGCCATTTCGAGAAATGGTTCCTTGATGCATGATACTCAAGTGAATTATCTGGTATTGTAAGCAATTTCTGCTGAAGGCTCTGGAGGTCGGTTGCAATAGCTATCGGCTCCATTGTATAAGGGTTTCTGAAGACAAAAGGTCCGAAAGCAAGATTCTGGATTATGAAGTTTCTCAGCTCAAGAGAAAGCGATTTGGAATATTTATTAATAAAGCCGGCGCCCATTTCCTCGGCAATTTTTTTGTGTGAAAGGCTGGAAGACTGGAGCAGGAAAGGAACCTTGTCGTCATCAGCCATAACAACCTTGCAGAGCTCAATGCCGGCATTCTCATCCTGAATACCATCGCGCTTGTAGCTTATATCCGAAATAACTCCGAGGACATTGTATTTATATTTATAGTAGAGGTCGAGCGCATCATTGAAATTGTTTGCAAGCAGGATTTTCGGACGGCCTCTCATCTTCAGCATCCGCTGGTGTTCATTCAGGGCTTCTCTCTGAAAATCAAGCGACTGCATCAGAACAATTTTATATATATTAGGCAGGTACAGGGATATGTACCGGATTGAATTCTCAACAAGGATAATTGCCTGAACACCAATATTCTCAATATCGTGATCGGCATTCATTTTATCCTCTATCAGCTTAATTATGGCGAGGATAAGTGATGCATCCCCAAGCCAGCAGAATACATAATCGATAGCGCTGAGATCCTCGCCTTCAAGCCTCAGTGATACTTCACGGGAGAAATATGTAAGCACAACAATCGGAATGCTTGCATGCTTTTCCTTTATTCTTTTTGCAAGGCCAAATACATCTGTTCCCTTAAGGCTGAGCATCGAAATAACAAGGTCGATGTTTCCTTCACCAAGAATTCTGAATGCATCTTCCTCATTATCAGTCTGAACAAAGGTAGGCGGGTAGCGAAGGTTAAGCGATGCATATTCATTGAATATCTGCTCATCGATCCTTCCATCTTCCTCAAGCATGTAATTGTCATAATTGCTGCAGATTACAAGTACCCGATGGATCCTTTTCTGCATGAGCAGATCGAATGAGGTGTCGGTAAAATCGTATTTCTGGATATCAAGTATACCGTCAATGAATGTCATATATCGGCTTTATTTATTTTCTGAAATAACTGCCATTCCTTTTCTTCCGTCCATCCTGATTATCAATGGTTTTTCAAACCTGACATGTCTGAAAAATCTTCCCTTTTCAACAAGTTGCTGCCTGGCTGGTTTTTCCCAGTATATTTTCCCGCCATGGATCTCCTCATCGACTGAGAAATACCCGACATTCATTGAAGTAACATTGTGGAAAAAGTGTGATCCGAGGGATGCGTCAACATGAAAGCCCGGAAGTCCGCATTCAACAATTACCCTGGCATTTGAAATCTGAGGCCAGTCTACAGGCACTCCGATAAATCTGTCACGGGTACCCCAGCGGCCCGGGCCTGCAAGTACATACTGCCGCTTTTCAGCAAGCATTTTCCGGTTTATACTTTCTATTTCCGCAGCCATTTCTGTTGTAAGCGTATTGTCGAAATCAGCAGGTTCAATATAAACAAAATCAGTGATATTATCTATCAGCCCGTTACCCATGCTTTTCTTCGATATTAGCACAGTTTTGTCATCATCTATTGTCGACGGGTCAATTGAGTAACCGGCATAGCTTCCTACAAGCGGTTTTATCTGAAGAAGGTAAAATGAGGCATTGCCTTCGGAATCCTTTGTCAGATCAATTGCAAATTCAATCTCCACAGGTGTTCCGAATGCTTCCGTAACAACCTCCAGTACTGTGCGGAGCGTGGAAGCCAGAGGTATGTATTCGTACTTAAGTATGTCTGCAAAATTTATAACCCGTGGTCCCGGAGCGTCAAGTCCTGGTGTAATCGTATCATTGTCAGCATTCATGACTGAGGCAGAATGGATAATTGTCCCATGCTTCTCGGCTGCTGAAATCTCCAGTGATACAAGTCCGGCCATTTCACCATCAAGAAGATTCAGCTTTCGTTCTGACATGTCGACTGCATAAAAATGCACCTGCGAATTCCTGTAGAGATCCTTATGTGATATAATGTCAATAGCAGGATATGCAGGCGAAAACCTGTACGATCTTTCGCCTTCCATAACATACTGGCCCAGCCCCACTGCCACGACGGCAAAGCCATCTTCAGGCACCATGTGAGCAACAGGGTAGAAGTTGAATGACTGTGCAGTTCCGCTGACATGCGGATAAAAGGCATCATCGTACCTGTTACCAACGACCTCCTGGATAATGACAGCCATCTTTTCCTGCTCAATTTTGTAATTTATTGCCTTGAAATAAGTCCGTGAATTGTCGGAATATATTGAAGAAAAAACAAGCTTTATGGCATCAGACAGCTGCTTCATCCTGATTTCAGGATCTTCATTATTGTTAGGAAGCAGATATGTCGCAAATATTCCGGAGAATGGCTGGCTCATTGAATCTTCATAGAGGCTGGAGGAGCGTGCTGCAACAGGTTTTTTTATCATTCTCAGCAGTATCCTGAGCTTTTTCTCAAGAGTATAGCTCAGGCTGCCGTTAAGAAAACATTTCTGAAGCTTCAGAAAATCAGTTTCATTCTTAACCTGGTCCCACAGCCTGTTGCGTTCCATGAACATGTCAAACTCGTCTGTCCCGATTATTGCAGTCACAGGGCTTTTAATATTGATCCCGGGCAGCAACCTGCCGAGATCGAAACTGTAAATCAGGGCATTTACAAAAGCAAGGCTCCTTCCCTTTCCTCCCATTGAACCACCAATGAGACTGACAACATTTGTTTCATCAGGAACCGAAGATTCCTCAAAGTTTATCACCCTGCCGGCATTCATTTCCTTCTTCCGCTGCCATATCAGGCCTATCAGGAATTCCCTGAATTCACCAACGCTTGCAAAATCACCGGCTTTCAGTGGATTAATGTCCCTGGCGATTCTTGCTTCACCGCGAGCCATGAGCCACTGTGAAAAGTTATTCCGCGAAGCATGATAAACAAGTGATTCATCGGGTACTGTCTGAAGAAGCGTCTCAAACTCCTTCATAGTTTTGGCCACAGCTATCTGACGGCCTTTACTGTCGCGGTAGATGAAAGGACCGAAACCCAGATAATAATTAATAAAGGTCTTGAGGTCCTGCAGCAGGCTTTGTGAATTTTTATTTATGAAAGTTGCCTTAAGGGAATAGGCATATTTTGCGTTATCAGTATCAGATGACTGGAGTATCAGAGGCAGGCCTGGATTCTCGTCCCTCACCAGCCTGAGAAAATCCACTCCGGCAGTTTCATTCATTTCACCTTTCATGGGAAACCTGACATCAGAAATCACACAAAGAAGGCTGTCGCGGTATTTTTTATAACACTTGATTGCTTCCTCGAAATCAGACACAAGCATTATTTTAGGTCGCGCCCTCAGTTTCAGCATCTTAAACAATTCATCATCCGATTCATCATCAACAAGATTCCTTGTTTGCTCCATAACAAGGTTGTAAACAAGCGGAAGGTAGGTGGAATAATAGTCTGCCGAATCTTCAACAATAAGTATCAGCCTTGTAAGTCCCTTCTGAGTATCATTGTCAATATTCACCCTGTCTTCAAGCAGCTTGACCATTGAAAACAGAATACGGGTTTCACCGGTCCAGACAAAATAATTATCAAAGGGCACGCCAAGTGCTTTCTGTTTACGAATGAACAGAACATCCTTTGTATTTCCAAGCAACAGATAAACAGGAATATAGGGGTATTTGAATTTTATTCTCCTGCACAGTTCCACAGGAGTGTCGCGGTCAACGCCGACCATAATTATGATCATATCGTGATACCTTGATGACAGGCGCATAAAGGCATCTTCCTCACTTGAAACACCAGTCACCCTTGGAATTGAGGTAATATTTCCCTTGAAATAATCTCCAAAAATATGTTCGGCAAAACGGCCTTCTCCCTCAATTGAATAAGCGTCATACAGGTTGGCAATAAGCAGTATCTCCTTTACCCTGAAAGGCATAAGATCATGAAATACATCTCTTTCGGCATTGTGCCTGTTAAGAAATTTCTGCAGGAGTTGTTTGCTTGAAAGATCTCTCTGAATATCTGGTTCTGAGCCTGCAGTACGGGAAAGCCTTATCAGTTCCTTTGCCATGAAACTGTTTATATACCCGGTTATCAGGCTGCCAATGTTCTGAATAAGGTCACGCTCCTCCCTTAGAAAGGGTCCTTCGAATTCTTCCCTGAATTCATTTGTATAATAAACTTCAATGTTAAGTGACTCACCATCTATAGTGGCAAAATCCTGAGACATCCTCCAGCTTGTTTCAATGAATCCATGTGTGCTGAAGCTTTTTCCGGAATATGTTATTCTGGCGACAGTAAAATCGGGGTATTGCCAGGCTGGCGGCAGCAGCATCACAATCCTGCGGAGGGAATCTTCAACAGGTTGATTTTCCTTTAAAATTGCCGCTGTCTGGTTAATGCAAGCAAGTTCCTTGAGCCTCTCCTGTTGCTCATGTAGGAGACGCTTGTATTCAGGGGCCTGATTTTTCTCTTTATTCAACATTCCATGTTGAGCCACTTGAAAGCAGATCGTCCATGCATTTTATCTTTGCGTTTTCCCTGATATCTTTTATCTGCCCGTGAACAGAGGCATCGTAGGTGATTCCTTCAACAGCCCTGATAATTCCCAGTGCTACAGGATATTCCGGATACCTCATATTTGCAAGCATGTACTGAATACCGGGATTAGGCTCTGCAGCATTGTGGATCAGAAGATCCTTCTCAGTTATGCCGTTCTCGCCTATTTTCACAACTTTCAGTTTAAGTCCATCCAGTATGAGGCCCTTTTCGTTGTCTTTTCCAAAAATCATCGGCTCACCATGCTTAAGGATTATTGTCCTGTCATCCCTGACTTCCTTCCCGGTGACTTCTTCGTGTATTCCATCATTAAAAATCACGCAATTCTGGAGTACTTCGATAACACTTGCTCCCTTGTGTCTTGCTGCTGCAGTATAGATCTGAGTTGAAAGTGCAATATTGGCATCTATTGTTCTGGCAAAGAATTTACCTTTTGCGCCTATTACAAGTTCACCAACCGAAAATGGTTCTTCAACAGTACCAAAGGGTGATGTTTTTGTTACAAGTCCTTTTGATGAAGTAGGAGAATACTGACCTTTTGTAAGTCCGTATATTTCATTATTGAACAGAATTATATTCAGGTCTACATTTCTTCTGACTGCATGTATGAAGTGGTTACCTCCTATAGCTAGGGCATCTCCATCACCGGTTATCTGCCATACTGACAATTCAGGATTGGCAGTTTTGACACCGGAGGCAATAGCTGCTGCACGGCCGTGTATACCATGGAAACCATAAGTGTCCATGTAGTATGGGAACCTTGATGAGCATCCGATACCAGAAATAAATGCTATCTGTTCCTTGGGAATGCCAAGTTCGGCAAGGGCACGCTGAACAGAACTCAGTACGGCATGGTCTCCGCAGCCAGGGCACCATCTTACTTCCTGATCACTTTTGTAATCCTTGGCGGTATATTTTAAGGTTGTCTCTTCCATGTTATTTTTCCTCCAGCAATTTTATGCAATTATCTTTAATATCACTTATTGTGAAAGGAACGCCCTGCACTTTATTTATCTGATGATATGTGAATTCCTGGTGCTTCATCCTGAGATAATCAGCAAACTGTCCGAGGTTCAGTTCGCAAACAACAATTTTCCTGAACCTGCTGAA
>JAKLDT010000066.1 GCA_022703405.1 Bacteroidota bacterium | reverse complement strand
TAAAGAAGGGAAGCAACATCATACTGGGGAGCTCCCTTTCTTCCACCCTGGTAATCAATGAACCATACCTCACCTTCAAGTACCATAACATTTGCCGACTGAAAATCCCGGTACAGAAAATAATCCTGTCCTGTTTCAAGAAGGAAATCAGAGAGTGAGTTAAAGTCATTTTCCAGCCTGCGTTCATTGAATGGGGCTGCCAGCAGCTTAAGAAGCATGTATTTGAAATAATTCATGTCCCACATCATGCTCTGCCTGTCAAAACTTTTGTGCGGGTAACAAAGATTCAGGTCGAGCCCCTGTATTCCTTCAATCTGAAAGCCTGTAAGCTTGTCCAGAACCTTCCTGTAAAGCTTCTCAGCCTCTTCTGAAAAACCATTTGACTGAAGCCAGGTATACAGGTTTGTATCTCCAAGATCCTGAAGAAAATATGTATTCTGCTCAGGCAGGGTTGCGTAGATTTCAGGTACAGGAAGACCTTTTGTAAGAAAATGCCTTGTAAAACCAATAAAAGCATCATTTTCCTCAGGATTGGCATTATAGGCTCCGATTACTTTCCGGCTTCCGTCATTCAACCTGAAATATTTTCTGTCGGAGCCGGATTGCGGTAAAGCATAAATATCAAGATTCTTTACACCAAAGTGCTTTTTATAACCTTCTGATACAATATCAATTATCTGCATTCTTCTGAAATTTGTTTATTGCAAAAACCATCAACTAATTAAAGCTTAATAAAAACCTTCTTCCTGTAAAGGATAAGGACAATTGACCACACAAGCAATACCTGGAATACTGCAAAAGCAAGACTGCCATTCATATTACCTGCAACCGGAGCAAATATATTCTGGTAAATCCAGTTATATAAAGTAATTGTATTCTCACCTGAATGGAATTTAATATTAATCATGGTTCTTGTCCATAACCCAGCCAGGGTATAGGCAAAAATCGCATTTGTTCCGAAAACAAGGAAAAAGCTTCCCCACTTCTGCCACTTTGCAACATCGGCAATGAGATAGACCAGAGCCAGTGTAATCATCGCAAAACCAGCTGAATACATAACATAGGAACTGGTCCATAGAGGTTTGTTTATCGGAAGGACAAGTCCCCATAAATATCCCAGACCAGCGGCAGCAATTCCATAGAGAATGAGTTTCAGGAAAACAAGGCCTGCCTTCTTTGTTATATCTATCATTGAGCCAACAAAATACCCTGTCAGCACAGTGGCAATTGCCGGAAGAGTGCTAAGCAAACCTTCGGGATCGAAGGGTACTCCATAACCTTTATAAATTTGATTGGCACCAAGCAGGGCCAGATCAATCTTTCTTACAAGATTTGACTCAAGACTATAGGGATCAGTCCCCCCGAAGAAGTAGAGCAGTCCCCAGTATGCAAGCAGGATTACGGCAATAACTATCCAGAGGAATTCACGGCGGACAGAAAGACAGATTATCGCAGCAAAGGCATAAGCAATAGCTATCCTCTGCAGAACGCCGGGGATTCTGAGTTCAGAATAGTCGCGTATGAACCTGGGAAAAATTGCAAGCAACAAACCAACAGCAAAAATAAGTATCATCCTTCTGAAGATTCTCCACACTGAGCCCCAGTTGAATTCGCTACCGTATTTTTTCAGAGAATAATATGTTGAAACTCCCACTATGAACAGAAAAAAAGGAAAGACAAGGTCAGTTGGCGTGCAACCGTGCCACTTAGCATGCCTCAAAGGAGCATAAACATACTCCCAGCTGCCCGGAGTATTCACAATTATCATGAAAACTACTGTAATGCCCCTGAAAATATCGAGTGAGACCAGTCTGTTGTTGCTTCCTGCCATCCTTTAAAACTTTTAAAGTGCTCAAAAATAGCAAATCCATACCATTATAAACTTTATTATTATCATCTCTTTAATATCATTTATTAACACAGCAAATAATCAGTTTCAGGAAAGCATTAAATATTTGAGTTTAAAAAATTACATTTGGGACAATCATTTTAACATCAAAAGACATATTATCATGAAAAGTATTACCCGGCCCGGAATTTTACTGATATTCATTGCCGTTTTTTGCACCAGCCAGCTTACAAGTGCTCAGAATACCGAACCACCATTTCTTAAATATTTAAATCACCCCTGGGTTGATTCTGTCATGAAGACGCTTTCGCTTGAGCAACAGATAGCCCAGACAATATGGATTGCAGCATGGTCGGACAAAGAGGCAGATCATGTTGTAGAGGTTAGCGACATGATCAGAAAATATGGTGTGGGAGGCCTTGTATACTTCCAGGGAAATGCTGCAAGTCAGGCAAAGCTTACAAACTACTATCAGAGCATTTCGAAAGTGCCACTTGCAATTGCAATGGATGCCGAATGGGGTGTAGGGATGAGACTTGTAAATGTTGATAAATTTCCTTACCAGATGACCCTCGGGGCAATAAGAAATGATTCGCTCATCTATGAATTAGGGAAAGCCGTGGCTATGCAGTTTAAGAGACTTGGGATGCAGGTTAACCTCGCCCCTGTTGCCGACATAAATAACAATCCGAATAATCCGGTAATCAATTACAGGTCCTTCGGAGAAGACAAGGAAAATGTTGCGACAAAATCCGTAATGTACATGAAAGGAATGCAGGATGCCGGTATTCTGGCTACACTGAAGCACTTTCCCGGTCATGGTGATACAGATGTCGATTCTCATGAAGACCTCCCAAAGATCTCCCATCCGCGAGAGAGACTTGAAAACACTGAGCTCTATCCATTTAGAAAGCTTATCAATGAAGGCTCAGGAGCTATCATGACTGCCCATCTCAGCCTTCCATCCCTTGACACTACTTCCTCACTGCCTTCAACACTTTCTCCGGTAATAATAAAAGGTCTTCTTCAGGAAAATATTGGTTTTAAGGGACTTGTAATTACGGATGCAATGAACATGAAGGGCGTAACGAAATATTTCAAGCCGGGTGAAGCTGATGCCAGAGCCCTCCAGGCAGGAAATGATGTTATTGAATTCGTTTTACTTGTTGATGCTGCAATAAATGAAACAAAGAATTTTATAAGTGCGAAAAAGATCAAGCCTGAGGAAATCTCTGCAAAATGCCGTAAGATTCTTGCAATGAAATACTGGTCAGGTCTGTCAGAGAAACAAACAATAAGTACTGAAAACATTGAAAGTGAACTCTCTCCGGTTGCTTCAAAGGCACTTATAAGAAACCTGTATGCAAATGCCCTTACAGTACTCAATAATGATCAGAACCTTATTCCTTTGAGGAATATTGATAAAATAAAGATTGCAACAATTGCAGTAAACAGCAAACGCATCACTGCCTATCAGATGCAGATTGACAAATACCTGAAAGGAGATCATTTTGCTATTGATCCTTCCGATAAGAAGCTTGCTGACAGCCTGATAAAAAAGCTTGATAATTACGATGTTGTAATTGCCGGAGTGTATGGCCTTGATCAAAGACCACAGAGAGGCTTTGGCATAAGCAGTGAGATGAAGGATTTCATTGACAGGCTTGAAGGCAGGCAGAATCTGATTCTTACCTGGTTCGGGAATCCTTATGGAATTGCAAAAATACCTTCACTTGAAAAAACATCAGGACTCATCCTTGCATACCAGGAAAACAAGGACACAGAAGAGCTGTCGGCCCAGCTGATATTTGGAGGAATAGGCGCCAGGGGATCACTTCCCGTGACAATAAATAATAAATGGAGATCTGAAGACGGGATAAAGACTCCGGGAAACCTCAGGCTGCAGTTCGGTTTGCCTGAAAATGCAGGAGTATCATCAGCTCTGCTTAACCCGAAAATTGACTCAATTGTAAATGCAGCTCTTGCAGCCAGGGCATTTCCCGGTTGTGTTGTAATGGTCGCAAGAAAAGGAATTGTGATTTTCAAAAAGGCCTATGGCTATCTGACCTACGATGAAAGGACAGCAGTAAAAGAAGATGATCTCTTTGATCTTGCTTCAGTTACAAAAGTATCCTCATCACTTCCCGGATTTATGCTGCTAAATACCCAGGGCAGGTTTTCACCTGACAAAACACTTGGAAACTATCTTCCTTATTTCAGAAACTCTGATAAGGAGAATATTGCCATGAAGGATATTTTCACCCATCAGGCAGGGCTTATACCTTTCATCCCGTTCTACAGGTATACAACAAAACCTGACGGAAGTTACAAGAGACACACATGCAGCCCTGTATACAGTCCTAAGTACCCTGTGGAAGTGGCACATAATGTTTACCTCTACAAAAATTACAGGGAGAAAATGTGGAAGGAAATAAAGAAAAGCAAGCTGGGAGAGAAAAAGTATGTTTACTCCGACCTCACCTTCATTATTACTCCCCAGATAATAGAAAATATTACAGGTCAGAAATGGACAGAATTTGTTACAGATAATATTTACAGGAAAATCGGCGCCAACGATATTACATTTAATCCTTATAAAAAATATCCTTTGAGCAGAATAGTTCCCACAGAGTATGATTCAACTTTCAGGAAACAACAGCTATGGGGAACAGTACATGATGAGATGGCAGGAATGCTTGGCGGCATATCAGGACATGCAGGACTATTTGCAACGGCAAATGACCTGATGAAGCTGATGGAACTTTACAGGAGAATGGGAAATTACGGAGGAGAACAATTAATTGGAAATGAAGTAATGACTGAATACACTAATGTTCAGTTTCCCGACAATAATAACCGCCGCGGACTGGGCTTCGACAAACCAATGTTAAATAATTCACAGTTAACTCCCGATCAGGCATATCCTGCAAAGGATGCTTCACCATCAAGTTTCGGGCATTCAGGTTACACTGGTACTTTTGTATGGGTTGATCCTGAAAAGGAAGTCTCTTATGTCTTCTTTTCAAACAGGGTTTACCCAACAAGGAACAACAATATTATATCTGAACTCAGTGTAAGGGGATCAATACTTCAGGCTGTTTATGATTCTATAACAGAGAATTAAGCTGCCTGCCGGCAACTGATAAACAGAAATAAAAAAGCCAGACTGAAAATCAGTCTGGCTTTTTTTGTGCCCAGGACAAGACTCGAACTTGCACACCGTAACCGGCACCAGCCCCTCAAGCTGGCGTGTCTACCAATTTCACCACCTGGGCGGGTGGAAGTGCCCAGAACAGGACTCGAACCTGCACATCATTGCTGACACTAGTCCCTGAAACTAGCGCGTCTACCAATTTCGCCATCTGGGCAATACTGAGGCTCAAAGACCTGCGGCTCAGAGGCACCAAGGCTTTAAGTATCCTGAAAAAATTTAAAGAACCTTATGAAACTGCTTTCATAACGGCTGCAAAAATAAATAAAAAATTGAAAAAACATAAGGTTGAAATAAATGTTTGTAAAAAAAAAGAGCATTGAATTAATGTATCTTAATTAAAAGTTTATTTTTGTTCCCTGATTTACAAAATGAAAACAGGAATTAAAAATATATTATGGTGTCTTAAACATCTGGATTTCAGGTCTGTATTATCTTATTAATATATTCTAAGCTAATTAAGATAAGAGGACCTGCAGAAAGATGCAGGTTTTTTTATAAACTAATATTTGAAGCATGAAAATTATGAAATTCGGCGGGACTTCGGTTGGATCGCCCGACAGAATGAGAGCCCTGATACCTTTAATTAATGATCCGGAACCAAAGATCGTTGTACTTTCAGCAATGTCCGGAACAACAAACAGCCTTGTCGAAATTTCAAATCTTCTTTATGAAGACAAACAGGAAGCCGCTTCATCAGCGAATGAGCTCCTGAGAACAAAATACCATAAGGTTGTGGATGAACTTTATTCAACCGAAGAATTAAGAAAAGAAGGCCATGAGCTTATTGATGCTCATTTCAATTTAATAAAAGGCTTTACAAATCATTCCTTCACAAAGTTACAGGAAAGGGAAATTCTGGCACAGGGAGAACTCCTTTCAACCGCACTTTTTCATAATCTTCTGCGGGAAAAAAAGATCAGGTCGGTCCTCCTTCCTGCCCTGAGCTTCATGAGAATTGACAAGGACGGTGAACCTGATAATTTCTACATTGAGGAAAACCTGAGGCGGGAACTTGAAAAATGCCCCGACGAGAATATTATTATTACCCAGGGCTTTATCTGCAGAAATGCCTATGGAGAAATTGACAACCTAAAAAGAGGCGGCAGTGACTTTACAGCATCTATTATTGGCGCTGCAATAAGAGCCGGTGAAATACAGATATGGACTGATATCAATGGTTTCCATAACAATGATCCGAGGTTTGTTGAAAATACAAGCGTAATAAGGGAATTATCATTTGACGAAGCTGCAGAACTTGCATATTTTGGTGCAAAAATCCTACACCCTGCAAGTGTTAACCCCGCACGTGAAAAAAATATTCCCGTAAGGCTAAAAAATACAATGGAACCTGAAGATCAGGGCACTCTTCTCACAGCTGAATGCAAGCTTGAGGACTACAAGGCAGTAGCTGCAAAGGACGGGATCTCAGTTTTCAGGATCCACTCTGCAAGAATGCTCATGGCTTATGGCTTCCTTAGAAAAGTCTTTGAGATCTTTGAAGCTTACAAGACACCGATTGACATGATCACAACTTCAGAGGTCTCCGTGTCACTTACAATTGATAACTCACAATACATCAACGAGATAGCAAAAGAACTCAGGGAACTGGGCACAGTTGAGATAGAACAAAACCAGAGTATAATCTGTGTTGTTGGTGATTTCAGAACCGATAGAACCGGATCAGCTCCCGAAATATTCGAGGCTCTTAACATGATTCCACTCAAAATGATTTCTTATGGAGGAAGTCCTTACAGCCTTTCTCTGCTTATTGATACCTCAAATAAGGTAGAGGCTCTCAGACAACTGAGCAAGCATCTCTTCAGCAAATAAAACAATTAACAAGCTGCTTTAAATTACAGCAGCTTGTTAATTAATTCTTTTTCTGCAATTTAGTTTTTCAATAATCAGAAAAACGTTATTTATATCCATTCTAAACTAAGGGAAGGGCATCTGAACTGAAAAAATAATTACTTTGGTGACTACTTTTTAAAAACTCTGATGATGAAGTATTCACTATTTAAGGTCAAGCCCTTTGACCAGCTTATGAAAGAGGCCAGCAGCGATACTGCAGGACTTAAAAGAGCCCTTTCCGCTACTAACCTGATATTTCTTGGCATAGGAGCCATAATCGGCGCCGGAATTTTTGTGCTTACCGGTGAAGTATCTGCAAATTATTCCGGTCCGGCTATTGTTTTATCATTTCTTGTCGCAGCCTTAGCCTGTGCATGTGCAGGATTGTGCTATGCAGAATTAACATCAATGATTCCTATTTCCGGTAGTGCATATACTTATGCCTATGCAACACTGGGTGAACTTTTCGCATGGATAATAGGCTGGCTTCTTATTGTTGAATACCTGTTTGCAGCCTCTACAGTAAGCGTGGGCTGGTCAGGATATGTTGTGAGTCTGCTTCGCGATATAGGAGCGAACGGAATACATCTTCCTGCTGCACTTACAACTGCACCTATTGTATATGACGATGCAACAAATGGTTTTATAAGATCAGCAGGCGGAATAATAAATCTTCCTGCAATTTTCATAGTATTTGTGCTCACATTAATACTTGTACTTGGAGTTAAGGAATCTGCAAAATTCAATAATGTTATTGTAGTCATTAAGGTATCCGTAATACTTATTTTCCTTGTCGCCGGAGTATGGTTTGTAAGCAAAGCCAACTGGCACCCTTTCATACCTGAAAACACTGGAAAATTCGGATCATTTGGAATCAGTGGCATCTTCAGGGGCGCTGCAGTAATATTCTTTGCCTACATCGGCTTTGATGCAGTATCAACAGCTGCCCAGGAATCAATGAATCCGCAGCGTGATCTTCCGATAGGCATCCTGGGATCTCTCGCAATCTGTACAATTTTATATATACTTGTTGCTCTTGTACTTACAGGAATAGTTTCATATACAAAACTTGGTGTTCCTGATCCTATCGCAGTAGGCGTTGATGCAATGAACAACGGTTTTGCAAGAACAGTCCTTGCTCCTCTTATTAAGCTTGGTGCCGTTGCCGGACTGAGCTCGGTAATTCTTGTTATGTTGCTTGGACAGCCAAGAATTTTCATGACTATGTCAAAAGACGGGCTTCTTCCTCCTGTATTCGCGAAGGTGCATCCGAAATTCAAAACACCTTACATGTCTACTATTATTGTAGGGCTCGTAGCAATGGTTCTTGCCGGACTCTTCCCAATTGGAGTTTTAAGCAAGCTTGTATCGCTTGGAACACTCCTGGCTTTTGCATCAGTTTGTCTGGCTATCCTTATTCTCCGCAAAAAGCAACCCGACACTCCAAGACCTTTCAGAACTCCCTTTTCACCATGGATTCCTCTTTTCGGAATAGTATCCTGCCTGGGAGTAACCCTGTTCCTTAACATCTATGCATGGATAACAATGGGCGTATGGCTCACTATAGGGCTGATTGTTTATGCAACCTATGGAATGAAGCACAGTACTCTCAATAAGAATAAGGAAGCATTATAGCTGTAGAGGCTTTAGAGGCTGTAGAGGCTTTAGAGGCTTGAATACTGATTAAAAGAAAATACAATGAAAAAACTGATCATCTTCCTCCTGGCAGGCCTGCTCATAGCCTGTTCGCCTGTAAGCAAATACAGGTCATTGCCGGAAGTTAAGGCATGGGAAAGTGAGATTCAGATGTTTGAACAGGCAGACAAGGCTGAATCCTATCCGCCTGAATCAATAATTTTTGCCGGCAGTTCAAGCATCAGGCTTTGGACATCGCTTAAAGAAGATATGGTGCCATATCCTGTTATTCACCGTGGTTACGGAGGTGCAAGATTAAGCGATTTTGCAGTTTACGCACCAAGAATTTTTGATCCGCATCAGTTCAGGGCAGCCGTAATCTTTATAGCCAATGATATTACAGGCGGTGAAGCTGACAAAACTCCCGAAGAGGTGCTTGCCCTGTACAAGGATGTAGTAAAAACAATAAGGAAAAATCACAAGGACACACCTGTTTTCTGGATTGCAGTCACACCTACTTCATCAAGATGGAAGGCCTGGCCTCAGATTGAGAAAGCCAATAAGCTGATAAAGGAATACAGTGAAAAGAGTAAAAACCTTTATTTCATCAGGACTGATAGCGCTTTTCTGGGAGATGACGGGAAACCAAAGGATGAGCTCTTCAGAAGCGATCTCCTGCATCTCAATGATAAAGGATATGAGGTCTGGAAAGAACTGGTAAAAACCGAACTTGATAAAGTACTCAGATAAAAAAAGAGGCTGTCTCAAAAGACTAAATTCATTAACCACAAAGGGCACAAAGTAAAATCACAAAGAACACAAAGAGTTTAATATCAAGCTATTATCTTTGTGTTCTTCGTGCAGCCTTTGCGTACTTTGTAGTTAAAAATTACTTATGAGACACCCTCTTTCTCATTTATTTCTTCATAATGCTCTTTTGCAGCAGATAGTTGTAGTCTTTTGAACCCTTGTAAGTTCCGGGATAGATTTTACCATCGATCTTACGCTCTATCTTTTTAATTACAGCTGTTCTTTCACCCCTTGCTCCCTTTCCATGCGGAACATAGTCAACCCAGGCAACAAACCACTGTATCTTGTCAGCGACAATCTGCTGAGTGGTTATGAATGCCACATCCTCCTCTTTAAGAGTGTAGTTGTCATGATTCTGCTCCCATACATCCACATAATGCACAATAGGATCAAGATCGGCAAAAACTACAATGCCGTCTGAATCAGTGTAACCTTCTATTATCGAATTAGTCTGTTTATCCCAGTCATTCAGCGTTGGATAAAGTCTCACACTTGCCCCGTCAACCGGATATTCATCCCAGTACTCAAGGACTTCGACAACAAGCAGGCTTGGTTCAACTACATCGAGCCGCATCATTGCTTTTGATTCCTTACCCTTTTTTGAAAATGCCGTAAGGACTACATCATAGGTGCCGGCAAGCTGATATACATGCACAGGATGTACATCTGTTGAAATATAGCCATCACCAAAGTCCCACTCATAGGTTTCGGCATTATCAGAGGTATTGTGGAAAAACACTTCAGATCCGATTTTGGCTTTCTCCAGCTCCACATAGAAATCTGCTTCGGGCTTCTTATTGCACGAAAGGAGGAAGAGAGGAAGTATTAACGACAGGTAGATTAATTTTTTCATATTACAATTTTCATATTCATTTACAATTTATGTGCCATTTTTCAGGAGCTTGCATGAGTGAAGATTTGTCCTGCTGAGTCATAATGGTTTTGAGCCTGTAAATATAAAAATTATCATTATCTTTGCACTCCAATTCAAACACCTATTTAATAATGGTAAGGATAACTTTTCCCGATGGCTCGGTAAGGGAATACGAAAACGGGATAACTGGTCTTCAGATAGCTGAACAAATAAGTCCGAAGCTGGCGAAGGAAGTCTACTCAGCAACAGTAAACGGTGAAGTGCGTGATCTTACACGCCCCATAACTGCAGATTCTACGATAAAACTTCACAAGTGGGACGATGAAGAAGGCAAGCATGCTTTCTGGCATTCATCGGCTCACCTTCTGGCCGGAGCCCTTGAATTATTATATCCCGGTATAAAATTCGGCATAGGACCGGCCGTGGAGAGCGGTTTTTATTATGATGTGGACCCGGGTGAGGGAAAAGTAATTACTGACACCGATCTGCCGGCAATTGAATCGAAGATGAAGGAACTGGCTGCCGGAAACCTTGTATATTCAAGGAAGGAAGTCAGCAAAAAGGAGGCTCTGGAGATCTTCACAAAGAAAGGTGACGAATATAAAACAGAACTTATAAGTGAACTTGAGGACGGCACAATAAGCCTTTACAGTCAGGGAGATTTCACTGATCTCTGCAAAGGTCCTCATCTTCCATCAACTGAACCCCTGAAAGCGATAAAACTGTTAAGTGTTGCCGGTGCCTACTGGAGAGGCAATGAGAACAGAAAGATGCTCACAAGGATTTATGGTATAACCTTCCCGAAGCAAAAGCTTCTGGATGAATACCTTGTTTTTCTTGAGGAGGCAAGAAAGAGAGATCACAGGAAGCTGGGAAGGGAACTTGAATTATTTACATTCTCACCGAAAGTCGGAATGGGACTGCCTCTATGGATGCCAAAGGGAGCAGAATTAAGGCAGAATCTTATCAGTTTCATGACTAAGGTGCTGAAAAAGAGGGGCTACAAGATAGTTGCAACGCCGCATATCGGTAATGTTAACCTGTACAAAACTTCGGGTCATTATGAAAAGTACGGGAAGGATTCATTCCAGCCTATTTCAACTCCGCAGGAAGGAGAACAGTTCATGCTCAAACCAATGAACTGCCCTCATCATTGTGAAATTTTCAATGCGACTCCTCATTCATACAAGGATCTTCCATTGAGGATGGCGGAATTCGGAACAGTTTACAGGTATGAACAAAGCGGTGAGCTTCACGGACTTACAAGAGTAAGGAGTTTTACACAGGATGATGCTCATCATTTTTGCAGGCCCGATCAGCTGAAGGATGAATTTAAAAGCATAATAGACCTTGTCCAGTTCATTTTCAAGGCAGTGAGCTTTGAAGAATTCACAGCCCAGATCTCATTGCGTGATCCGGATAACAAGGATAAGTATATCGGCACCGATGAAAACTGGGAAAAAGCTGAAAGAGCAATTATTGAAGCTGCACAGGAGAAAAACCTGCAAACAACGGTAGTTCCGGGAGAAGCTGCATTTTACGGACCAAAGCTTGACTTCATGGTAAAAGATGCACTGGGCAGGAAATGGCAGCTTGGAACGATCCAGGTCGATTATAACCTCCCTGAAAGATTTGATCTCTCATATAATGGCAGTGACAACCAGAAGCACAGGCCTGTAATGCTCCACAGGGCAATCTTCGGATCAATGGAGAGATTTGTGGCTGTCCTTATCGAAAATTCAGCAGGAAAGTTCCCGCTATGGCTTGCTCCCGAGAAAGCAGTCATATTGCCCATAAGTGAAAAATTCAATGATTATGCAGGAAAAGTTTTGGAAATTCTAAATAATTCCGATATTTGCACTCTTATTGACGAAAGAAGCGAAAAAATAGGTAAAAAGATCAGGGATAATGAATTAAAGAGAATCCCGTACCTTCTCATAATAGGCGAAAAAGAGGTTGAGAACGGAACAATTTCAGTCCGTAAGCAGGGAGAAGGCGATAAAGGCAGCATGAAAATCGAAGAATTCGTCAGTTTTATAAATGATGAGATAAAGAAAGAAATAGCCGTTTAAGGCAGGTTTTATTAATTAAAGATAGGAGGAAATAGTTATAGCATTACCGATTAGGCGTAGCCCGGCAAGGATAACCCAGCCGGCTCACAAAATCAACCAGAGGATCACTGCCAAAGTGGTGAGAGTTGTAGGTGACGAAGTAGAAGCACAGGTTATGAGTGTTCAGGATGCCCTTCGCCTGGCAGACAGTCTGGAACTCGACCTTGTTGAGATCTCCCCTAATGCAGAACCGCCTGTTTGTAAAATTGTTGATTATCAGAAATTTCTGTATCAGCAAAAGAAGAAACAGAAAGAAATCAAGGCAAAAGCCACAAAGGTTGTTGTCAAAGAGATAAGATTTGGTCCGAATACTGATGACCATGACTACAACTTTAAACTGAAGCATGCCATCAGATTCCTGGAAGAAGGTGCAAAGGTCAGAGCTTATGTATTTTTCAAAGGAAGGTCAATACTGTTCAAGGAACAGGGTGAAGTGCTTCTTTTACGCTTTGCCAACGATCTTGAAGAGTACGGAAAACCTGATCAGTTGCCTAAGCTGGAAGGTAAAAGAATGATCGTTTCATTTTCTCCGAAGAAGAAGAAATAGTTTTTTTTAATATATATTTTAACTAGAACAATGCCAAAAATGAAAACAAATCCCGGTGCGAAGAAAAGATTCTCGCTTACCGGAACAGGAAAGATCAAGCGTAAACATGCTTTCAAAAGGCACATCCTGACAAAAAAATCAACAAAACGCAAGAGGAATCTTGGTTATGATGGTGAGGTCCACAAAACAGACCTTAAGAATGTCAAGCTGTTGCTTGCAATGAAATAATGATGTAAAGACGTTGCATGCAACGTCTATACTACGTGTTGATGAATTAAATTATAGTATTAACAGAATGATCAGCTTCAAGCTCCCCGTGAAAAGGGACGCTGACTTTCAAAAATGATGAGTTATGCCAAGATCAGTAAATTCAGTCGCATCAAGAACCAGAAGAAAAAAGGTTCTTAAGCAGACAAAAGGAAACTTCCTCTCGAGGAGAAATGTCATAACGGTTGCAAAGAATACTCTCGACAAAGGTCTGGGGTACGCATACCGCGACAGAAGAAAGAAAAAAGGACAATTCAGGGCACTCTGGATACAGAGGATCAATGCAGGTGTCCGCCAGTACGATATGAGCTATTCCGAATTCATTGGAAAGCTTGACAAAAAAGGAATCACACTCAACAGGAAAACACTTGCCGACCTGGCAATGAACCATCCTGAAGCTTTCAAAGCTATAGTTGAAAAGGTGAAATAAATTATATCCTTAATGAAATAAGAAAGGGTGCCCGAAAGCACCTTTTTTTTTTACCCTGAATCCCCTGTAGGGGACTAGTAAATTTTATAGTATAGATGAGGTAATTTCTATCTGACCCTCATGAACATCCTGTTCCACCTTACTTTCTTCATGCCCTTACCCTCCTTGTCAATTGACAGCCAGATGAATTTGGGTTTGCCTACCACATGATCCTCAGGCACAAAGCCCCAGTATCTTGAATCTGCTGAATTATGACGGTTATCTCCCATCATCCAGTAATAGTCCATTTTAAAAGTATAACTTGTTACAGGAGTCCCATTAATTATTATTGCTGAACCATCAACCTTCAGGTCATTCCCCTCATAGACTTCTA
>JAKLDT010000065.1 GCA_022703405.1 Bacteroidota bacterium | reverse complement strand
GTTTCCCATACTTTTTCAACTGTCAGACCATTGCCGGTCTTTTTCTGCCTGTAGAGTGTGGTGCCTTTTCCTTCACCGCTTGTAAAAAGAACATATTCATTATTTACTATAGGATCAGTACAGTTTATCTCATATTTGTTCATGAAATCAGCTATCCATAATATTTTCCCTGTTTTTGCATCCATGCTGTAATAGCAGGTATTGCTTGATCCTATCACCTGGTGAAAGCCTTCGAAATCACTTATAATTGTCGAACTGTACCCGTAATCGCCGCCAATACCTGTTGTGGCCCAGATTGTCTTACCCGTTTTTTTATCGAGGCAGGCCTGGTATCCTTTCTGGCCTCCGGGTCTTACGTAGAGGTTCTCACCATCGATCATTACTGATTCCGAGTATCCGTACATCGGCATTTCCGCAACAAAATCCTTTAGAAGGTCTCTTGTCCATACTGTGCTTCCGTCTTTTGCGCGGTATGCTGCAAGTTTGCCACTCTCACTCAGATGATATATAATTCCCTTATCATAGGTGGGAGTGCTCCTTGGTCCGTTATATGAACTTGCCCAGGACACTGTAACCCTCCATGGGTCGCCGCTGGGCTTTTTCCAGATCTGCTTTCCGTTCATGTCGAAGGCATAGATCCATGACTGGTCACCTGTCTTTCCGGCAGTGAATATCATTCCGCCGGCGATTGCAGTTGAATTGAAGCCTTCTCCAAGCCCTGACATTGTAAACAGCAGTGAAGGGCCTCCTTCAGGCCAGGTTTTCAACAGGCCGGTTTCATTTGATTTGTTAGTCCTGTCTGCTCCATGAAAGCATGGCCATTCGGCCGGCTGGCTCTTCAATCCTGAAAAGGACAGGCAGAAAAGTAAAGCTGTAAATATCTTCAATCGCAATAAGTTCATTTGTTGCATGTCTTCTTTCATAATTTCTAAATTTAAATATGCCTAATACTTAATAAAGGTAATATTACGGTACAAATATTCTAATATGCTTCAAAAAAATTGATATATTCATACGTTTAATTATGTCAGAAGCGTAATTGTGTAAAACGATGAAAGACAATTTATTTTCCGGCAATGTTGTCATAATCACAGGTGCTTCATCCGGTATCGGTGAGCAGACAGCATATAAACTTGCTGAACAGGGAGCCTGGCTGGCTCTTGCAGCAAGAAATGCTGATAAGCTGCAGGAAGTAGCAAATACCTGTTCCCATCTTGGTGGCAAAGTCATTGCGGTTCCTACTGATATCTCTGACAAGCAGCACTGTAAGAATCTGATTGATACTACAATACAGAAATACGGAAGAATCGATACTCTGATAAACAATGCAGGTTTTGCTGTAGCAGCAAGGTTTACTGAGATGAAGGATCTTGATGTCTTTGAGAAGATAATTAAAGTGAATTTTCTTGGGGGTGTTTATTGCACTCACTTTGCCCTGCCTCACCTTCTTAAAACAAATGGCAGATTGGTTGCAGTTTCGAGCATGCGTGGTAAACTGCCCTCAGGTACGGCTGATGGCTATGGAGCCAGTAAGCATGCTATGGCTGAGTTCTATGCCTCACTCAGAAATGAACTTTCTGAAACAGGTGTATCTGTGACAGTAGTTTACCCAAGCTGGGTGAAGACAGGAATAACAGGCCGGGCACTGAAAGCTGACGGTTCTGTAAAGGGCGAGGTATCGGTTCATGAATCAGAAGGCATCACGGCAGCAAAATGTGCACAGGTTATTCTAAAAGCTGCTGCCGCCAGAAAACGTGACATTTATATGACTTTTGAAGGAAAGCTTGGAATGTGGCTAAGGCTTATAGCTCCCTCTCTTGTCGACAAAATAATGAAGAAGAAAACTGATCAGTAAAGCTCCGGAACTGATGGAGGGATATGTAAAGAGGCTTATTGACGGTGGTGAGAACCAGCAACTCGATTTTAAATACTGTGTTTCCGACAGCAGAAAAATTGCAAGGACACTTTCTGCATTTGCCAACAGTAACGGAGGCAGGCTGCTGATTGGAGTAAGAGACAACGGAAGCATTGCGGGTATTCAGTCAGATGAAGAGATCTATATGGTCGATACTGCTGCACACCTCTACTGCAGGCCGGAGATAAGCTATAAAATAAAGCAACACACCTCCGATGGAAAGACAATACTTGAGGTCGAAGTACTGAAAGGAGATAAGCGGCCGTACCAGGTGAAGGACGAGAGCGGGAGATGGCTTTCATATTTCAGGAACCAGGACCAGAATCTCCTCGCTAACCAGGTACTGCTTCAGATGTGGAGAAAAGAGGGAATGAGCAAGGGAGTAATATTAAAATTCGGTCGTGTTGAAAATTCACTTCTGCACTACCTTGCACAAAACGGTTCAATTTCACTGTCGAGATTCAGGAAGATGGCAAAAATACCTTCTAATAAGGCTGAAGCAATACTTGCAAATCTTCTGATAGTCAAAGTGCTGATAATGAAAGCCTCTGAAAAAGGATTCAGCTATGAGCTTAATCCTGATGAAAAAGATCTTATTAACCAGTATCGAAATAATTCTGTCTATGAAACCCATTAAAGTTCAGATTGCATTTGTGATCATCATTCTTGCACTGTCAGGATGCGGGAAAGGAACCAACACTTTGCCTGATGATTTTGTACGCCAGCTTAAGGACGGATGGAGTACCGAAGCATCAGCAAAAGTAAATGCCACAGGCGCTGAAATATCAAAATCGGGCTTTGATGTCTCAGGCTGGTACAGCACAACAGTACCTTCTACAGTCATGGCATCACTGATTGCGAATGGTGAATACAAGGATATTTTCATGGGTGACAACATAAGCAGGGTTGATACTGCAAGGTTCAGCGGTTCATGGTGGTACAGGAATGAATTTCAGCTTGAGAGGAAAGCGAACACTGAACTGATCTTTGAGGGAATAAACTACAGGGCAAATATCTGGCTTAACGGGAAACAGGTCGCTTCAGCAGATACTCTTTTCGGAGGCTTCAGGATCTTTAAAATAAATGTATCCGGCTTTGTGGGAAAAGGAAAGAACATACTTGCCGTGGAGGTTTTCAAACCAAGGCCTGATGAACCTTCAATTGGTTTTGTCGACTGGGCGCCGATGTCCCCCGACCGCCTGATGGGTCTGTGGCGACCGGTTAAGGTAAAGACTTCAGGAAAGGCAAGTCTCGATAATCCTTTCATTTACTCTAAGATAGACAAAAAGACATTTAAGGAGGCTGACTTAATAGTAAGCGCTGAGGCTGTAAATAATACATCCAGAATCCTTGATGCTGTTGTGAAGGGAAAGATTGAGAATATAACTTTTGAAAAACAGGTCAAGCTCAATCCCGGAGAAAGACAACTTGTCACCTTCACCTCTGCTGAATTTCCGCAACTCAGAATAGAAAATCCAAGGTTGTGGTGGACATGGGATCTCGGAAAGCCTGAACTATATGAAGTACAGATGGATATCCTTACCGGAAGCTCACTTTCATATTCGGAAAAGACAAGGTTCGGAATAAGGGATGTTGAAGACTATTTCAATGCCGGAGGGCACAGGGGATACAAGCTTAACGGTGTAGAGATCCTTATAAAGGGAGGAGGCTGGGTTGACGGTATGTTCCTTAACGATACGGAAGAAAAGGTTAAGGCGCAGATGGAATATGCAAAACATGCCAATATGAATACAATCCGCCTTGAAGGCTTCTGGGGTAACAGCGGAAGATTCTATGAACTTGCAGACGAACTTGGTATGCTCATAATGGCAGGCTGGAGCTGCCAGTGGGAGTGGGAAGGCTATTTTGCAAAACCGGAAGATGAGTTCATGTCAATAAGGACTCCTGAAGACATTGCGCTGATACTGAAATATACAAATGACCATGTAAAATGGCTTCGCAATCATCCGAGCCTGTATGTATGGGTGCTTGGAAGCGACAAGTTACCCAATCCGGAACTTGAGAAGAAATATCATCCTCTATTCAAAATCCTTGACCCTTCAAGACCGCTTCTGATGTCATGCAAGGCAAAGACAAGTGAAATCTCGGGTCCCAGTGGTGTTAAGATGTATGGACCCTATGATTATGTATCACCAAATTACTGGTATCTCGATACGGAAAATGGAGGTGCTTACGGCTTCAATACAGAGACAGGCCCCGGTCCCCAGATACCCTCTCTTGAAGTAGTGAAAACAATGATCCCTGAGGATAAACTGTGGCCGGTAAATGAGATGTGGAGCTTCCATTGCGGCAGGGGAGCCTTCAAAACCCTTGACCGTTATATCGTGGCTTTCAACAAACGCTATGGCGAGCAAACAAATGTTGAGGATTTCACTTTTAAAAGCCAGGCTTCAAACCTCGAGGCTATGAGGGCAATGTTCGAGGCATTTTCTGTGAACAGAAGCAATACCACAGGTATAATTCAATGGATGTATAACTCCGCCTGGCCAAAACTTATCTGGCAGTTCTGGGATTATAACCTGCTGCCAAATGCAGCATTTTACGGAGCTAAACTTGGCGCCAGGAACATCAATATTATTTACAATTACGGCGACAATTCGATATATCTTGCAAACCTTACTCCGTCTGCAGCCACCGACCTTAATGCTGATATTTCAATTTATGACATGAACGGTAAAGCTACTTTTGTTAAGCAGCTTAAAGCTTCAGCCGGTGCGAATTCTTCCTCAAAAATAATAACACTCCCATCAAAACCGGCATCAACAGGAGTATATTTCCTTAAATTGAAAATTGTTGATAATCAGTCTAAAGTGCTTGCCGATAATTTTTACTGGTTGTCGTCAAAGCAGGACCTGCCTGATTTCAAAAAGACTACCTGGTTTTATACACCGATGGCAAAATATGCCGACTTCACAGCACTTGACAAGCTCCCGGAAGTTAAGCCGGAGGTGGAAAGCTCCTTCAGCAATAATGGCGGCATGTATGAACTTTCAGTAAAACTGTCGAATAAAAGCAGCAACATAGCATTTCTGATCGAGCTGAACGTATCAGGTGAAAAATCCGGAAAGTCTGTTGTGCCAGTATACTGGGATGATAATTACATCTCTCTTGTCCCAGGAGAGGAGAGGGTGCTGAAAGCAACATTCCCCGAGTCAGCCCTGAAGGATGATAAACCTGTGTTCAGGTACAAAGGTTGGAATACATTTTGATATGTATATTGAGTATAACTTTGTTCAGGTATAACTTAAATATCATAATATGAAAGCGATAGCATATCTTTTTCTCTTTTTTACCTTGTGGTTTCCTTCTGTATCAGGTCAGAGTGACTTCAAGGTAATTAAGGTAAATGGAAGCATTCTGTTGCGCACAAGAGGCGTATCACTTGAAACAGGAACTGTTTTTTCTGAAAAAGAGGATCTGCTTTTCAGGACTGAAGATGCTACAGCGGCGGTGATTAATCCCCAGAGAGGACGACTGGTTCTGACAAGCAGTAATCATGACCTGGCAAGTGCAAAATCGAACTACCTGCCCTCGATGTACAACATCAGTTCAAGGGCTGCAAAATTACTCACAGCATCCGAAATATCAGAGTTCTTTACAGGCAGGCTTGTGGTGATCGATAAGCATGCAACCCTCATCGATGATGTTGCTTTTCCCATGAACAAGAATAACTTCTTCTTCCTGCGCTACACCTTCAGGGGGCAGGAAATAAACAAGAAACTAAGCTTTGAGGGAAATGCTTTCTTTATCGATAAGAAGACTCTTCTCAGCGTTGACGGATCGCCAATACCCAGTGCAGACAATACAAAAATCAGGCTTTATTACAGGAGAGGTAAGGAATCGGTTTTTCTCAGCGAATTTGACCTTATTTTCCCGGATATTGATAAGCTTGCTGACGAAACAAAAATTATCCTGGAAGCAGTGAGTGCAAAACCGAAAGCTGATAAAATTGCAGAGGTTGGCGCTTATATAACTGAAATGTATGGCAGGATACCGGGCGAAGACCTTGAAAAATGGATGGGAGAAAAATTTGGCATCAAATAATATTTACAAAGTATATAAAGGGAGAAATGCTGAATAATTACAAATCATTTAGGCTTGCAGTTCTGTTTGTCTTTCTTTTCTGCAACGCATACTCCCAGAATCATATATTTCAGGTAAAGAACTATACAACAAAGGATTACGGAAGGGATTTTCATCCTGCGAACATGGCTGTTGTACAGGATCAGCGCGGGCTTATATATGCTGCAAACGGTTTCAAGCTGCTTGAGTTTGACGGGAAAAACTGGAATTCATATCCAATAAACAGGGAAGCATGGATACTCTCACTTGCAATTGACTCTTCAGGACTTATCTATGCAGGTTCCCAGAATGAATTCGGATTTTTTGAACCTGAAAAGTCAGGAAAACTCAGGTATGTCTCATTATCTGACTCCCTTGAAGCGGAAGAACAGGATTTTACAAACATCTGGAAAGTGCACGCTTTTTCAGGAGTTGTGATCTTTCAGGCCGAAGAAAAGATCTTTGTTTACAGAAAAGGGAAAATTGACATTATAAGGCCCTCAACATCATTTCATACTTCATTTACTGTATCTGGCAACTTTTATGTAAGAGAGCGGGGAAAAGGTATTCTGACACTTGGCACAGATGGTCTTCTGAAAGTGCCGGGAAGTGAGGTATTCGATACCACTGGTATCTTCCTGATGGAGGCGTTCAGAAAGGACAGGATAATCATCGGAACACGGGACAAGGGGTTCTGGCTGTTTGATCCGGCAGCAGAAAATGCTCCTTTTACAGCTTTCAGAATCAGGCAGGACCTCCTTATTGAGAAGTCAGTTATCACTGGAGGAACCGTAACTGTAGATGGCTCACTGGCCCTTGGAACAATGATGAACGGAATCATTATTGTCGATTCAACAGGAACTGTCCGGTCAATTGTTAACAACAATAATGGTCTCGGAGATAATGATATTAAGCAGCTTATAACTGACAGGGCAGGAGACTTGTGGGCTGCAATGAATAACGGATTGGCAAGAATTGCTGTTGCTTCACCGGTTTCGGTCTATATTGAAAAAGCAGGAATTGAAGGTCAGGTTAATGCTGTATTGAGGTTTCAGGGGCTTTTGTATTCAGGAACCTCAACCGGACTTGTTGTTCAGACTGAAAAAGATATTACAGGAACTGCATTCAGACAGGTTGCCGGAATCAAAGCTCCTGTCAGGTGCCTGGCTTCTGCCTGTGGTAAGCTTTATGCAGGTACTGATGAAGGCCTTTTCATGATTTACGGAGACAGATCCACGAAAATAGGGGGGGAAGCAGTTTATAGCATGTTTCTCCTCGAAGACAGGAAAATCCTTCTGACAGGCGGTCCCTCAGGGTTGGATGCTTTCAATTGTGAAAAAAATAACAGCAGGATCAGTTCGCTCAGCCTTGCCGGAGAAGATATTATAGCTATATCCGGGAGTTCATCCGGTAGTAATGTAAATCATGTAATATGGCTTGGAACACGTTATAACGGAGTCCTCAGGCTTAATTTCGGGAACGATAATTCAATTTCATACGATCACTATGGTACTGCTGACGGTCTCCCTGACGGACCGGTGATCCCATCCTTTATAAATGGTGAGTTTCTTTTTGGCACAATCCGCGGTCTGTACTCCTTCACTGACGAAAACGCAGTGAAACAGTCTCTTCCTGATTCACTTAAAAACAATAGCGAATTTGTAAAGGGATTCTTTTCATCAGCAGGCAACAAGTATAAATTTCCCGGAGAATCGGTGTCTGTACTTGCAGAGGTTAATGACAAGATATGGATCTGCAGCGATAATAATGCAGGCTGGCTCGATAAGAGTGCCGGAAATGAATATAATTCAAAACCTTTCAGTGGCATCGATGCCGGAAAAATAAACTGTATCTATCCCGAGGAAAACGGTATATGCTGGGTAGGCGCTACAGAAGGACTTATCCGTTTTGACGGTAATATCATCAAGGATTATTCCAGGGAATACCCTGCATTGATCAGGAAAGTAACGCTGATTGAAAAAGATACATCAATCTATCATGGCAGCGGCTATATGAGCAGGGCTGGTGGAAATATCATAACACCAGGTCAGGGACCGGATCAGCTTCCCGTTCTGAAATTCAGTCACAACTCTTTAAGATTTGATTTTGCAGCAACTGACTTTGCCGCTCCTGACAAGCTGCTTTTTTCATACAGGCTGGGAAAAAAATCCGGATGGAGCCAGTGGAGCAGAGCTGCGTACCAGGAACTGACAAATATCAGAGAAGGAGAATATGTATTCAGTGTCAGGGCGAAAAATGTTTTTGGCACAGTGAGTGTTCCGGGGGAATTCAGGTTTACAATTCTTCCTCCATGGTACAGGTCATGGCCTGCTTATATTTTATATCTGCTGCTGTCAGCTTTTCTGCTATGGACTTTCGCAAGGATATATTCATATCGCCTTAAAAAAGAGAATATCAGGCTTGAAGGTATAATTACTGAAAGAACTGCAGAGATTGTGAGGCAGAAAGATGAAATTGTAGACAAGAACATAATTCTTGAGCATCAGAAGAAAGAAATTGAGGACAGCATAAAGTATGCCAGCCGTATTCAGTCAGCAGTTATTCCTTCAGAGAAGGCATGCAGGGAACTATATCCTGAAACTTTTGTGCTTTTCCGTCCTCTTAACATTGTGAGTGGTGATTTCTACTGGATAAGCAGGGTGGGGCAAAAAATTGTTTATACTGCTGCCGACTGTACCGGTCACGGTGTCCCCGGAGCCTTTATGAGCATGCTCGGAGTCGCATTTCTTAATGAGATAGTAAACAAGGATCACATCACCTCGCCCGAACTTATACTCAATAATGTGAGGGAAAAGGTTATTCATGCTCTTCAGCAGCAAGGCATTACGGGTGAGGCCAGGGACGGGATGGATATTGCAATAGTATCTGTTGATACAGCTTCAGGAATTCTTGAATATGCCGGAGCATATAATCCTCTGATAATGATCAGGGATGGTGTGCTAACGGAATTCCCGGGTGAGAAAATGCCAATAGGTTATTATGAGAACATGCATGGCTTTTCAAAACATCAGATAAAAATTGAGGCAGGAGATATGTATTATATGTATTCCGATGGTTATGAGGACCAGTTTGGTGGCGCTGACGGGAAAAAATTCAAATCAAAAAGACTTAAAAACCTTTTGCTGGAGATATCAGGTAATCCTGTTGAAAAACAAAAGGAGATTCTGGCGAAGCAATTTGATGAATGGAAAGGTGATAATCCCCAGATTGATGATGTTGTAATGGTGGGAATGAGAATCAGTGAAGGTTTTATTGCATAAGAACAAAAGCGCCCCAGAAATAGGGATCGTACTTTAACCTCATCTGTGTCTGGGCCTTATAGAAGGCAGTCCTGATATCCTTTGTACCAAGAAGGTTATTGTAAAAATGATCCATAAACTCAACTGTTTCCCTGTCGGGAATTTCCCAGAGGCTCATTATAATATATTTAACACCTGCCATCTTAAGGGCTCTCTGCAAGCCATAAACCCCTTCAGTTCCTTTTATGTCACCAAGTCCGGTTTCACAGGCAGACAGGACAACAAGGTCGTTTTTCCTCATATCGATTTGTGTAACCTCCTGGGCAGTGAGGACTCCATCGTCCGTCTTCCCCTGCTCCGTATTTACCCACACATCATTTGCACCGGCAAGCACCAGGCCAGATCGCATTAGCGGATTTTCATTATTTACAAAACTAACAACACCATAGGCCCGCGATGATCCTCTGAAGGCAATATCGCCATATTCAATATCTTCCTTTTTCTCATCAAACCTTACCTTGTTCGGATCATCGAAAAAGAATCCGTGTGTGGCAAGGTGCAGTATATTATAATTGCCGGCATTCTGCTTGAAAAAAGTCTCGGTGGCCTTGTCTTCTGTAAGATAACTGACTTTTATCTGCGATTTCTCAAGAATCCCGTTTACCGCATCACCTTCGTCCCTGGTTCCGCTCAGGTACGACCAGACCTCAGTTCCTGAATTTGACTCACTGTATTTTATACCTCCAAAGACAAGGGCGTCAGGCGCCGTCTCTTTTGAAAAAAGAGTCTGGCTTGCAAGATTTCCGGTGCTTCCCTTTACCTGTATCTGGTAGGCATCGCACAGGTAGGCATCCTTGCCGTTGCTTATTGCGGGGAAGGATATTTTATACAACAGGCCTGAGGGTGAGAGATATACTTTACTGGCGCCCGCAAGGTATTTTTCAATCGGTTCCCAGAGTAACTTGTAAAGCCTTTCTTCATTTTCTGTTCTTGTTCCATACAGGCTGTTTATCTCGGAGGCATTGTTCACACCGGCCGGATTTATCAGCTCCTTAAGCTGCGATTCTTCACACAGCTTAACCATTTCGGGGTAATCGGAATTGTTTCTCAGGATGAGAGCACAGTAGATAACTGCATCACCGCCATCTCTTTCCTTTTTCCTGAAATCCGTAAATTCAATCGCTGCTTCATCAGCATTCAGATTTTTCTTTACATCTTCCCAGGTTATCTGCATCCCCTTCCTGTAATCGCTGAAGTCCTGAGAGCGCTCAACAAGGGATCTTTCAAGATCTTTTGCCTTGTTCTCAAGAGCTGTGACATCCTTTGTCCTTAGTTCAACAGGCGTTGAATAGAGGTCAGAAATTTCTTTCTGCAGGCTTATCCAGTCATCATACGACTTAAGCAATTCAGGATTATTGCTGTTCAATATTGCAAGGCGCATTGCAGTGCTCGATTTGAGCATGAGCCCTTTGTTAAGCAGTATATTATTATATGTATGCCTTGTTATGAGAGGATTTGTCCGTTTTCTTGTAAGCGAATATGAAGTAAAAGAATTCATATCGGGCAACCTGGTCTGATAATACATCTCTTTCTCACTTTCTGACAGGAATGAAAAATCCTGGAGTGTTTTATGATTTATTACATTCATGTATTCGAGAGTGAGTTCCTCTTCAGTTTTGACATCATCAAAAGAAGCATAAGATACAATAAGTGATTTCAGCACCTCAGAGTATGCAGGATGATATGGACCGACTGCTTTCCTGATGTTTGTTGCTTTCCCGAGGATCATACGCAGAAGGGCATTTGTGAAAGCATCGCCATCAGCCTGGGACTTCATCTGCATATTTGAGGCTATTATCTCGTCAAGCAGGTTGACATTTACGGGGATTATTACCGGTTCATGTCCGTTAAAATTCTCTTCCTCAGCTGGGAGTTTTTGTGAAAAGCCCATTTTTTTCATCAGAGCAACAACCCTCATAGACATGTTAGACTCGTATGCCATTTCGTCAACCATCTGGCCTGATTTCTTCCTGTTACCCGATAAGTTATACCAGATAGCAAGATTGTTATAGATCGATTGATAGTAAGGGTGCGGCTTTTTGCAGTTAAGCCTGAATATGGAATCAGCTTTGATAAGTGTGTTTCCGGCAGATAGTATAAGCTCCTGTTTCTTGTTTTCAGGACTTGCATAGTATTCCTCTGAAATTGTTATTGAAGCTATGTTGTTGAGGATGACTGAATAATCAGGGTTTTCAGAGAGAAGACTTTTTTCCATCAATGCCTGAGCTTGTCTGATATGTTCTTCAGCTACTTTGTAATTGCCCATCTCATAAAACAAAGCTCCCAGGTTATTAAGGCATACTGCGGTATTTGCTGTGTATCTGGCAGACTGTTTTTTGTAAATTGAAACAGCTTCAACAAAGAGACGCTCAGCCTGTTTGTAAATAGCTGTATTGTAATATAATACACCAAGATTGTTCAGTGCAGAGGCATAATCCGGGCTGTCTGCACCAAACTCTTTTTTGCATAGTTCAATAGCTTCAAGGAAGTAAAGCTCGGCCTGAGGCGAGTTGCCTATGTTATTGTTCAGTGCAGCGAGGTTTGTAATATTTATTATAAGGTCAGATGTAAGGTCTGAACCATGTTTGCGATATATTGCCTCGGCCTTTTTCAGGTATCTTTCCTCCTGTTTCAGATATACCATATCATTTAATGCACAACCGAAATCGTGAGATACTCCTGCATAAGCCATCATTATATCAGCATATCCGGGAGAGTCGCTGTCGAGAATTTGTGCCGCTCTCTTTTCAGCCTTGCTGATCTGAACAAGCGCTTCCTCATAATCACCTGACTTGCGGCAAATCAATGCTGCAGCAGCAAGGCAGTTCAGATAGTCGGGATTATTTGTTTTTTTCAGGACTTCCCTGAGGCTTACCTCCTGAAGTATAAAATATTTTGCTTTTTTATAGCTCCCTGTTAAATAGTATGTAACAGCCATTTTGTGTAGCATGGAAGCATAAAGGATATTTTTTTCACCACTGCTTCCTCTGAGCATGGCTATAGCTTCATCAGCATAGTATATGGCTGAATCAGGCCGGCCTTCATTTAAATATTTGTTTCTCAGATAATCAGCTGCTTCCCAGGTCTGAGAAAATCCGCCCAGGCAGAAGAATATGAAAATACAAGCTGTTAATAATCTTTTTTTCACCCGTTTCCCTGATCATGAATATTTAAAATTAAGAAAAAAAATAATATTATCTTTAAATTCAGACGGGATGGGAAAAACAATAAATCATCTACTTGTCTTGCAAGAATTTATTATCCCCGGATCGGGAGATTGCAGGTCGTTGATCTTTTGGCTGTAAATTGGAGGACGATGTCTCTATCCTGCAAATGCCAGACAGTCTGACCACTTTCGGCCAGTCAAATCATTCTTAGCGTAAAAAGTTAAATATCAATTTGTTATGTCTGGCCAGCAATCGTCAATCCACTCAAACCAGAAATTTTCAATGACACCGGCCTTTGCAATATACTCCTGATCACAAAAAGATCATTGTCTCCAAAAGAAAAATTACCCCTAAAGACTAAGATTAGAAAAGCACTATTACTTGTAGGAGTAAGGTCCGATATATTGATTCAAAGCAAATCTGAGATAGATCAGAAGAAAAGGCTTCCTGGTCATATTGTCAGAAGAATCATAAGTGAAGCAATCACTCTATGAATACGGGGCACGATTCTATGACCCACAGTTAGGCTGCCAATACCGGATAGACTGACCTCATTTCGCCAGTCAAGTGATACTGATTGTAATATGCTAAAATTCAATTTATTATATACGGCCAGTGATGGTCAATACAATTTGGTTGTAGCTGATCAATGAGATCGGCCTTTCCATATTAAGTACCTAGTAGAATCAAATATACTAATGGCTTTTATACTAAAAAGTGAAGGAGTCAATTTTGTTCCTCCAAACTTGATGTTCCAAATTGGAACATCAAGTTTAAATAGGTAAATTTACAACTATCAAACGTAAATAAAATGGCAGAAGGAACCAGGAAGCTTGCTTTACCTGATGAGATAATAGCCAGTAAGATCTATTTCATAAGAGATAAGAAAGTGATGCTGGATGAAGATCTGGCAGAGCTTTACGGAGTCACTACCGGTAACCTTAATAAAGCTGTGAAGAGAAATATATCACGCTTCCCTGATGACTTTATGTTCCAGTTCACAAAAGCTGAGTTCGAAATCTTGATATACCAAATTGGAACATCAAGTTGGGGTGGTCGCCGTAAGCTTCCATATGCCTTTACCGAGCAAGGGGTCGCAATGTTATCAGGTGTGCTAAACAGTGAGAGAGCCATTATGGTTAACATCCAGATCATGCGTGTATTTACAAAGATCCGGGAGATCCTGATGGATAATATGAGCATACGGCTTGAAATAGAAGAGATAAAAAGGAAGCTTACTAACCAGGACAAGAACATAGAACTTGTGTTCAGTTATCTCGATGAGTTGATCGAAAAGCATGACACCAGGATACCTGTTAAGGTAAAAGGATTTAAGTCATCCGGAAATGACAAGCATTAATCCCATGCAGATTCAAAAAATACTGCTGCTTTTTAATTCCGGAGCAAAAATCATCATAAGATCGCCTGAAATCCCCTATTTCCATACTGAAAAGTAAGCATTTAAGAACATTTTGATACCAAAGATTCATCAAAAACACTTTAAAAATTGGCCGGTAGCTCCCGTAACATATTGAACACCAACACTCATAATATTCACCTATAC
>JAKLDT010000064.1 GCA_022703405.1 Bacteroidota bacterium | reverse complement strand
AAATATTCAGCCAGTCACTTGCCCCTGGAGGAAGCATAAAAAATGATGAGGTGCTTGTTCCCGTTCACTTCAATCCCACCTATACAAGCATTAAGGAAATTGAAGACCAGATAATCTTTACTGATCCTTCCGGAAACATGATACGTGTAAAGGATGTTGCAAAGGTTGTAAGGGAATATCCTGACGAGGGAAGCTATATCACATATAACGGTAATCCCTGCCTTATCCTGTCGGTTGAAATGCGGGAAGGATTCAATATTGTAAAATTCGGGAAAGATGTAAGCAATACTATCTCAGAGTACAAGGAGAGAGAACTGCCTGAGGATGTGACTGTAAGCCGGATCACGGATCAGTCGGAGGTTGTAAAAGGATCGGTGGTTTCATTTCTCCGCGACCTGATCCTTGCAATTATTGTGATAATAATTGTAATAATGATCCTCTTCCCCTTAAGTTCTGCCCTTGTTGCTGCTATCGTCATCCCCCTGAATGCATTTATCTCGGTTGGAATTATGTACCTCTTTGGCATCCCGCTGAATACAGTTACGCTTGCCGCACTTGTTGTAGTTCTCGGGATGACAGTTGATAATTCAATAGTAATAATCGACGGCTATATCCATTGCCTCAAAAACGGTTCTACCCCATGGGAAGCAGCGCTTGAGAGCGCACATAAGTATTTTATGCCGATGTTCCTCGCAACAAGCTGTATCTGCCTTATCTTCTTCCCTCTGCTTATCCTCTTCAAGGGTCAGATGGCTGAATTTCTGTACTTCTTCCCCTTCACATTCACAATAAATATGATGATGTCGCTTATACTCGCGGTGGTAGTGATTCCTATCCTCGAAGTGGCACTTATAAAACCGAAGAAAATAGACGTCAATAATCCCGAAAGGAAGACAATAACAGAAAAAGTACACGATGTATATGTAAAACTGCTTGACTGGAACTTCCGTAATCCCTGGCTTACTGCTTCAGCCGGAGCTATTTCAATTGTGGCTGCTGTTGCACTTATGCCTCTGATCAAGTTCAGGATGAATCCTGTCGCTGACAGAAATCAGTTTGCAGTTGAAATCTATCTGCCCGACGGAACACCTCTGGCAAAAACTGTTACTATCGCCGATTCAATGAGGACAATCCTTTCAGAGGACAGCAGGGTAAAGTCAATCACCCAGTTCAATGGAATGTCTTCACCGCGATTTCATATTGCTTATGCACCGAAAATGCCATCTGACAGCTATGCACAGTTCATTGTAAACACAGGTTCATTCAAGGAAACAGAAGCAGTTCTGGATGAATATACTGATAAATATGCCCACTATTTTCCGCAGGCATATATTAAATTTAAACAAATTGATTTTCAGCATGTTCCCTCTTTTGAATTTCGCTTCTACGGTGAAAACAGTGAAGAACTGAAAAAAGCTGCAGACCTCCTTTCTGCCAGGATGCGTGAAATGCCGGAGCTTACAAATGTCCATACCGACTGGGGCAATATGCTTCCTGTAATGGATATTGAATTGAAGCCGGTTGCTTCTTCCCAGCTTGGCGTGACAAGGGCTGTTACAGCTGCCAACATCCTGCTTGCAACTGATAAATTCAACATAGGTACAATTACCGAAAACAATAAAAACACACCTATTGTGCTAAAGACTGATGAGGCTACAGGCAAACCTTCTCTTGAGAATTTTGCTGACACTTACATTGCCACAGTTATCCCGTCGGTTAGCGTACCACTGCGCCAGGTTGCCGATATCACTCCGAAATGGGAGGAAAACACAATAATGCACAGAAATGGCATGCGGACAATAACAGTTACTGCCGATACAAAAAGAAATGTAATCCCGGCAAAACCACTGAAACACATTCAGGAAATCATTGAGAATGAAATAGTTCCTTCGCTGCCTGAAAGTGTCAAGTATCAGGTTGGAGGAGAACCAGAATATAACAGGGACAACCTCCTTCCAGTAATCTGGGCCATCCTTGCAGCCTTTGCAGTGATATTCTTCTTCTTCCTTTTCACTTACGGCAAATTCAAACTGACATTTATTTCCCTGTTTACATTGATGCTGTTTCTGTTTGGCGCAGTTTTCGGCCTCTGGGTATCAAACCTTACAGTCGGAATTACATCTGCCCTTGGTATAATTGGTTTATTCGGCCTTACTGTAAGAAATGTAATTCTCATGTTCCAGCATGCCGAGGAACGATTCTTAAAGGATGGCTGGCCGGCAAAAGAAGCTGCCTATGATGCAGGAAAAAGAAGGATGATCCCTATCTTTCTCACTTCCGCTGCTGCCTCGGTCGGCGTTATACCTATGATTATAAGCGGCAGCTCATTCTGGGCTCCTGTCGGAGTAATAATTTTCGCAGGCGGAGTATTCCTTTTGCTGATGACAATAACAATTCTCCCTGTGCTTTACTGGAAACTTAATGAAAAGAAAAAATGAAGAAGCTATTATATATACTCCTGTTTATTCCGGTTTTAATATACGGTCAGACTGCCGCTTATACCCAAGCGGGTAACACAAATGCTCCGGAAGGAAATTCAAATACAGGGCTGAGCCTTGATTCATGCAAATCACTGGCTCTTACAAACAATTACAAGATAAAAGAATCAGCAAGTGAAGTATCACAGGCTGAACAGGTGAAGAAAAGCGCCTTCACTGCATATTTTCCGAAAGTATCAGCCGGATTCAGTGCAGTGAAAATGAGTGACTACCTTGTCAAGAGCTCAATACCGCAGATGAACCTTCCTGTTTATGACGGCAATCCGGCAAATATTCCTCTTGCAACCCAGTTCACTTATTTCCCGGGAATGCCCCTGAACCTTATAGACTATATGAACTTCGGCTTTGCAATGGCTGCTCAGCCGGTTTTCATGGGAGGCAGGATTTACTATGGGAACAAGCTTGCAAGAACAGGATATGAGATCAGCAGTGAAAAGAAACTAATGACGGAAACTGAAGTGCTTGTAAAAACCGAGGAACTTTACTGGAATATTAAGGCACTGACTGAAAAGCTTGCCACAATCGACAGTTACATGAAACTGCTTGAAAACCTGAATCATGATGTGACTCTGGCTTACAATGCAGGTCTTGTTCAGAGGACAGATCTTCTTAAGGTTCAACTGAAACAAAATGAGCTTGAAGGCAACAGGTTAAAGCTGACAAATGGCATAACATTAAGCAAAAAAGCTCTCTGTCAGCATATTGGCATTCAGTACGACAGCACTTTAATGCTTACTGATAAAATTTCAGTTACCGAAAATCCTGTCGACCTGTATGTCAGCCCTGAAGAGGCAGTAAAAAACAGGAATGAATACAGGATACTCGAAAAAGCTGTACAGGCAGAGGAATTGCAGAAGAAGCTTGCAATAGGTGAAAACATGCCTCAGCTGGCTGTCGGTGTGGCTGGAGTATATACTGATGTGATGGATAAAACCGACCAGCTTGGCATGGCCTTTGCCACGCTTAATATCCCTATAAGTGACTGGTGGGGAGGGTCACATAAGATAAAACAGAGCAGGGCAAAAGTTGAATATGCCGGTTACAGGTTAAATGAAACAACTGAGCTGCTATCGCTGCAGATCACCCAGGTACAGAATGAACTGAATCAGAACTACTTCTATATAGGCAATGCTGAAAAATCAGTAGCACAGGCACAGGAAAACCTGAAGGTCACAAAAGACAATTACGATGCCGGAATAACCGGGATGTCAGATCTTCTTGAAGCTCAATCGGTATACCAGGCAGCACTTGACAGCCTTACTGAAGCAAAGTGCAATTACCAGGTATCGAGGGCAAAATATAAGCAGGCAATAAACGATTATAAATAGCATCAGACTTCAGGGATACTGCCTTTGCGACTTTGCAACTTTGAGGCTTTGCGACTCTGCGAGAAAAAGAGGCCCAAAGTCTCAAAGACAGTATCATATCCTGTAATTTTTTGTACTGCCCACCCTTTTTAATCTTCGAACAGACAGGAATATAATTTCGACCAGATTTCTCACATGCAATCTGCAAGAGATTGCTGTCTGTTTATTTATCTGATATTCTACTGCTTATAAATCGCCATGCAACTTAATAAATTAGAATATCATTGCAATATTTTAGAATACGGATAATTGCATATATATTAGCCGCTGAAATAACAGAAAAAGTAACAAATAACATTATTATGCTTCTGCATCAGCAATTTGTGAAAATGGCCAAAAAATATCCGGGTAAACTGGCCATAAAAGACAAAACCACCAAAAAGGATGTCACTTACGAAAGAGCTCTTATAGCATCTCTCATTTTAAGTTCAAAATTTGAGAAGTATGATAAGGGTTTCATAGGGATCATGATACCAACTTCGGCAGGTTGTGCGCTTGCAAAAACAGCTGCACTTATGAGCGGAAGGATACCTGTAATGATAAACTATTCCACGGGAGCAGAGGCAAATGTAAAGTATGCACAGAAAAAGTGTCACTTCAAGACAACAATTGTCTCAAAAGCACTGCTTGAAAAAATAAACTGCCCTTTTGTTGAAGGTATGGTATATATTGAAGATATAATGGCAGGCATCACTTCTTTCGACAAGATCAAAGCTGCCCTGAAAGCCAAAATGCCTGAGAACATTCTCCTCAGCATGATACACAAGGGACAGGAGGACGACACCTGTGTAATATTGTTCACCAGCGGAAGTGAGAAGGACCCGAAAGCTGTACAGCTCACACACAAAAACATATCATCGAACATTATAAGCTTCGGGACCATGATCGGACTTACAAGCGATGATATCATCCTCGCGAACCTTGTTTTCTTCCACGTATTCGGACTCACTGTTGACCTGTGGGTGCCTTTTGTATACGGAATGACAATGGTCACATATTCAAACCCTCTTGATTTTCAGGCTGTAAGCAACATTGCACGGGAGGAGAAACCTACAATTATGGTCGGTACTCCGAGCTTCTTCTGGGGCTACCTCCAGAAATCTGAACCGGGTGACTTTAAGTCATTACGCCTTATGATTGCCGGAGCAGACAAAACACCTGATTCCCTCAGGGAAGGCTTTATGAAGAAGCATGGCTCACAACTTCTTGAAGGGTATGGTGCAACTGAAACTTCACCGGTAATTTCTGTTAACACGCCGGCGGAAAACAAACCGGGCAGTATCGGAAAAGTTATCCCTGGTGTCCAGGTCAGGATTGAGAATCTTGATACAGGAGAAAACTGCAAAACCGGTGAAACAGGGAAAATAATGGTCAAGGGTGACCTGGTTATGAAAGGTTACTATGATGACAAGGAACTTACCGATGAGGTTCTGAAGGATGGCTGGTACAATACCGGTGACATGGGCTACTTCGACAGTGACGGTTTTCTTTATCATGCCGGGAGATTCAAGCGTTTTGCCAAAATCGGAGGAGAAATGGTTTCACTTGTGAAGGTGGAAAACATAATGGAAAAATATCTGCCTCAGGGTGTTATCTGCTGCGTTGTTGACGTACCTGATGACAAAAAAGGTTCATACATTGTCGCGGCAGTATCAGCGGAGGTTCATAAAATGGAAATTCTAAGGAAGCTGATGAATGATCTTCCATCAATCGCTCTTCCAAGGGAATTCATTGTTCTTGAATCAATACCAATGATGGGTACAGGCAAGGTAGACTTCAGGACAGTCACAAAAATTGTGACTGAAAAAATGGCAAGAAACCAGTAATTGTGAGGAATAAAACTTTTAGCTTGCCAGTCAGGCTATAGTCTTCCGATTTCCCTCCACATCTTTAGTTCTTCTGCATACCTGTCGTTCAGGACTGTGCACCGGGAGTCTATGCGCATAGTGCCCCTTTTCTCAAGGTCATATTCAGGCCATGCAGGTACATCTTTGGCTGAGGGTTTCCCTGTCCGTGCGAATGAGGTCCAGAGCTCTGCCATGTTACGTGATGCAACAAAGCGCTCCGGTCTCGACCCTGCCCAGTAGCTTGTACCTGCAGAACCATCTTTCTGTGGTTGTTCGTTATAGAATTTAAAGGAGATATCAAGCACATGGGGAGAGCCAAGTGGATAATCAGTGCCGGGAATCAAAACTTCCGACTTATATCCCAGGTTGTAAAGGTAAACAGGCGCTCCTTTCTGACTGGCTTTTCTTTCAGCTATTGCAAGTGATCCTAGCCCCATCATGTTCATCGACATAATCGCAACCAGGATATCTGTTGCCGAAGCTTCCGGGCGCGTTTTCCTGTAGGTGCTTATGATCTTCTCCGTATCTTCAGCGAACTGAGGTTTCATTTTGGCTGTCAATGTTTCAAAATCAGCATTGAAAATACTTTTGTCGCCTGACATCATTCCGAAAAAGGTAAATTCATCCTCGTTCCATCCAACAATAAGAGGTTTATTTTTTGATATCTCCGGTGCAACAGGATCAAAAGGATGGGCAGGCAGAGCAACACCGTCAACAACAGGGGAGAATCCTCCCGGTGATGATTCCATGATGCCTCTTTTCTTGTTATTGCTGTCATGTCGTGCTGCAAGTGAAGGCAGTTTTCCCTGCATTTCAAGCAAGGTACTGACAGGAACATCAAGCAGCTTTTTCCAGTTCTGCCTGTCGATATTAAGCTCCTTAAGAAGCATTGCGGTTGTCTGAGCTGCAACATCACGGGGAGTCATGCGCACGCCCGGACCGCTCTCAATTGAAGCTTTATTGAAATAGGGTGCTGCTGCAGGCATTGCGTACAGGCATGAGGTCTTTGCACCTCCGCCCGATTCACCGAATATCATGACATTTGAAGGATCCCCTCCAAATGAAGAAATGTTTCTGTTTACCCATGCCAGTCCATCAGCTATATCGAGCATTCCGTTGTTCCCCGATCCTGCATAATCCGGACCTCCAATATCATCCATAAACAGGAAGCCCATTAAACCGAGGCGATGGTTAGTCTCTACGACAACTACATCAAAAAAGCGTGCGAGGTTGGCTCCATCCTGGGAAACAGAACCACCTGATCCGGTGCTGAATCCTCCACCATGATTATAAAACATTACCGGCCTTTTCCTGTTATCATTTGCCGGTGTCCAGACATTCAGAAAGAGACAATCCTCAGCCGGATCGGGTTCATTTAGACCATAAGTCTGTTTAGGAGGCTGAATTGCAGGATTTCCCAGCCTTAGTGCATCCCTGACTCCCGTCCAGGGTTCAAGCGCCGCCGGCCTTCTGAAGCGCCTGTCACCCGAAACCTTTCCGGCGTATGGAATACCCCTGAAAATATTCACACCCTCAGTCCTCAGCCCCCTTATCCTGCCATGTGCAGTTTCAACAGTCACATAATCAATGGCATTCTGATCCGGATACGAAAATGCCGGTTTAGAAAGGACTGCTGCTGCTGAGGCAAGTGAGATCCTTGTTAAAAACTGTCTGCGGTTAATCATTGTCGGTTTTTATTTTAAAGATAGACATTTTAAAAATTTAATTTACCGGCATTTACTTTTATAAGTATCCGGAGATAATCTGGCTGTCTCAGGAGAAACATCCCTTCCGGTCCATAAAAGTAAAATACAGTTTCAGATGAGATGAACAATAGAATTTTTGCATTGTTTAACTGTCTTATATTTTATCTGTTTCATGACATCTTCATTCAATAATTCAAAAGATCAGACTTTTGCGCATGATTTTTCAGTAATAAGTAAACGGTTCCTGACCGCAAGCACCTTTGTGCTCAGGTTTACCAGGAATGAACTCAGGTTCAGGGCTGGTCAGCACATTATTGTCGGCCTGAAAGGTGAGATGGACCAGAGGGAATACTCCATATACAGCTCTGAGAATGATGAGTATCTTGAGATTCTTGTAAAAGAGGTAAAGGAAGGCAATATCTCAGTGAAGCTTAAAGAAAGCAGACCCGGAGATCTGCTTCAGGTAAACGGTCCTTTTGGTTCATTCTGCTTACAACCTTCAGACATCAGATCTGGGAAGTTCGTTTTTGTTGCAACAGGCACAGGCATTTCACCCTTCCACAGCATTGTAAAATCTTATCATGAAACAGATTACATGCTTATACATGGTGTCCGGACAAGTGAAGAGGCTTATGAGAGCGATTCATTTGACAAATACAGGTACATCCTGTGCACCACACAGGACAGAAACTCTGATCATCACGGAAGAGTAACTACTTTTCTTCAAAAATACAGCATCGCTCCCGGCACAATGTTCATGTTGTGCGGCAACGGAGGAATGATATATGAAGTCTATCATATACTCAGAGAAAAGGGAGTTCAGCCACAAGACATCATTTCGGAGAGATATTTTTAGAAGTTGTCTGTTTCCCCTTCCCGTCATACTATCCCGCTACGTTACAGGAATTAAGTTTTCAAATTAATATGCTTTCATATTTTTATGATACTTCTTTTCAGTTAACTTTGTGTTCTTATTTTCACAATGAAACAGAAAGGTCAAATAAGAAGAAGGTATATTTTCACAAAGAATCTTGATTCCAGTCTTACCGATATTTACAACGGCTTTAAATTCTTCGTACAGTTTTTCAAGGAACTTTTTAGGAAGCCTTTCTACTTCAGGGAAACTGTAAATCAGACATTTGAAATAGGAATCAGGTCCCTGGGACTGATTACAATAACAGGTTTTATTGTTGGCTTCGTTTTTGTGAAGCAGTCGAGGCCCTCGCTTGAATCTTTCGGAGCAACATCATGGCTTCCGTCACTTATGGGTATTGCTACTGTCAGGGCTCTCGGTCCGCTTGTCACAGCGCTAATCACTGCAGGCAAAGTTGGTTCGGGTATAGGGGCAGAACTCGGATCGATGAAAGTTACAGAGCAGATTGATGCAATGGAAGTTTCAGCAATCAATCCCTTTAAATACCTTGTAGTTACAAGGGTTGTTGCAGCTACAGTCTCTATTTGTCTTCTGGCGCTTTACTGCGATTTCGTTGAACTTCTCGGTTCATATATGAATATCAACTCTGTTGAAGGTATAAGCATCCAGACTTTTTTGCGTAATGCTTTCAGCTCTATTTATTTCCTTGATATTTTCACGAATGTCATAAAGGCTGCTACCTATGGATTTACAATCGGCATGGTAGGATGCTACAAGGGTTTCAATGCTACACAGGGCACACGCGGTGTAGGCATGGCTGCTAATAAAGCAGTTGTATTTTCAATCTTCCTTATTTTCATGGAAGAATTTATTATAGTACAGATTGTAAACTGGATCAGATATTTATAAGAAATGGGAAGTTTTGTCTCAGATCCGGAAAAAGAAAAGCTTGAAACCGTCATATCGATTGAAGGTTTATACAAATCATTTGACGATTTGCAGGTACTCAGCGGTATTGACCTGATCCTTCACAGGCAGGAAAACCTGACTGTTCTCGGAAGGTCCGGCTCCGGCAAATCAGTTCTTCTCAAGATCATAACCGGATTGCTTAAACCTGACAAGGGAGATGTTTATGTCTTTGGAAAAAGAGTTGACAAAATATCGCTGACTGAACTGAATTCTCTCCGCCTGCGAATAGGTTTTTCATTCCAGAGTGGCGCCCTGTACGACAGCATGAATGTTTACCAGAATCTTGCCTTCCCTCTGACAATGAACTATAAAAACATTGACCGTAAGGAAGTTAAGAGATCTATTGAGGAGGTACTTGATGCAGTTGCCCTGTCAGAAAAAATATATCAGATGCCAGCTGACCTTTCAGGCGGACAAAGGAAGAGAATAGGCATTGCCAGGGCTTTGATCACCAAGCCGGAAATTATGCTCTACGATGAGCCCACAGCAGGTCTCGATCCGATAACAAGCGTGGAAATAATCGATCTGATAAATGAGGTTCAGCACAAGTATAATACAAGCTCAATTATTATCACACACGACCTTACCTGTGCCAAGAACACAGGCAACAGGATAGCCATGCTTGGCGATGGTAAATTCCTGCAGGTTGGAAAATTCGATGTTGTCTTCTCAAGCAATGACGAAAGGATTAAAGGATTCTATAATTACAATTTTATACAATAGCTTATGAACGAAGCTACTCATAAACATTCTGTTGTTGTCGGACTTTTTGTAGTATTCGGGCTTGCAATACTCGTATCAGGGGTTCTGCTGCTTGGAAATCTTAACAAAAAGCTTCAGGACAGGATTAAGGTTGTTTCATACATTGACGATGTAAGCGGCTTGCAGAAAGGAAATTACATCTGGTTTTATGGTGTAAGGGTCGGAACGGTAAGCCATGTATATCTTCGCGGCGCTGCAGGAGTTGAGGTGGTGATGGACATTGACGCAAAGTCGACCCAGTTCATCCACAAAGATGCCAGTGTCAAGCTCGGAACAGATGGATTCATAGGCAACAGGATACTCATAATTTATGGAGGAACTGAAAAAGTTGCAACAATTGATGAGGGTGATACATTATCTTATGTTAAAACCTTGTCAACAGAAGATCTCATAACTACCCTGCAGGCAAACAATGAAAATCTGAAATCAATTACAGGCGATTTCAAGATAATCAGCAGAAAACTTGCAGAAGGAGAAGGCACCGTTGGTAAACTGCTTAATGATGATTCATTCTACAATAAAATAAACGCGGCTGCAGCATCCCTGCAGACTGTATCAGCTAAAGCCCAGCAGCTTATTACTTCCCTTGCCACTTACTCCGAGGGCCTGAAGAAAGAAGGCACCCTTGCATACGAGCTTACTGCCGACACTGTTGTATTCAGCAGTATTAAAGCCTCCGTTACAAGGCTCAATCAGATTGCCGATACCGCAGCAATCCTTATTTCAGATCTGAAGAAAGCTGAAAGTAATGCCAAAACTCCGATAGGAACCCTTTTACATGATGAGGAGACCGGCGAGGACCTGAGACAGACAATAAAAAACCTTGAAGTTACCACAATAAGGCTGAATGAGGACCTTGAAGGTCTTCAACACTCATTTCCATTGAAACGATATTTCAAAAAGAAAGAAAAAGCAGAAAAATAATTTAGAAACAGACATTGTGTAGTCTTGCTGCTAATGGAAGGCAAAGCTACCTTATCACTTTTTAGTTCTTTTATCTTGTCATGTTTATTACAAAAATTATATAAATCTGACCTGACTGGCTGGGAGGAATGAGCAGCATTGCAATTGGATTCTCTGGAAAACAGGAATGGATTGAGAAATACCTGATTATTAAAAGGGGAAGTATAGAAAAATGGCATGCAAGATTATATAACAGGGGAGCCATTTTTTCATTCTTTGGAATTTTAAAACATGTTTTATAACACATATTTGCAAAATGAAAAGCACCATCCCGGTCCTGATTATTATGTGCCTTATTATTCCGGCTGCTGTTTACGCACAGAAAGCCGGTAACAACATTATTCACACACAGGAAATATACAAGAGCATTGACACCTTTAAGCTGAAGACAGATGTTTTTTACACAAGCGAATCTCTTAATAAAAAGAATAATACTGCCATTGTATTTTTCCATGGTGGCGGATGGGCTTATGGCTCACCGTCTGAATTTTTCACCACCTGCGAAAGGTATGCTGAAAAGGGAATTATAACATTTTCTGTTGAATACCGTCTGTCAATAGATCATGGCCGCGTTCCGCACAACACAATAAGCCCAGTTGAATGTGTTATGGACGCACGGTCAGCCATAAGATGGGTAAGAGCAAATGCAGAAAAATACGGGATTGACAGAAATAAAATAATTGCAGCAGGTCAGTCGGCAGGTGGGCACCTTGCATTATGCACTGTTATGATTAACGGCTATGATGAAAAAACAGATGATAAGTCTGTCAGCTGCAGGCCCGATGCCCTGCTTTTATTCTCATCATGTGTCAATGCCATTGAAGGCTGGTGCGATATGCTCCTTGCCGGAAGACGTACTGAAATATGGAGTATCTCTCCCTTCCATAACATAAAGCAGGGACTCCCTCCAATGATAGAATTTCATGGCACTTATGATGACCAGGTGCCTGTATGGACAGTACAATTCTTTGCCGAAAGAATGCAAAAAGCAGGTAATTACTTTGAATTGCACCAGTACAAGGGAATGAGGCATTACCTTGGCGAGGGCAATCCTAAATATTCAAGGTACTACACTGACGAAATTCTTGACCTCACTGATGAGTTTCTCAGGAAATACGAATTCCTGAAATAGACCCTGTTAACCACTTATCTCCCTTATTATGCAGCTGCCTGGTGCAATACTTTTTATTCTTGCTGTTCTGTTTACCGGAATTTTACCTGTACCTGTAAAATATGGTCTTGCAGGATTACTGAAACTCATTGCATACAGGATTATAGGCTACCGCACCAGACTGGTAAGAAAAAATCTTGCCGGCTCATTTCCGGGTATTTCGGAAGAGAAGATAAAACGGCTTACCGGTCTATATTATAAGAATCTTGCTGATATAATAATAGAAGGTATCTGGGCCTTTACAATATCGAAAAAACAGGTCCGTGCAAGGTTTAGTATAATAAATCCCGAAGTGCTGAAGCCATTTTCTGAATCAGGCCAAAGCATTATTGGCGTTACAGGTCATTATGCAAACTGGGAATGGGGAAGTCTTGCAGCCAGCCTGGTAACAGATTTCAAAGTTATTGCCATTTACAAACCAATGAGCAACAAATACATAGACAGATATGCCAGATGGAGCCGCTCACGGTTTGGAACAACACTTGTGTCAATAAAGGAGACATCAGTAAGCTTTGAAAAATACAGAAATACAAAAACTCTGTATCTTATGGCTGCTGACCAGGGAATGCCAAAACAGTTCAGTGACAGGGCACACTGGATAAAATTCCTGAATCATGAAATACCTTTCCTCCACGGGATGGAGAAACATGCCAGGATAAACAATCTCCCTGTAATTTATATTGATGTCCAGCGTGAAAGACGTGGCTTTTATACAGTTAAACTGACTGTTCTCACTACCAGGCCACTAGAACTTGAAAACAGCAAACTGACTGAAATGTATGCAGTAAAACTTGAATCAGTCATTCTTAAAAAGCCTGAGAACTGGCTCTGGTCACACAACAGGTTTAAATTGTCAAGATAAATACATTTTATCAATATCATCCTTAAACTTTTCGATAAGCATACTTCGTCTTATTTTAAGGGAATTTGTAAGCATCCCGTTCTGGATACTGAATGGTTCAGGGAGAAGCTTAAACCTAATCACCCTCTCATAATTTGCAAGTTCCTCCTGTATTTTACGTATCCGCTCTGTGTAGAATTCCAGAATCCTGCTATGCAGTATAAGCTCTGCATTTTCAAAAGTTTTTAATCCTATTTTTTCAGCTACTGATTTCAGTGCAGGAAACGATGGGACTATAAGTGCGGTGACATACTTTCTGTTATCTCCGATTACTATAATCTGCTCAATATATGGATCCTGACTGAAAAGAAGTTCTATCTTCTGAGGAGAAACATATTTACCTGAAGATGTCTTCATGAGGTCTTTTATCCTGTCAGTCATTACAAGGTCTCCATGGGATGTGACATATCCCTGGTCACCACTGTGATACCACCCGTCAATAAGTGTCTTTGCAGTCTCATCAGGTTTGTTGAAATAGCCTATGAACAGAGTTCCTCCTTTTACGAGAATCTCTCCTTCGTTGCTAATTTTAACCTCGATACCCGGCATTGTTGTTCCGCATGTATCAAAATCATACCTGTCGTCCCTGAAGCATGATACAGTGGCTGAAGTCTCTGTTGCACCATACCCGTAATTAATGAAAATACCTGCAGCATGAAAAAACCTCAGCAGTGAAGGACTTATTGCTGCACCGGCACATGGCAAATATCTTATTTTCCCTCCAAAAATCTTTCTTAACTTTTTAAGAACCAGCAAATCAGCAATACTGCGTTTCAGTTTAAGCGAAATTGGGGGTTTTTGTTTTCTGCTCAGATATACTGAATATACCTCTCCTGTTTTTACTGACCAGTCAAATATTTTCATTTTTGAATCTGACCACTTTTCCTTTTCCGACTGAATCCCTTCAAAGGTTTTTTCGAAAAACCTTGGTACGGTGCACATTACGGTTGGCTTAATTACAGAAATATGATTGATTATTTCACGGGGATTATCGATGAAAACATTAGTTGCTCCCTTGTACAGCATATAATATGTCCACATTCTTTCAAAAACATGGCTCAGAGGCAGGA
>JAKLDT010000063.1 GCA_022703405.1 Bacteroidota bacterium | reverse complement strand
TAATGCTACCCTTGGCTGGCCCTTATAATTAAGCTTGTCGAGAAGCTTTCCCATACCAGATCATTTTAAAAGAAACACTAATTTAATAAAAAAACTTTCTGCAGGCCCGGAAAAAGGCCAAAACGGCGCAAAATTAGACTATTTCTTGAAATTTCAGCAAAAACAACTTACCTTTGTACAATCAACAGATGGGGTGCCTTAATATTACGGGCTGAGATCATACCCTTAAACCTGATCCGGATAATGCCGGCGGAGGGAAGAAAGAGTATCAGTTGAATCAGCTTTTTAACCGGAACCTCATCTGCAGAGGTAACTAAAATATTTGTGCAGATGAGAAGATTTTTTTCAGTTTCATTTATAGGGGGCTTGCTCATGTTTATGACCTTCACCGTCAATGCTCAGGCATTAAGGGACAATCAGGTCATAGCCGGGCATGTTACTGATGAAGAAGGCAAGCCTCTCGGCGGAGCAACTGTTACAGCGATAAATACTTTCCTGGGAACACACACAGACAGTAAAGGGAATTTCATTCTTACCGGTCTCAGGGCAGGCACTTACATGATAGAATGTTCCTTTATAGGTTATCAGACAGTGACTAAGGAACTTGCAACAGGAGGCAGGGAAGTATATGAAATAAGCCTTGAACCAACGACTTACCTTACTGATGAGGTAACAGTCAATGCTACACGGGCCGGAGAGCAGTCGCCAGTAGCCTACTCAGCCGTGACACTCGACCGGCTCAGGAAACAGAATACAGGGAGTGATATGCCTTATCTTCTGAGCCTTACACCTTCATTCGTGGAGACATCTGAAGCAGGTAACGGCATCGGATACACAGGGATGCGGATACGCGGAACCGACGGTAACAGGATAAACGTCACCCTCGACGGCATACCTCTTAATGATCCGGAATCGCAGCAGGTCTTTTGGGTCGATCTTCCTGATATAGCTTCTTCAGTCGATAATATACAGATACAGCGGGGAGCAGGAACTTCATCAAACGGCTCCGGCGCTTTCGGAGCTACAATAAGCCTTCAGTCAGCAACTCCGGTGACTGAACCCTTTGCCGAAATAAGTTCTGCTGCAGGATCTTTCAATACTTTTAAGAATACAGTCTCAGCCGGAACAGGTCTGCTTAATGACCGTTTTGCCCTGCAGGTGCGTCTGTCAGACCTTGTTAGCGATGGTTATGTCAGCCGTACTGGCTCCGATCATCGTTCAGCCTTTGTGAGCGGTATGTACAGAACTGATAAGTCAATGCTCAGGCTGAACCTGATCCTGGGAAAGGAGCATACCGGTATCGGCTGGTGGGGTGTTCCTGCCGATTCACTTAAAACAAACCGGAGATATAATCCTGCCGGTGAGTACAGGGCTGTTGATGGTTCCTTAAAATATTATGACAATGAAAGCGATAACTATGTGCAGAATCATATCCAGCTGATTTACAACAGGAAACTTTCAGATTACCTTATCCTGAACACTGCTTTCCACTATACAATGGGTAAAGGATATTATGAAGAATACCGGCCGGAACAGCCTTATACTGACTATGGACTCGCGCCCGTTCAGGCTGGTGATTCGCTGTACGGATCAACTGATCTGATAAGGAGAAAATGGATGTCAAACGATTTCTATGGACTTGTTTATGCCCTTAAATATCAGAGAAACAGGATTGAAGCTGTTGTCGGTGGAGCTGTCAACATGTTCATGGGTGATCATTTCGGCCGTATCATCTGGATGAGAAACGCCGGACTGTCTCAGAAAGACCATCAGTGGTACTTCAATGAAGGCAAAAAGGGGGAGATAAGTATTTATGGGAAAGTAAATTACTCATTATCAGAAAAAACAAGTGCTTTCGGAGATCTTCAGTACCGTTTTGTAAACTACAGGATGACAGGGCCTGACGATGATTTCAAGGATCTTACCCAGAAACATGATTTCGGATTTTTCAATCCCAAGGCAGGCATATTTCACTCAATATCAGCACACCAGGATACCTGGTTGTCATTCTCTGTTGCACACAGGGAACCAACAAGGTCGGATTTCAAGGAAGCGGCAGGTGACAGGAACTCAACACCCAAACCCGAGACACTTTATGATGCTGAGCTTGGATACAGGCTGGGAAGGGAGAAAAGTTCCTTTACGGTAAACCTGTATGGCATGTATTACAAGGATCAGCTGGTTCCTACCGGACAACTGAGCGATGTGGGTTATTCAATAATGACTAATGTTGAGAAAAGCTACCGGATGGGAGTGGAGTTTATTGCAGCAGTGAAACCATATAAGTTGGTTGAATGGAATGTTAATGCCACATTCAGCCGGAACATGATACCAGGCTTTGTGGAATATTATACAGATTATAATACATCTGACTGGTCATCAGAATATAAAAACAGGAACCTGGGAACTGTTAATATAGCATATTCACCTTCAGTCATTGCAGGCAGCGACCTGGCATTAATTCCCCTGAAAAAGCTTGAACTGCATCTTATCAGCAAATATGTCGGGAAACAGTATTTTGATAACACGATGAACAGTGAAAGAACAATCGACCCCTACTTTGTCAATAATGTAAGGATTGATTTTAACCCGGCGGTAAAGCATACCGACAGGGTTGAGCTGCAATTGCTTGTAAACAATATCTTTAATGTAAGATATGAAAACAATGCCTACGGAGGCAACTGGTTTGAAGACGGAGTGGAAAAAACCTGGTCCTGCTATTTCCCGCAGGCAGGAACCAGCTTTATGACAAGATTCCTTGTAAGATTTTGATATACAGACAGGTATGGATTTTGTGATAAGTTGGATATCAGATAATTATATAGAAATTTTTGGTGCAGTTGCCGGAATAGTTTATGTATTCCTCGAGATACGTCAGAAAATCTGGCTTTGGCCGGTCGGGCTGGCCACCTCTGCAGTATATATTTATGTCTTCTTTACAGGCAAGCTGTATGCTGACATGAGCCTGCAGGTCTATTACCTTATTATAAGTGTTGCAGGCTGGTACTGGTGGGTGAAAGGCGCGGGGCGCAGGACACAAGGCACACGGCACAGGGAGCAAGGCGCTGTGAACAAGGCAGCTGACAACTATATAGAAGGTGCAGTACAAAATGACCAAATTGCAGACGGGCTCCCCTCCCCGGAGGGGTTGGGGGTGGGTTCGGTTGACAGGAAAACATCAGTTTTTCTTGCAATAACTTTTCTTCTCCTCTTTTTCACAATGTGGCTTGTACTTGACAAGATTACAGATTCCCCTGTACCCGGATGGGATTCGTTCATCACAGCTCTTTCAATTATAGCTACATGGATGCTGGCACGGAAATTTATTGAGCACTGGTATCTTTGGCTGATAGTTAATGCAGCTGCTATGATCCTTTTCCTTTCAAGGGGACTATACCCTACAACAGCACTGTATGCCGTATATTTTATTATGTCATTTACAGGTCTTAAAGAATGGAAAAAAACTCTGCCTCATGAGGAAGCACGGCCTCATCCCCCGGCCCCTTGACTGAGTATAGCCTCATCCCCCGGCCCCTTCTCCCGCGGGGAGAAGGGGAGACGTCTGAAGAACTGAATTAGTGTATGTTAACAAGCCCCTCTCCCCCCGGGAGAGGGGTTGGGGTGAGGCGGGTAAATTAGAGAGGGTTTGGAATGAGACGATCATTTGAGAGGGGTTGGGGTGAGGTCGGTTAAATAGAGCGAAGTAGGGGTGAGCCGATCAATTCAGAGTGGTAGGGGAAAGTGATTCCTCTCTGTTTTAAATTCGATTTTGTAACTTTAAATTGGAATGAATTATACTACAGTTATAATAGCTGACGGGACTTTTCCCACCCATGAGATTCCGCTGGGATATATCAGGAATGCTGAAAGGATTATCTGTTGCGACGGAAGTACAGGGAACCTTGTTGACTTTGGTCTGGAACCGGATGCAATTGTGGGTGACATGGACTCGCTTGACAGTGAACTGTATTCGAAATATGCTGACAGGATACATGCTGATGACGACCAGGAAACAAACGACCTTACCAAGGCTGTTAAATGGTGTACTAAGATGGGCTTTAGCGATATCGCGATAGTTGGAGCTACCGGTAAGAGAGAAGACCACACAATAGGAAATATCTCCTTGCTTGCAGAGTATGCGAGGGAAGCAGACGTCATTATGGTAACAGATACCGGAATATTCAAACCCTATACCCAAAGTTCTGAAATACAGTCATTCCCGGGTCAGCAGGTCTCAATATTTTCAATTAATCCCTTAACACTGATTACATCTGAAGGTCTGAAATATCCGCTTGCTGGCAAACGACTTGAAAACTGGTGGCAGGGAACTCTGAATGAATCTATGGCAGCCAGGTTTAAGCTTTTTTTTGAAGGTGGATCATTGCTTGTATTTCATAAATTCTGAGAAATGTATCACCAGGCTGCATTCTGACAATTAAAAAAGAGGGTGCTTAAGAATAAGCAAGCTTAAATTCACCCTCTTCAAAACCCGAAACTTTCTTATCAGAATATGTATCCCAGCGTAAATCCTAATCCCTTGTTGCGAAGGTCAGGTTTGTCACTTACGATGCTTCTCATACCCATTTCATATCTTATCTCGGCTGTCAGAGCCTTGTTGCCTGAGAGCTTATAAATAACACCTCCTCCAAACACAGCTCCTGCATCAAGATCTTCAGCATTTTTACTGATATCAACAGGAAGATCTTCTGATCCGTTGTTCATCCTCGAATGTGTTGAGGTAAGGAAACTGATATATGGCCCTGCAAGGAAGCTGAGGTTATAGTTCCTGTCAGCTTCTGCGTTTACAGGGCTTACCCTGCAAAGAAGCGGCACAGTCAGGTAGTTCAGCTCATTTTTATAGGTAACTGTATGATTACCTGAATAGTCTTCTGACTTTGAACCCTTTTTCTGGTAGTTCAGCTCAGTCTGTATTGAGAAGATACTCTTTGTTTTATATTCCAGAAAACCACCCAGGTTATATCCATGATAAACATCACAATTATCCCAGAGTGCGCCGTTTTCCGCCTGTGTTACCATGTTTAGCCCGGCATGTACACCATATCTGAATTGAGCATGGAGTGTACCGCATGCAAAGATTGTAATGGCTGAAAGAATTGCCATTTTACTGATTGTCCTTTTCATTTTTTATTATACTGTTTGACCAAATTACTAATAGACCATAAACGTATTATGGTCGAATATTCGACAAAAAAATTATCGTTTCACTATCCCGTAAAAAAGGAAATTAATAAGGCTGGTGAGCCTGGTTTCGATATTCCTGTGCTCCTTATTAAGAAACAAAGGTACTTCAAGCCCTTTCATTGCAGTAACTATTGCTATTGCACTCAGTTCTGCATCATCAACGTTGAACTTACCGGCGTTGATACCCTGCTGAATAATATCTGCCACAATCTTTATCTCCTCTTTATCATACTTGTTCCTAATCTCCTCAATGAATTCAAGGTGGCTGAGGTAGTCGCTTTTCAGAGCTGCATAAAAGTTTTTCAGTTTATCAAGTTTCCGCATCCTTACCTTTATATATACATTCAGCTTTTCTATTGGATCCTCAATGTTTTCTGTCCTTTTTGCCAGTTCAGACTTCAGTTCCTCCGCCTCCTTCTCAACAACAGCCTTGAAGATCTCTTCCTTGCTGCTGAAATAATAATAAATTGAAGATTTTCCCTTCCTGCTTGCCTGTGCAATCTCTTCCATTGTCGTCTTTTTGAAGCCGAAATGAGTGAAGATATTTCTTGCAATATCAATAATCCTTGTCCTTATTTCATCATTCTGTGCAATCATACAGAGCAGGAAAAATAACCGTGCAAATTTAATGAGCTTCTGTTAAACTTCCAAGTAAAATATCGACTATTTGATAAAAAAGGTCGAAACGTATTGATGTGATATTTTTCTGATCAGTTTTTTTGACTTTCCTTTACAAGATTCATCAGCTGAACCCTGCTCTTTACATTGGTCTTGATGTAGATTCTGTGAGTATGATCCTTAACTGTCTGCACAGTAATAAACAGCTTCTCTGATATTTCCTTATTACTAAGACCGTTGCATATCTCTCTTATTATATCGCTTTCCCGTGGCGACACATCATGTTTTTTGCAGAAATTTTCAAAGGACAGTTCGAATACAGGGTCTTCTTCGTATGTTATAATATCCATACCATAAGTCATATATGCAGGCAGGAAGGTGTTCCCTATGAAATAAGCAATAATGAAAAGAACTGCAAGGAAAGACTGGGTTGAGATGAATGCAAGTAAAAGTGACTGAAGAGTCAGGACAATTAGCATTCCTGATGCTATAATTTTCTTCTCCCTGACACTTATGAGATAACTTGCCTTATCAGAAAAGAATATCCTTATGGCGGCAACACTTGTATAAACAAAGTTTGCGATGAGGAAATATTGTTTTATTAAATAAAGAGGTTTTACATGAAGTTCCTTTCCCGTAAGATAGCCTAATCCTATAATTACCAATATGTTGAAGAACAGAAACGAGAAGTTGAACCAGTTGTTATGCCTTGCACCTGACAATAATGATGAAAACCGCAGAAGCATCATCCATGCAAAGATCACAAAGGGGAGACCTAACAGAAGTGCCGTATCACAAACTTTTGTGAGTAATTCATCCGTGATGCCTGATGAAAGAAGTATCCTGATAAGTGCCTGACCCCAGATACCATAAAATCCGAAAGTATAGATGAAGATCTGGTAGTAAAGCAGCGGAGAGAAAAGTTCATTATCGTACCTTTTCTGAAGCCTGGCTGTCAGAATTATTCCTCCTGCAGCCATGGCCACAGTGATTATGAAGATTATGTAACCAAGAATAATCAGCATAATATAAAGGTATGAAAATCCCTGTATTTGAGCGATTCAAATATAACCACTACTTAAGTATTGTATGCATACTTAAGTTGGAAATTTACCAAAACACTACTATAGTATGAAGTATTTCTGTTTTAGCCGGTCTACATTTGCTTCATAATCATTCAGAAAAATAATAACCAAAAATTGAAAAAGATGGAAACTACAAATGCATACACACTGAAGCCCGGATACAGCAACAGTTTCGGAACAGGCTGGCAGGTTATGAAGGACAATTTCCTGAGGCTGTTCCTTGTTGTAATTGTCCTGGCTATTGTTACAGGGCCTTATAAATTGGTTGACTTTAAGTTAGATCCTTCAGATCTTCACGGAGGTCCCTGGAACTGGAACTGGGATAATGCACAGGATTTTCAGAACATACTCGGACTTGCATCGCTGGGCTTGTTTGCAGCTTTCTTTGCCCTGCTCGCAGGCTTGTATGTTCTTCTTGTTGCTCCCGTATTCCAGTTTGGTGGCAAAATGATCTTTGTCCAGGCTGTAAGACGTGAAAAGCCTGATTTTGAGTACTTCATAAAAGGATTCATGGGAAATTACCTGTCGATTATTCTGGCAAATCTCCTTGTGATTGCACTTGTTGTCCTGGGTCTTTTTGCAATTCTGATACCGGGGATAATAATTGCCTGCCGCCTGGCATTTGTTTCATACATTGTAATGGACAAGAAGCTTGATCCCATTGAGGCTGTTGAGCTGAGCTGGAAAATGACACGCGGTCACGGATGGAAAATCTTCTTCATGGGTCTCTCTTCATTTTTTATTGTTATTTTCGGACTTATACTGTTCATTGTAGGTGTATTTCCTGCAATGATCTGGATATCAAGTTCTTTTGCAGCCCTGTATGAATCTGTAAATCTGGAGATGTCACGCACTGAAATGCCTGAAACAGCTGCCGCATAACACATAAAGGGTACTTCCCTGAAACTCAGATAATCATGATAATCCTTTCCTCTCTATTCTGAAGGAAAGGATTATTTTTTGGTATGGCTTTTGCAACCGTAAGAATAAAATTCATTATTTTTAACATCACTACTTTAAACCAAACTGACATGAAAACAAGGGGAATTATTCTGTTAATCGTTTTTTCACTTATTATTCCGGCAACTGCCTCAGCCCAGGTAGGAGGCCTTCTCAAAAACAAAATGAACAAAGTTGTCAATGCAGGTGTAAAAACACTTGACAAAGAAGTTGACAACCAGATAGATACTGCTGTAAACAAGGAGGCTGATAAGGCAAGGGCAAAAGCCGATCAGCGTGCCGAGCAGAAAAGGCTTGAAAGCAACCAACCCCCGGCAGCACCTTCAGAGGGAGCCACTCAGGATGATGGTCAGCCTTCAGGACAGGGAGGCGGAGGTTTGATGGGAGCAATGTTCTCAAACAAGGTTGATATGAAATACAATGAGTCATACAGCTTTAGTTCAAGAATATACATGGTTACCGAAACCTATGATAAAAAGGAGGTTATGAAAATGGACATGTACATCTTCTACAGCGCCAATCATCCAAGCATGGGTATTGAAACAAAGTCGATCCAGAACACTGAAGGAGAAACAGTTCCGGTAATTGCCAATATGATACTTGACGGAGAGAATAAATGCTTCCTGATGCTGACCGACATGAACGGTATGAAAATGGGAATGATATCGAATGTTCCCGATGAAAACGCAGCCCCTGAAGATAAAAAGGGCAAAAAGGACAATCCTCCTGTATATACAAAGACAGGCAACACAAAGGTTATTGCCGGTTACAAGTGCGATGAGTATTCCTTTGTTGATCCCGATGATAAGTCAAAAGGCAGCGTCTGGTACACTACTGATCAGAGAATTAAGCTCGACAGGCGTGGATGGAAGAATACAGGCATGAACTCATATTACCAGAATCCCCAGTTCAATGACGGTATTATTATGGCAATGGAATCCTTTGACGAAAAAGGCAACAAGACCATGAAGTCTGAAACTATCGAAGTGAATGAAAACTATCCTCATTCAATATCAGTACAGGGTTATTCACTCCGCCAGATGAAACTGGGCGAGGATAAAAAGAAATAATTAAAGATATCGATAACTGATATGAGATTCCTGGTGTGCATTCCTGCCTTCTTATTGCTTTTCAATGCAACTGACGGGCAGGGAAGCAGGATGATTGACCAGATAAAAGCTCATAAAACAGGAACTGCAGTCTGGTGGATAGGGCAGGACAGCTGGATAATTAAATCCGGAGATCTTGTCATATCCACCGACTTGTTTCTGCAGGATGAGGGAAGGATCTCTCCAGTTCCTGTTGATCCCCATGAACTTGCTCCAATACTCGATATTGCCTTTATTACACATGGCCATGGTGACCACTTTGAGCCATATACAAACAAAATTCTTGCAGCAGAATCAAAATGCAGGTTTGTTCTGCCCGAAAGCTGTCTTGATGAAGCAGCGGAAATGAAAATTCCTGACAACAGGATAACTGTTGCAAGACCAAGAGTTCCTTTTGAAATTGAGGGGATAAGAGTTGAACCTCTCCGGGCGCTGCATGGCAATTCAAACTTTGCGATCTACTATGATGCCAATATGCAGGACTGCGGATATCTTTTTACAATTAGCGGATTGCGGATACTTCAGCCGGGAGACACTTACCTGCTTGAAGATCACCTGTTCCTTAAAAAAGTTGACGTGCTCTTCTTCTCTCCAACAGAGCACAATATGTACATCGATAATTCAGTGATACTAATAAATGCCCTTGATCCGGAATATATCTTTCCACAGCACCACAGCACGGTTGCTGTTGATGAGGAAAACAGGTTCTGGGCAAAGGGTTATCCTGATGAGGTTAAGATCAGACTCTCGAATGCACTCAGGCAGAGATATCATATCCTGAAAACAGGAGAAATGATGGAGATTAAATAGCAGCCTCAGATCTTCCGGAGCTTTGCGAACCTGAGCAGCAGTTTTCTTGTACCGCTGCCATCGAATTTTACTGATGCTGTTGTATTCGGAGCATCGCCCTCAATTGAAACAACCACACCTTTTCCAAAGCGTTCATGTTCAACCTTGTCTCCGGCAGAAAATGCTATATCATAAACTGCAGTCTGAGCTTCAGATGCGTTTTCAGTTTTTGTTATTTTCTTAAGTCTTTCAGGTCTGGCGATCCTTAGCGGCTCTTCACTTACAGGTGCCGGCCGGGCAGAAGGTTCACTGACGGCATTGAAAGGCTTACCTCCGGTCTGCGGATAATGCAGGAACTTCTGGTCAAGCTCCTTAAGGAAGCGGCTGGGATTGCTTCTCTCAAGATTACCCCATTTGTACCTGTTAAGAGCATAACTGAGAGTGGCCTGTTTTTCCGCTCTTGTAACAGCTACATAGAACAAACGCCTTTCTTCTTCGAGTTCTCTTGATGATCCTGATGACATTGGTGACGGGAACAGTGTGTCTTCCATCCCTACAATATATACATGCTTGAATTCCAGTCCTTTGGCTGAATGCATTGTCATAAGCGTAACAGTATTCCTGTCCTCTTCCTTCTCGCTGTCCTGGTCGGTCAGCAGCGATACATTAGCCATATAGGCTTCCAGGGTATCCGGATCTCCGTTTGTTTCTGCAGCCTCTGAAAATTCCTTTATTGCATTTAAAAGCTCCTCCATATTTTCATACCTGCTGACTTCCTCAACCGATTTACCTTCCCTCAGCTCTTTCATAATGCCCGATACTGCAGTTATCTCCTTTGCTTTGGTGAATGCATCGCTTGTATCGGCACTGAGTCTGAGGTTGAGGATTATGTCCCTGAATATGAACAGTTTCTTCTGTGTTCCTGCATTAAAGTGGTCAGGAAAAAGGTTTGCCTCGCATAGAATTGACCATGGCGTCCTGTTATTGGCGCCTGCCAGTTCAAATATCTTGTCAATTGTTGTATCGCCAATGCCCCTTTTGGGGTAATTCACTGAGCGCTTCAGGGCTTCTTCATCTTCAGGGTTTATAACCATTCTGAAATATGAAAGTATATCCTTTATCTCCTTTCTCTCATAGAATGATAGTCCGCCATAGATCTTATACGGTATGTTTTTCTTTCTCAGGGTCTCTTCAAAAATCCTCGACTGGGCATTTGTCCTGTAAAGAATAGCAAAATCAGACCAGTTCAGCCGGAGTGCAAAATGCTTGTCGAAAATATCTGAGGCAATATTGAATCCTTCCTCAGAATCGGTCATTGCCTGGAACACCTGTATCTTTTCACCAGGTTCATTCTTTGAAAACACATTCTTTTTTATCTGCCCGTCATTATTGGCGATTATTGTGTTTGCAGCTTCGACAATTGTTTGTGTTGACCTGTAATTCTGTTCAAGCTTGAACAGCTGGTATTCCGGATAGTCATTTTTGAATTCAAGTATATTCTCGATTCTTGCACCGCGGAATGAGTAGATGCTCTGGGCATCATCACCCACGACACAGATGTTCCTGTGTGAGGCAGCAAGTTTTTTAACTATCAGGTACTGAGAGTAGTTTGTGTCCTGATATTCGTCAACAAGAATATAACCGAATCTTTCCTGGTAAGCTGCAAGTGTCTCGGGTGAATCCCTGAAAAGTATATTTGTATTGAGCAAAAGGTCGTCAAAATCCATTGAATTGGCCTTGAAGCATCGGGCCGAGTAAGTCTTATAAATCTGAGCCAGAAGTGGCATGCGGCTTGCCTTGTCGTTCTCCTGCATTGAAGGATCTGATGCATACATGTTAGCAGTTATAAGACTGTTTTTTGCAGATGAGATCCGTGAAGCTATAGCTCCTGGTTTATAAACATTGTCGTCGAGATTCAGCTCCTTTATGATTGAACGTATAAGACTTTTTGAATCAGCAGAATCATAAATAGTGAAGTTTGGCTTATATCCCAGTTTTGCTCCCTCCATCCGGAGTATTTTTGCAAATATTGAATGGAAAGTGCCCATCAAGAGGTAACGGGCAATCTCAGGGCCTGCAATTTTCATTATCCTTTCCCTCATTTCCCTGGCAGCCTTGTTTGTGAACGTCAGAGCCAGTATTCTGCCGGCAGGTACACGATTATTAAGCAGGTGAACAATCCTGTAAGTCAGTACTCTTGTTTTACCTGAGCCGGCGCCTGCTATAACAAGTGAAGGACCGTCGGAACTGACAACTGCCAGCTTTTGTGCCTCATTGAGGTCATTGAGATAATCTGAATATTCTTTCTGCATTCTACAGCGTAACAGGTCAGCAAATTTAGCAATAGAACATAAGTATGAAACAGACTATGGCTACAAATGCCTGTTTTTTTATCAACAATGCAGATAATAAGCTGCAGCAGAACTTCTGATTGGCATGCATGACTTCTCATTAATATTTATTTATGCTTCATCTGTGAATTAAACACACAGATATCCAGTGTTTTAGGATATGGCGTAAAAAATTGTTATTATTGTATTGGTGATGACTTATCTGAAATTTTAATATTTATATGAAACGCATTGGACAATTAATCGGTGTTAAGCCCGAACATTTCGAAGCCTACAGGAGGTATCATGCAGCAGTATGGCCTGAAATACTTGACATGATAAAAAAATGCAACATTCAGAATTATTCCATTTTTCATAAGGATGGAATGCTCTATGCCTATATGGAATATACAGGCTCTGATTTTGAGGCAGATATGGCAAAGATGGCTGCCGATCCGAAAACACAGGAATGGTGGTCGGTAATGAAGCCAATGCAGTCGCCTGTTAATACAAGGAAAGAGGGCGAGTGGTGGGCCGACATGGATGAGGTTTTTCATCTCGACTGATCAGCAAGTGTGAAGCTATTTTATTATACTTGCATTTCGAAATACCAAAGCGGGAACAAACCCGTTTGACATAAAAATGCATTTACCTTTGCGTAATACTATAATCTTCATACTCTTGTCTTTAGCCTTAACAGCTGAAGCTCAGCTTACTGCCCCAGGGAGCAATGCAGTACGCTATACCTCATTTTCATCAAACCCGGAGATCAGGGATCAGGTATTTATTTTTTGCAACGAGTCAGGTACCCGCAAAGGAAATCTGACTGCTGCACTTCCGGCAGGTACTCCGGCAAGTGATTTCTCATGGTTCGCCTGGGATAAAATAACAAAGAGCTTCAGCATACCTGTTAAAAATGATCCCGGACTTGTCTCCTCATCCCTGTCAAACCTCGATGAGGGAGGATACAGGGTGCTCATTACCGGAGGTATTGACACAAGCTTCACAGCATGGATATTTCTCGACAAGCCCTATGCCAGCGCTTCGTTAAAGAACAGAACCTGCGAATATGTTGCCCTGAACGGTGAGGCAGCAATAGACACCTTTTATTATAGTAATCCGGTCACAGGGGTTTCAGTGCGGCTCCCGAACAGGGTTAAATTCCTGTGGTCTTCAAATCCTTCGTCAATAATACCATTTCCTGATCTTGAAATTGATCCGCAAACATTTGTTCCGCCGCTTGTTGACGTTACTTACATGATTCAGGTTACAGACTCCTTCGGATGCAGGAGCCAGGCATCATTTGACTATGAGTCGATACATGTTAAAGCTGATTTCTCTGTTGATCCCGACAAGGGAGAAGCGCCGCTTGAGGTAGCTTTTACAGACAAATCAATAAGGGGCTCTGTATATAAGTGGGAATTTGGCGATGGCAAGGACAGCATATCAGAATTAAAGGATCCTGCTCCCCATATTTATTATATACCTGGTGAATATAAGGTAAAGCTTACTGTTGAAAGTGACAGGCACTGCATCGATTCAATGATTTTCGAGAAAATTGTTGTTGATAAATCAGAGCTGGATATTCCGAATGTATTCACTCCGAATGAAGACGGACTGAATGACAGGTTCATGGTTCTGAAGAAATCACTTAAATTCATCTCGGTTGAGGTGTTCAGCAGGAGCGGGAAAATGGTTTACAATTTCACCGGGGAAGGCGAGGCTCTGCGGAACTGGGAAGGCTGGGACGGAAAAGTCAACAATACTTCTGCCGATGCAAGTCCTGGCGTGTATTTCTATATAATACGCGCAACAGGGTGGGATGATGTTGTTTATAACAGCAAGGAGCAGAGGGGATTCGTATATCTGTACCGTTGAAGAAGCCTCTAAAGCCTTCCTACTGCATTGCCCCGATAATCAGACCCATAATAGTCAGGCTTATAATTGCATAGCAGGCATTTATAAGGAAAAGAGTCAGTGATCTTCCTTCAAAAAGATAGAAAATTCCAAGTAATGTGGCTACCCAGCCGGTACCTGCGAGGAAGCCGGCCATGGCTCCGAATGAAGCTGTCTGCTCTGGGCCTATGAACATTGCAAGGAAAAATGCAGCAATAAATGACAAGACAAAGGCCAGGCCGAAGATCACAGCCATGTTTCCTCTTTTATCGGAATTCATGTCGATCCCTGCCTCGCGGGCCCAGATCTTCACGAACATAAGGGGAGAATACCACAGCCCTCCAAGGGCAAAAGCACTGAGCGCTGCAAGGACTATTCCCAGCCAGCTCAGTGACCCGAAAGCAGATTGCATGTTCATAGTGATTGATTTTATTGTATTAACAGAAAGCGGAACGTATTTGTTCAGATTGTTATGAATCTTTTCCGTGCATCAACGCTCCATACTGCAACAACCTTGTTATTTTCAACTATGTAAACAAGGTCATGCCT
>JAKLDT010000062.1 GCA_022703405.1 Bacteroidota bacterium | reverse complement strand
ACAGCCTGTTCAGCTTTTCCATCCATACAACACCGTGGCCGGAATAAAGGCTGTCGCTGAAAACCGGTCGTTCAGGTTCATTAATATTGTAAAGTTCAATACTGTTGCCTCCTTCTGCAGTTGACAGAGTAACAACAATCCTGTTACCTGGAAGCATTTCTGCTGAATGAGCCATCGGAACACGTGCATAAAACAAGGTCTTTTTGCTTGCCCTGTCTACCAGTACTGCGCCGCCTCCTGATGAAGTGATAAGTATCTTATTGTTACCATCAACCGGCTTGCACTCATCAGTGGGTATCATAAGCTTCTGATAATCAGCCGGAAGATCTGAGACCTCTGATACTTTCCAATTCCAGTTGACTTTAATATCAGTATTGTCAGAGGCCTTAGTGTCGATAATAAGCACTTTGTCATCACCACATACAACAGTTTCATGAGTTGCCGGCGTACATCCTTTCAGAGCAGCAAAAGCAAGAATCAGAACATAATACAATAAGTTTTTCATATAGAACAGGAATTAATCATAAACAGCTTTAAATATCGCAAAATAAAAACACAATTTGTCAGCTAAAAGGACCCGGTCCTGTACTTGTTTTTATGAAGCCCGATTGATCTGAAAGGGACCGGCACAAAACCGGCCTTTATTGCAGGAGATCCCGGATCAAGCTGATATTCTGACTTTTCAGGATTATTTCCACCCATAAACATGGGATCTGCAATAATTATGCTTTGTGATAATGAATCTTCCACTAAGGTTCCCGGCGACACAACATTTTTCTCCATTTTCAGATAAGGCCGTGCTTTTTTGTCGATAGCAGTATTCCAGAAACCTGAAGGTTTGTCCCAGTTTCCTCCAAGACAGATATTGTTTGAAACAATATTCCCTTTAGGCGCCCGGGGTTCGTCATTTATTATATTGACAAGTTCTGGATACCTCTCGCTGTAAGGTGGATTTTTGTAGGCTATTCCAAGGATAGTCCCCTTTTCCTCAGCCTCTTTTATCCAGTCGGGAATGTGAAGATTCTCCATCCATCCCAGACCTCTTGAATCAACATGTATTGAGGGATCACAATCAATGAATATATTGTTAATCACTTTATTGTCTCTACCTCCTCCGATCATCATGGCCCGTGTCACCTTATAGAAAATATTCCCGTAAATCTCAGCAGAGGAAAATGCATCATCAAGGTAAATACCAACACAACCCTTTCCCTCAAAACCTGAGATATTGCGCAGGTAATTGTATCTGATTATATTTCCTCGCATTGTCCAGTTGCGGCCTGTGTAAATGGCACCGGCGTCATTCGATTCAAAACATACATCATTCAGCTCATTATACTCAATAATGTTATCATTACCAGTGAAGCCGATAGCCATGTGCGGGACATGTTCAATAAGGTTATTTCTGATTATGTTTCCGACACCTGAGATTGAAATCCCCGGATTGTAAACACGCTTAAGTCTTGCAATATGATGTATGTAATTATTCTCAGCAAAATTGCCTGAGGGAGTAAGAGTATGCCTGTCTCCGCCGGTTATCAGGATTCCGCCGGCGCCAGCTTCATAAATATCACATGAACTGACACCTGAGCTTTTTCCCTCATTTATAACAACAGCATTGTCTCCTGTATTTCTGACTGTACACCCTGCTATTATGCAGCTGTCACAGCCATCCATAGTAACTGCTGTTCCGGTACAGCCCTCAATTGTGAATCCCTGAAATGTAACAAATGTTACATTTTTTAAATTTATAATGCTCTTACTAACTGACAGATATGTCTTTCCATCTTTGATTTCTGATGGCGGGTAGAAATAGAGTATTCCCTCGGTTCTGTCGATATAGTATTCTTCCGGCTCATCAATTTCACTCAGGAGGTTAAAACCATAAAACCACTGACCAGTCCTGTACCCGTAATTATGATAAGGAGGCACAACCTCAATAAGCTTCCTTCGGGCATCGATCTTCAGTATTTTGTGGCGCTGCTCGCTCCAGTCCCAGAACCAGTAGCCATGTACCCACGCGTCCTTTTCATTCACCCATTTTGTCACCCTGTTATCAGAGAACAGGAATTTCCCCTTAAGGTCACCTTTTGTACCTCTGACATCGACAGGATTTTCGTTAAGCACTCCTGTAATTCCTATGAAGCCGGTATTGGGATATCTTGATATCCTCATCGGTCTGTCGTTGAAAAACAGTTCAGCCCCTCCTCCTTCCGGTGAGCCATAGGTCAGTATACCTGAAGCTTTAAGGTCAGTCATGAATATTTTGCCTCTTGCCTCAGGGTAAAACATATTCAGGATTTTCTCATCAGTTACAGGTTGCCAGACCTTCAGCTGCCTGCCACCGTTAAGTCTTACCTCCTCGCCTTCCCTCCCTGTGTAGATTATCCTGGATTCCGGCTTTTCTCCGCCGTCAGTATTTTCAAGTTCAAAGGTTTCTGACATCTCATAAGTACCTCCGAGTATCTCAACCACGATTTCTCCTTTCGGGAGTTTACCCTGCATCCTGAGTTTCCTCAGCTCATTCCTGGCACCTTCAAGAGTTCTCAATGGCCCATCATTCTTTTTGATGTTAACGCTGTCAGTCCTTCCCGACCAGGTGTCATTTCCTGAATTTGAGACATACAGTACAAGACCTCTGCCCCTGTTATTGCAAGAAGTCAACAGCACCAATAAGATGACCAATACTTTAAGTAAGGATTTCATTCTGATGGTTTTGATGGATTCAACTACTTATTTGTAAATATAATAAATGAACCTGCTTCTCTGTCAGTTAAAATCAGAAAATAACAAGGGCTGTCTCAGTAACCAGTTTCTTCGGAACTTATAGCTGAATCAGAAGAGTCTGATTCAGCTATTAAGTACTTCCTTAAGCCCCCCTTGGGGGGTTTGGGGGTAAAAACACGTTATTGATACAGCCCTGTTTTGAAAGCTGATTAAAATACTGCTACTTTTTCTCCTTTTCCTTCTTAGCCTCCATCTCTGCTTTTCTCTTTGCCCATTCAGCCTTCATTTTATTCATGTAATCAAATAGTTCCTTTTTATCCATGGGAAGATCTGTTTTAGCATTTATCCATTCAACAAAGGCTTTATCATACTCCTCAGGAGTAACTTCCACAAATGCTTCATTATCATATTTGAATTTTTTTGTGGCTATACAGAAATGGCTGAATTCATCTCTTAGTGCAATATATTCGCCAGAGATAACACACTCAGCAACCAGGTGAGGGGGGATGAAAGAAACCCCTGTGGTTTTTGCCAGGACAACATCACCTGGAAGTACGGTAACCCTGCCGATTCTGATAGGAGCATTTACGTTTGTACACATCATCTGGGCAATTCCTGTAGGATCTGAGCCGCGTATCCAGCCATTGAATCCTTCAATCTCACTTAATCCTTCAAGGTCCCTTACAGATCCATTGAAAATTATGCCACGTTTCCCATTCTTATAAATTGCATTACCAAGATTATCCCCGATAAGAGTTCCTTCAACCATTTTTCCATAACTGTCAGCAACATATATGTCGCCATCGGAAAGTGCGTTAATAGGAGCATAATTTGTGACGGGGGAGGTCATATTCTGCTTTTTCCCGATCTCCTGGATATAGGCATCATAATCTTTCCTCAATGGCATAAACTGGCCTGTAACCACGCGACCGGTCATAACCTTTTCAGGATGAATTATCACCCATCCGTTTTCATAGATACTTGCGAAGTTCTCAAACTGGTTTTCATAACCTTTCATTTTCAGAAAACTCCAGATCTCTTCCATGGAAATGTTCTTAAGCCTTTCAAGAAGGGCATCTGACACTTTAGGTCTTCCGTCGGGAGTCCGTTCTCCGGTCCATTCTTTTGTGAGAAGCTTAATGTCCTCAGGATTCCATTTTACCATCTGGGAACTCAGAGGCAATACAAGGCAGGAAGCCAGAAAAAGAAGAATCAGTTGTTTTTTCATACTTTATAATTTTAAGGATTAACTCCAGAGCCTGTCATGTGATTGTTTCTGGTCCCATTCAGGAGTAGGCAGGAAATAACCGTTAGCCCTCGGACTGAGATGCTGCTTGATAACTTCATCATTCAGCTCTATGCCAAGACCAGGTGAATCAAGCGGAACATTGGCAAATCCCTTGGTTATAATCGGCTGTTTTCCTGTCATTTTCACCATACTCTCCCACCAGGGCAGGTCAACAGAATGATGCTCAAGGGCAAGAAAGTTCTGTGTGGCAGCTGCACAATGCACGTTGGCCATAAATGATACCGGTGTTCCAGCCTGGTGCATGGCCATTGCAACTCCATGCTCTTCTGCATAATCTCCAATCCTCTTTGTTTCAAGGAGTCCTCCGGAGGTTGCCAGATCAGGATGTACGATATCTACAGCCTTTGCATCAATCAGAGGTTTAAAGCCATTCAGAAGGTAAATATCCTCACCGGTCAGCATTGGTGTTTCAAGAGCATCAGACAGGATTTTCCACTGGTCGGTATATTCCCATGAAACTATATCTTCCATCCATGCAAGTCTGTATTGTTCAAGAGCTTTACCAAGACGTATACCATTATTCAGGTCAAAATGACCATAATGATCTGTTGAGATAGGAATCTCATATCCGATAAGGCTCCTTGCTTCTTCAGCCTGCTTTGCAAGTACTTCAAGTCCTTTGTCTGTAATCTGAATCTGTGTAAAGGGGTGTTTCGCATTTCCGTAACCCATATAGCTTCTCATATCATATTGACCTGATGCCCCATCCCAGAATTTCTGGTTAACAAGAGCTCCCGGAACATCTTTAAGATCATTAATTGAAAGATCCATTTTTAACCATGTATATCCCTGATCCTGAATACGATACCTTATCTTTTCCATTTGATCTTCCTTTGATTTTCCTTCTGGAGTATCTGCATAGAGCCTCACCTTATCGCGGTATCTTCCTCCGAGAAGTTGCCATGCAGGAACTCCATAAGCTTTTCCCGTAAGGTCCCAGAGAGCCATTTCTACGCCGCAAACACCACCACCCTGACGGCCATGGTATCCGAATTGCTTTATTATCTTGAAAACCATTTCAACATTGCAGGGATTCAAACCAAGAATCCTGCTCTTCAGCATAAGTGCGTAACGGGGATCTGCCCCATCCCTTACTTCACCCAGCCCGTATATACCCTGGTTCGTATCAATCCTGATTATAGCTGTTCCACCCAGTACGTTTGTCAGGGCAACCCTCATATCAGTGATCTTCAGGTCTGAAGGAGCTGATGATCTTTGCACATTCTGTGTTGTCTGTGCTATTGTATCCTCAATTGACAGATGCATTAATCCGCCAAGTGCAATACCTCCCATTGCAGCTTTTTTTAGGAAGCTCCTGCGGTCACTGGAAGTGCGGGGATCATTGATTTCATTCTGAATGGCAGCTGTCTGAGCCTGCTCATTACGTCTGTTTTCTTCTGCTATTTTTCTTATTATGCTTTTCATAGTTAGTTATATTTCTGTTTAAAATCACTTTTACTTTTAAAATTCCTTATTTACCCCTAAATCCCCCAAGGGGGACTTGAAAACCTCTACCTTACTCAACCTCACCTAAGGAGGATAAGCCCCCCCTGGGGGGTTTGGGGGTCAATCATCCCCCGAGATGGTTTGGAGGGTAAAGACTACCAGTTCCTCTCCTTGAAATAATCATCAAGCTCTTTTTGTGTCATCGGGAGTTTACCAGGATAATTCTTAAGCCAGTCCATGAAATCCTTCTTTATCTCATCGGTCCACTGGCTGTCGATCTGTCCTGCAAGGTATTTCTTCTCCTTAAGTCTCTGATGACCAAACTCATCTCTCAACGCGGTAACTTCACCATTAATTACCAGATCAGCAACAAGATGGGAAGGTATGAAAACCACACCATACTTTTTTGCAAGAACCACATCGCCGGGCAGGACAGTCGCGCGACCAATTCTTATTGGCGCATTGATTGAGGTAAGCATCATATCCATTATATATGAAGGATCTGCACCTTTTATCCATCCATTGAAACCTTCTATTTCCTCCAGACCTTCATGGTCTCTTACCCCTCCGTAGAATACAACACCTCTCTGGGACTTTGCATAAATTGAGTTGCCCAGGTTATCGCCAATAAGAGTACCATCAACGACTTTTCCATAGGAATCAGCAACATATACGTCGCCTGACTGAAGAATATCTATGGGCCAGGAATTTGTTCCGCCTTTCTGACCCCTGCCCTCTTTTTTACCTTCCTCCTTAATGTATTTTTCAATATCTGGTCTTGAAGGCATATACTGAGCAGTTAATACTCTGCCGGTCATGGCTTTTGACGGATCAATAATTACCCAGTCATTTTCAAACTGATTACGATAACCTTTATTCCGGAGGTAACCCCAGGCTTCTTCAACTGAAAGGTCCTTAAGCCGTTCAAGCAGTGCATCAGACACTTTCGGTCTGCCATCTGCCAGCCTTTCTCCAGTCCAGTCAGGGGTGATTGATTTGATGTACTCAGGTGACATTCCAACTTTCTGCGCTTGCAGAGTAAGTCCCAGGAAGGTAACAGCTAATAACAGTAGTTTCATTTTCATATTCGGAAGGATTAGTTTTATAAGATATTATTTCTTTTACTCAGTTATTTTATTTTAAACACATTAAGCATAATTATGCTTAATTTAAAATTCTTACAAGGGTATCAGGCACTGATATAAGTTCAATACCGCCCTTTTTGCCAAGATTCCCTGAATACTGCTTACTTAAGGGATTATTCCAATGCTCATGAACGCCCAGGCTTGAAATTGATTTGCCTGAATTATCCGGATCATAGCTTATACCCACAGGCCACCGCGATGAATCAGCTGCCTGGTGCAGATAATCATCAACCCCGTAAACATCAGGCAATGACTCATACTCGTTATTCGATTTACTGTGGGAATAAGTTCCGTTCCATTCATTTCTCAAAAAATCAAAGCAAACAGATTCAAGAGCCACCTGGTCCTGCGACATAAATACAGAATTTGACCAGTCGTTTTTGAAGGGAGGCATGAAATATTTAACAGGCACTTTAGTCTCATTCGAACCTCCGCCAAACAAACCGTCAACAACGAACAAAAGAGTGTTTTGCCCGAGATACCGGCTTCCCATAATATCCACGAACACCCTGTATTTTCTGTAGCCGTTATTAGTCGGCTTACCAAGAGACACAGGTGAGATGAGTGAATAATGAAGATGAAAAGCTGATCTGCTGCCCTGTGAACCAAAATGATTTTTTGCAGTGAGTGAAATGCCCGCACGTCCGTGAGGTTTGAGGTTTGCAACATTGATCATATAGTCGGCAGACTCAATTACATCATAAAGTTTGTCTTTCTTTAATCTGTCGGAATAGTTTAGCAGCTCCTTCTCGGTAAGCTTTATCAAGGTCCTGCCGGAATTTTCAGAGGCCCTGTCGCAATAAACAACATCAGGAAATTCAGAGTGCCATATATCGTAATTATGACCGAAAATATGGCTGATCGGGTCACCTATTGAGATATTCTTCTGTTCCACACCTGCCTCATTTACAAGCTCCCTGAGCAATTCAAGGACAAGGTTCGGGTAAGTCTCGCATGTTCCTTCAAGGCCTTGCTTTGCCCTTTCACTGTCTGTCATCTTCTGCGGGATATAGAAGCCATTTTTAATATCATCAGGACGGAGCTTTCCGTTTGCTGTTCCCTGGTTAATCTTAATAAAGATCTTTTCTCCCTGACTATATCCTTTTTCTTCTCCCTTTTTCCTTTTGTTGAAATCACGGAATAAAATGTCCCATGATTTCTTCAGATTTTTTTTGCCGGTAAGCTGTTTTATGCCGTCAGCAAACATACGAGAGGCAACTTTCTGATCTGTATTCTCAGGTGTATGCAGGTAGAAAGCATTCACAGCATTCTCATTTGTTGCTGCTGGATCCCATATCCATACAACACGACCAGGATATATGCCCACGCCTTTACCGAATGGCTGGTTAGGTCCGTCCTCTGTCCCGGTTCTTACCGCTGCCTCATCACCTGAAGTGTACCGTTCTGAGGATGGATTTACAGCCATCACTACAAACACAGCAAAAACAAGGATCAGAGTCGATAAATATCTGGTATTCAGCATTCTGAACTTACTCATCCTTGAGACAACAACTATACCCCATACTGACAAAAGATACATGACAAATCCTGACATGAATGGAGCTGCTGCTCTCATGCAGGGATATGAAGCCCTTGAAGGTTTTGGGATCACCCTGACAAGAAACCAGACAGTAGAAATTATACCGAGAGATATAAAAAGGATCCTGGGAGGTATCCTGTGACTGGTCATCCAATCCCGGATCCCCCCAAGCCTTCCTTTAAGTCGCTTAATATCTGACATTTTATAATTCAGCTATCCTTTAGCTCCACAACCTGTCATGCGAACGTTTTTCGTCCCAGTCTGGTGTAGGATCAAACCATGTCTTGTCCTTTGGATTGAGAAACTTCTTACATGCTTCCTCATTTAGTTCAACCCCGAGTCCTGGCGAATCAAGCGGAACATTGGCAAAGCCCTTTGTTACCATGGGCTGGCTTCCTGTCATTTTAACAAGGCCCTCCCAGTTCGGATTATCAACGCTGTGGTGCTCCAGTGAAAGGAAGTTCTGAGTTGCAGCCGCACAATGTACGTTTGCCATGAAGCATACCGGTGAACCAGCCATGTGCATAGCCATTGCGACTCCATTTTCCTCTGCATAATCACCGATTCGTTTTGTTTCGAGCAATCCTCCTGAAGTACCAAGATCCGGATGTATAATATCAACTGCTCTTGCATCGATCAGGGGTTTGAAACCATCCCTGAGGCAGTAGATATCCTCACCTGTTATTATTGGAGTTTCGAGTGCTGTTGAGAGCACTTTATTTCCCTCAACATCAAACCATGGTACCATATCTTCAAGCCATGCAAGCCTGAATTCTTCCATGTGTTTTCCAAACCTTATAGAATTATTGACATCAAAATGACCGAAATGGTCAGCGCAAAGTGGCATTTCATATCCGACTGCTTCTCGTACTTTCCTTACATATTCTGCCAGTCCGTCAAGACCTTTCTCAGTAATCTGTACCTGAGTGAACGGATGCAAGGTATTTCCATATCCCATATAGGTACGAAGGTCATACTGTCCTCCAGCGCCATCCCAGAATTTGGAGTTCACAAGTGAATCAGGATTCTTCGCAACAACATGTATTCCAAGGTCCATTTTGAGCCATGTAAATCCCTGCTCATCAACTCTTTTTTTCATTGTTTCGGCAAACCTTACCGGGTCATTGGCACCAGGGGTATCAGCATAAAGCCTTACCTTGTCGCGGTATCTTCCGCCGAGAAGCTGCCATGCCGGTACGTTATATGCCTTTCCTGTAAGATCCCATAATGCCATTTCAACAGCACATACTCCTCCGCCCTGGCGGCCATGGTACCCAAACTGCCTGATAATTTTAAACAGCATCTCAACATTACATGGATTCAGGCCAAGTATTCTGCTCTTCAGGAACAGGGCAAACCTCACGTCGGCACCGTCCCTTACCTCTCCCAGACCATATATTCCCTGGTTGGTATCTATTTTGATAATATGCTTGCCCATAACTGTTGCGTAACGCATATCAGTGATTTTCAGGTCTGAAGGGTTCGATAACCTTGAAACCTTCTGTGTTGCCTGGGCAACGGTGTCTTCAATTGAGAGGTGCATCATTCCTCCTAGCGCTATACCACCAAGGGCTGCTTTCTTCAGGAAGTTTCTTCTGTCGGAAGAAGTTGCCGGATTTGCCAGTTCAGCATTGACTGCATCCCTGTTGGTCTTTTCTTCCATTCTGTCTTTTTCAGCAATCTGTTTTAAAATATTTTTCATAATAATTTCATTTTGTACTTCTTAAAAGTACAGTAATACATTCGTAAATGCTAGTAAAAATGTGTTTATAGATATAACCCTCATGCTATTATAACTTTTTTTAACACTTTCAGTTACAATGCATGAGGGTCATTCAAAGGACTGTTTTAAATTTTATCCCAGAATACTCTTGTAGAGAGATTATCACTTCCCATGTTTGCTTTAGCAGCTTCTGCATTTGTAGGATTTACAGAATACTCCCTGTCGGGGTATGGTAATTTATGTATAAATCCGGTAGTCCCTACAGCAGGATCAGCTCCAGGAAATCCGTTAGGTGCCAATGCAGGATAACCGCTTCTGCGGAAATTTGCCCACGCTTCGTTCCACATCATAAATGAAGATACCCAGTATTGTTCGTTAATCAGCTGCAGGGCATTAGCAGGAACAAATGCTGCAGGGCCGGCAAGAAATACATCCTGATCAGCAACTGATACATTGTAAGGAGGCTGGGTCATGTGAGCTCTCACACCAGCTTCATAATATCCCTGTACTGTTCCTGTAGAAATATAACCTCTTTCACGCGCTTCAGCCAGCAATAGCTGAGTCTGCGAGCAAGTAATTAAATACTCTTTCCCTACAATTGAAGCTACAGTAGACCTATTTAACTGAGAATACAGGAATGCTGCCCCGTTCTTTCCAGGGTAACCGGGAGCAGTCAGTATTGAAGATTCATCATAACCATACGGCATACCAATCTGATCAGCAGGATTAGTATTTGTAGTTCCTACTGTTGAGGAAGTGGGGCTAACAGTTCCACCGGGGAACTGATAAAGTACTGCAATCGTGGTTATTCTAGGATCATTTGTAACCTTTAGATAATTTACAAATGGAGCTCCCAGATAGTAATTCTGGCGCTCACCTCCATTCAGGGTGTTACCCAGCCCATAAGTATAGGTATCATTGAACTGGTAAAATACATTATCACTGTTAGAACTGATGACTCCTCCTCTTGAAGGATTTACCGCATCGGCTACAGTTGAACTGGCTTTGGCATTATCATACTTTGTATAACGCATTCCTGCCCGCAGAAGCAGTGAATTGCCCAGCTTTTTCCATTTGGCAATATCGCCTTTATAGAAAATTTCACCTTTCACAGCATCTTTCGAAGCATCAAGTGCATCTGTTGCCTCCTTCAATTCCTTCAGAATATCTTCATAAATAGTCTTCTGATCATCATATTTTGGAAGGAAAGTGTTATCAGTATAACCTTTATTTGCCTCAGAATAAGGAACATCTCCGTAACAATCGACAAGCCACATATATGCATAAGCCCTGCAAATCCTGGCCATGCTATACAAATTGGTTTTATCAGCATTTCCTTCCAGTTTCAGCAGAATATCTGTCAGATCCTTTAGTGAGTTATTGTAAAGGTCATTAAACGCAGCATTGGAATTGTTATCAATATAAGTATTCCTGTTTCCACCCTCAAGAACCCCTCCATAAGGTGTAATTATCTGTTGAACAATCGGACCCTGGTAGTGAAGATCAGAAGGCATCAGTTCATACTGTGCCCTGGCAAGCTGCAGAATAGGATCAACATCAGTTATCGCAATCGGGTTTGTATTGATCTCAACAAAGTCTTTATCGCAGCTATTTACACCTAAAAGCAGTGCAAACAGAGCCGGTATAATATATTTAATTTTCATAATATTAAATTTTAGATATTAGAATTTAACATTCACATTTAATCCAAAGCTTCGGACAGTGGGCATAGCTGATGATTCAAGTCCGTTCCTGGTATCATCAACTGCGTGAGTAGATTCAGGATCAACATTTGGCACATGACTTTTTACAAGCCATACATTGTTTATGTATCCATTCACATCAAGGCCCTTAATGAACTTACTGTTCACATATTTTGAAAGGTCTGCACCTATCGATACTGTACGCAGTTTAATGAAACTTGCATCATACACAAATGGTCCTACAACTCTTTGTCCACGGTAATCAGCGTAAAATGTTTCAACTTCTACTGCAGTTGTATTAGGTGTTCCATCAGCATTATAACCATCGAATACAACACCGCCTTCACGACCAATCAATGAAAGTTGAGTTAAACCATGACGTGTCATGTTGAAGTTTGTTTCTGAGAACATTTTGTGACCGCCTTTATAATCAAACTGGGCAAAGAAACGGAATGATTTATAATTTAAGGTGTTCAGCCATCCGAGTACATCCGTTGGGATTGCACTGCCAAATGTTATTTCATTACCTCTCTGGAATCTTCCATTAACAACTAAGATCCTGCCCTGGGCATCTCTCTTGTAATCATATCCTCTGAGCGAACTTAAAGGTAAACCTACCTCATGTGATGATGTTCCGAAAAATTCACCTTCACCAACATTAATTCTCTGTTGTCCGCCTGCAAGCTCCAGCACTTCGCTTTTATTGTGTGAATAATTGACAGCAGTTGTCCATGAAAAATCTGAAGTCTTAACAGGGACCAAGGTTAATAACATTTCAAATCCCTTGTTATTTAACCTTCCAAGGTTAACCTTTGTGCTGCTATAACCAGAAGCATTTGAAATATCAACATTCAGAATCTCATCAACAGTATTCTTATTGTAATACGCCATATCAATCATTATCCTGCGATCAAACATCATTAACTCTAGTCCGACCTCTGACTCTCTGACTTTCAGCGGCTTAAGAAATGCATTAGGACTGATATCGCTATTTATGCCCCCCATTGCAAATCCATTAAAGGGATTTGTGCTGATATCATAATTTAATGCTCCTGCATACGGACTTGTATCACCTCCCACTTCTGCGTAGGCAACTCTGACTTTTCCATAATCAAGCCATTCTGGCATAACAGCTTTCAAGGCTTCTGTAAACAGAAAACTTGCACTAACTGAAGGATACAGATAACTATTTGATTCAGGATTAAGAGTGGAAAACCAGTCGTTTCTGGCAGTACCGTTTAGGAAGAGGTAATCTCTAAATGACAGATCTAGTGTTCCATATATTGAATTTACTCTCTTATGGGAATAACTATAAGCAGGGCTTTTTGTTATACCATTACCAATTGTGTAAAGATCGCGTACATAAAAATTTGTAACAGATGTATTTAGGTTCTGATTTATATTATCCATCCTGTTGCCACCTATAGAAAGATCAACACCGAAATCGCCAAACTTTTTGTTCGCTCCGATAAGAAAATCAAGGTTGTTTTCTGTAAAATCCTGAGCTTCCTGATAATAATCTCCATTAAATCCTGAAGCTGCAGCGCCAAGGAATCTAGTCCCCGTTGGCCTGTTACGATCATGTTGAACACTAAACTGATCCTGACCCATACGGCCCTGAATAAATAACCAGTCAGTTAACTGATACTTTAAAAGAATATTACCGAATAGACGATTACGAGTATAATTTTCAAATCGCTTTTTTATAGTCCAGTATGGATTGGTACGGTTAGTAAAACGTGACAAAGGCTGTTCATTGCCATTTGCATCCATATATGGATCTTCAAGCCAGGCGAGATCAATACTGTTAGCAAGTGTGAACAGGGTATTATTGATATTATAGTCCTGACCTCCGACGACAGGAGGATTAACTTTGTCTTCAATAGAGTAGTTTGCATTTACCTGGACAAGTAATTTCTTTGTAAGATTATAGTTAATTCCAAGGTCAATAATATTCTTATCGAAAGTACTTCCTGGAATAATAGCGTTTGCATTTGTATTTGTATATCCAAGACGGAAGGTACCCCTTTCATCTCCTCCTGATACTGCGACAGAATTTTTCAGAGTAATACCTGTATCATAAAATTTCTTAACAATATCTTTATAAGGAAGATAAGGATGCTGTTTACCATCAGATGCCCATGTCATGGCGCCATCGAACTTTTCACCGAAGCTCCAGACTCCTGTTTTCTGTGCATCAGCAACGTCAACAGGCCGTACACCATATTCACCCTGTCCGTATTCATACTGAAAATCAGTATAATCAATAGCATAATCAGCTTGAAAGCCAGAACTTAGCTCAACTCCAACGCCCTTTTGTCCGGCACCTGACTTAGTAGTTATAATAATAACACCATCTTTCGCACGGAATCCGTAAAGAGCGGCTGCAGTTGCACCTTTAAGAACTGTCATTGATTCAATATCATCAGGGTTGATGCTCTGCAGACCATCACCAAGGTCAACATTATACTGTGATGTAGTACTTGAGTTGTTAATAGGAACACCGTTTACAACAATAAGCGGAGAGTTGTTACTGCCGAAAGAAGACTGTCCGCGGATCCTGATTTTTGAAGAACCACCCGGACCTGTTGGAGGTTCACTTACAACAAGTCCGGATATCTTACCTGTCAGGCTGTTTCCGAAATTGATTGTACGTGCATCTGTAATTTGCTTTGTATCGACTGTGGCGGTTGAATATCCAAGGCTCTTGGCTTCACGTTTAATTCCAAGGGCTGTGACAACAACTTCATTCATCATCAATGAGCTTTCTTCCATTGTTACACTTACTGCTGTCTGAGAACCGACTGCAACTTCCTGTAGAGAATAGCCAACATACGAAAGTTGCAATGTTGACTGATCATCAGGAACCTGAATGGAGAATTTACCATTAATGTCTGTTGTTGTTCCAATTGTTGTACCTTTCACCAGCACGGTTACTCCTATTAGTGGCTGCCCGTTCTGGTCAAGAACAGTTCCTGTAACCACCTTCTGTTGCATTACTGCTGAACTCCCTGTTTTACTTTCTTCTAGAGGATCAGTCGTAAGAAGTATCTTCCTGTCCATTACAACATAGTTTACATCGGTACCGTTGAACAGCGCAGGAAGAACATCTGTAATAAGCTTATCATTCGCAGTGATGTCAATAGTCCTGTTAACATC
>JAKLDT010000061.1 GCA_022703405.1 Bacteroidota bacterium | reverse complement strand
GATTTTTGCTAAATTCGGTTTTTAATCTCGCCCTGAAGCAAACAGCGAAAGATGAGTGAAGAGATTCTTAGAGCCCTGATGGAACTGTTCGCGCTTATTATTAAGCAGGACGGAGGTATGTCTGCCGACGAACGAAGCTATATTGTCAATTTCCTCACAAAACAGCTTTCCAGTGAATCAGTCCGCGAATACCTTGCACTTTTTGATGAACATGCAGGACCGGTAACATCTAAAATTTCCGGAAAAGATCCTTCCGTCCCTTCTGTAAAAGATTCCGTTAAGATCTTTGCAATCTGCAAGAAGATTAATAAAACTCTTAACCAGGTACAGAAAGTTGTTGTACTTGTAAGACTTTACGAACTAATAAATGCAAGCGGACAGTATACTTCGCAGAGAATGAATATAATAAATACAGTTGCTGAGGTGTTCAGAATATCCACCCAGGAATTTGAAGCAACTGAACAGTTCGTGAAAAATGACAAAGCCTCAGATCTTGTAAATTCATCAATACTCCTGCTTGTTCCTGAAGAGGAAGAATGTGATCACTGCAGGAAAATGCTGACTGGATACAGTGGAACACGGATCTTTATTCTGAGAATAAGCAGCGTTGATCTGTATTTTGTAAAATATTACTCAGCCGATCAGCTGTTCCTTAATGGTCTTCCTGTCAGCCCCGGGCAGGTTTATACCTTCGCCAAGGGCGGTTCAATAAGATCGCAGTTCGGCCAGCCAATATACTACAGTGACATAAGCTCACACTTTCTGTCCGATGTTATTATTCACAAGCTCTCGTTTAATGTCAATAACGTCAGCTATAAGTTTTCTGAAGGACAGACTGCTGTTGACAATGTAAGCTTTTCCGTTGAAGAAGGCAAGCTTGTAGGAATTATGGGCGCCAGCGGATCAGGAAAAACCACCCTGCTGAATCTGATGAGCGGTATCCAGAAACCAAGTTCCGGTTCAATAAGGATAAACGGACTCGATATCTTCTCTGATTCACGAAAGCTTGAAGGAGTATTCGGTTATGTGCCGCAGGACGATCTCCTGATTGAAGACCTGACAGTATTTGAAAACCTGTATTATGCTGCCTGTCAGTGTTTTAAGAACAAGACAAGAGAGGAGATCACAACGCTTGTCGACCGTACACTTTCAAATCTCGGTCTGCTTGAAAAAAGAGAACTTAAAGTAGGTACACCCTTTAACAAGGTTATAAGTGGCGGCCAGAGGAAAAGGCTCAACATTGCCCTTGAACTTATCAGGGAACCACACGTCCTTTTCCTTGATGAACCAACCTCAGGCCTGTCCTCAAGGGATTCTGAAAACCTGATGGATCTTCTGAGAGACCTCACTCTAAAAGGGAAACTTATTTTTACTGTAATACACCAGCCTTCCTCGGAGATATTTAAAATGTTCGACAAGGTGATCATCCTCGATCAGGGTGGTAGCCTGGCGTGGTTTGGGAATCCTATTGATGCCGTTGTTTACTTTAAAACTTCTGACCTGCAGATAAATTCTGAACAGGGGGAATGTCCTTCCTGCGGAAATGTAAATCCCGAGACCATTTTCAATATTATTGAAACCCAGGTTGTTGACGAATTCGGACGATATACCGAAAAAAGAAAAGTCAAACCACAGGAATGGGCAAATCAATTCCGGAATAAATTCCCCTACAAACAATTGCAGGAAATAAATGTACCTCCGCACAGGAATCTTGACAGACCAGGAGGATTAAGGCAATTTGCAATTTACCTTTCAAGGGATATAAAAAGTAAACTGGCAAACAGGCAGTATATGCTGCTTACCCTTCTGGAAGCACCCCTGCTCGGATTCATTCTTTCCTTTATAATCAGGTATATTCCGGATCCTAAATCGGATGTATATATTTTTTCAGAGAATGAGAACATTCCGATTTATATTTTCATGAGCCTTATTGTTGCCCTCTTCCTTGGTCTTACAATAAGCGCTGAGGAGATTTTCCGTGACAGGAAGATTATTAAAAGGGAACGCTTTCTCAACCTCAGCCGTTCAAGTTACCTCCTGTCGAAAGTTACAATTCTGATAATAATTTCAGCTGTTCAATCCCTTCTGTTCGTCATAATCGGAAATCCGATACTTGGCATAAAAGGATTGTATTTCAACTACTGGCTTGCACTCTTTACAACTGCCTTTTGTGCAAACATGCTTGGTCTGAATATTTCTGCATCATTTAACTCTGCAATTACAATTTATATAGTTATACCTCTGCTTATTATACCAATGATGGTACTGAGTGGTGCAATGTTTCCCTTTGACAAGCTTAACAGGATAATAGGGAATGTTGACAAAGTGCCGTTAATTGCAGAGCTTATGCCAACAAGATGGACTTATGAAGCCTTGATTGTTTCGCAGTTCAAGGATAATAATTACAGTAAGGTCCAGTATACAAAGGATGGCAGGACATATTTCAATCTGCAGATGAATATCAGCCAGGCGGAATTCAACAAAATACACCGTCTAAAAGCTTTGCGGGATGCAAATAAGGAAGCCCTTGCCAGTTACAACTTGATTCAGACTGCATCAGGCACCAGGCAGGAAAAGGTTACAGCAGTAACATCTGAACTTAACAGCAAGCTTATTCTTATCAGGAATGAGCTCGGCAGACTTGCCGGACTAAATAAACTTGCGCCTTTTGTTTTTCACGAAAGGCTCACACCGGAAAAATTCAATTCAGAAGTATCCGATTCTGTTTCAGCATATCTTCTGAGGCTCGACCAGTATTTCAGCAGAGTTTCAAATAACGACAATGAAATTAAGGACAGGTTCTACAGCGCTAATGCACAAGCGCTCAAAAAACTTGAGGATGAATACTTTAATTACAAGCTGCAGGAACTTGTTACAAAACCCTATGAAAGAAAGAAGATTCTTGAGTACAGTAATAAACTTGTTCAGAATACTGATCCTATCTACCTTGAACCGGATAAAACCGGAGTTTTAGGTTTCAGAACACATTTCTATTCTCCTTCAAAAAGCATTCTCGGGTTAAGTACAGATACATTCACGTTTAACATTATACTTGTACTCCTGAGTACAATAGTACTATACCTGATCCTGTACTATGAGCTCCTTGTAAGAATTGTGAACTCCATAGAAAATTTTAGTTTCGGAAAAAAGATTTTATAGTATTGTTAATCAGTTTTTTTGTATTTTTGTATTAATAGTATCCTATGAAGCTTAAATTAAATTTTCTGATAATAGCAATACTTGTTGTCTTTGCATGTGGTAACAGCGGGACAAAGGGAAATGAATTTGTTTTTCCTGAAGCAGACTCAATCCCGCTTTCAGAAGCTGAGAAATTAAGCCCGGAGGCAATTGAAGATATATCAAAAAATATATCCTCACCTGTTGAAATTGCTAACCTTCTGCAGTTGCTTGAGGTGCCTTTTTCACAGGAATACCTTGCCACATCAATTGATGCGAACAAGGAAAGCACAAACTTCAATAAGGCAATGAAGCTCGGCATACTTGGTGCCGACCTTGGGTACCTGAACATGTATGAGAAAACAGGTTCATCGCTTGATGTCCTTTCTTCAATCAGAAAGCTTTCTGAAGATCTGAAGGTTGGCCAGTTCTTTGATTTTGAAATAATTAAAAGATTGTCTCAGAATAAATCAAACCTTGATTCATTATTGTTTATTTCTATTGAATCCTATGAACAGATAGACACTTACCTCCGGAACAATGACAGGGGGCAACTTTCTGCACTTATGATCATAGGAGTATGGATTGAGGGGCAGTACCTTGCAACCCAGGTTGTAAGCAAATTCCCCGATAAGATGCTGCAGGACAGGATCGGCGAACAGAAAATTATACTCAACGATCTTATAATGCTCATAGCACCCTATTGCAATAAAAGTACTGAGTTTAATGACCTTTGCAGGGACCTTCAGTCTCTCAAAGATACATATCGTGATGTCAGGATAACTTATACCCAGGGTGAACCTGTTGCTTCTGAAAAGGACGGCGGACTTGTTATTACACAAACAGAAACAAGTGTTGTTGACATGAGCAGTGACAGGTTAAACAGCATTGTTAAGCTTACAAGTGATATCAGGAACAGGCTAATTTCAATTAATTAGTATGAAAAAGTATTTGATTCTTGCACTCTTGCTTACACTTGGATTCGCACTCCGTGCCCAGTCTACGGATCCATTTGTGACAAAATGTGTTCTGAATGCAGGTGCTGATGCCAAATACCTGAAAGACTTCAGAATACAGTTAGGGAAAGCTGCCGCTCAGGGAGAACTTAGATACAGAGCAAACATGTCACTCTGGAAGAATACCAAATACCGCTTCACAATGTGCAGCACAGATGATTCAAAGGGCCAGCTGATTCTGAGCATTAAGGATGACGCAAACAAAATCATACTTTCATCCTTCGATAAAAAAACCGGAAAAACTTATTCTTTTGTTGACTTCGTCTGCAATAAAAGCGGTATCTACCAGCTGAATTATGATTTCAGTGGCGGGGAACAGGGTTCCGGAGTTGGTGTTGTTTCAATGGTGAAATAATATTCAGCCACCATACAGGTAGAATCCCTGGATAATCAGAACAAGTATCAGTACAAGAAGAAAAAATATCTCAGATATTATTTTCTTTTTATAATAAATGAAGTAATGCGTCAGTATATAGCTTACAGGTATTGCTGTGATCCACATTATTTCAACCGATACAGAAGGGACTGCAAAATAAGCAGTAAGTGAAAAAACAAAAATCCAGATAAGTATTGAAAAAGTTTTTCTCGACCTGATCTTTTTACTGTTCTGCAGCATGAGCAGATATCCCGTACTTATTATGGCAAGAATCGCCAGGTAAATAAGTGCAACTATCTTAATTCTTGAAAAGGAATAGCTTTCAGCAGGAATAAACAGATTGTCAGAAATTATCTTCAAAAGAGCTTCCGGCTCATATTCAAGAACATAATAAATTCCGAAAGTAATAAGGTAAGGAGTTATAATACCAAGAAGCATGATCGCAATCTCTGCAATGCTTACTGTCCGCAGAAGAATTATCCCTATCAGAATTATCAATCCGAACCAGATCAGGTTTGCATAAAAAAGACTACCGGTGCTTATAAGTATTCCAGCATCAAAAAAATTATATGCGAACCCCTGTCTGTGATAACCTGCCATTATCCTTTTCAGGGCTATCATAAAAAACAGAGAGGCTGGAATTACCGGATTTAAAACCTGGTATTCAGGGAAAATCGCGGTCAGAAAAACAAATAAAAGTGCCGGAAGAAAGGTCCTTTCACTGATGAAAAAAATCGTTGTATTGAAATTGACAAGTAGAAAAAGCATTGTAAAAGTGATTGACAATGACAGAAGCATTGCAGGCAAACTGCCGGGTATAATAAAAGCTTCAATAATTTTGTAGAGAGGCATACTGCTGCCTGAATGAATTGTTTCTGATGCAAGCGGATGCTTGAAAAACACACTCATCATAACAAGCGCAGAAACCACAGCTATCATGAAAATGACACCCGGGCCTGTTCCTTTGAAAAATTTCAGCAACATATTGCCTAAAGGTCAAATCCTATATCTTTCCTGTAATAAATCCCATCAAATTCTATCTCCGACAGATTTTTGTATGAGGTTTTCAGGGCTTCATCTTTTGTCTTGCCCAACGATGTTACAGCCAGCACACGTCCTCCTGAAGTTACTGTTACTTCTTCCTTCTTTGTTGTCCCGGCATGAAAAACAATGCTTCCCTCCGCCTTACTGAGGCCATGGATAACTTTCCCTTTTACATAGTCTCCCGGATAACCGCCAGACACTGCCATTACAGTGGCCGCCACCCTTTCATCTGTCTCAAGGCTTCTTTCAGACAAATCTCCGCAGGCTACACCTTCAATAAGATCAAGAAGATCAGACTTGATCCGCGGGATAATGACCTCCGATTCAGGATCTCCCAGCCTTGCATTATATTCAATCACATAGGGATCGCCATTAACATTTATCAATCCGAAGAAAATGAATCCCTTGTATGTTATTCCTTCAGTAGCAAGGCCATGAACTGTGGGCTCAATAATCCGTTCTCTTACCTTTTCCATGAATGCTTTCCCTGCAAAAGGAACGGGTGAAACAGCTCCCATACCTCCTGTATTGAGTCCTGTATCTCCTTCTCCAACACGCTTGTAATCCTTGGCTTCAGGAAGAAGCTTATATGAATTCCCGTCAGTAATTATGAAAACTGACAATTCTATTCCCCTGAGGAATTGTTCAATAACAACCTTATTACCTGCCTTACCGAATTTCCCGCCAAGCATCGACTCCACCTCCCGGCGCGCCTCTTCCCTGGTATCCAGAATAACAACTCCCTTGCCGGCAGCAAGTCCGTCAGCCTTTATTACAAAAGGAGGCTCAAGGGAAGCAAGAAATTCATCAACCTGGTCAAAATCAGACTTGTCAAAACTTCTGTATCGCGCTGTAGGTATATTGTGCCTGACAAGAAAGGACTTTGCAAAATCCTTACTCCCCTCAAGCCTTGCTGCAGACTTGTCAGGGCCTATGACAGGGATTTTTCTGAGTTCAGGATCGGCCAGGAAAAAATCATGTATTCCTTCTACAAGAGGCGCTTCAGGTCCAACGATAACGATGTCGATATCATTCTTCAGAACGGCATTCTTTACGGCTCCGAAATCGGAGGGATTAACATCCAGATTAGTTCCTGACAGTAAAGTTCCGGCATTCCCCGGAGCTATAAAAAGCCTGTCAGACCTGGAGCTTTGGGCCAGTTTCCACGCAAGGGCATGTTCCCTTCCTCCTGATCCCAGAATTAAGAGTTTCATCTTGGTCGTTATTTTATTTCAAATGTAATTATTACGTCTGAGAAACAAAAAGAAACAGTTATTTCAGACAACATCATTCATCTGATAAAACCGTGAGAAGGTCTCCATAACTGTGCTTACATAGGTTTTTGAAACCGGGATATCGGCTACTGATACGTTATCGAGTTCCAGCTTAAGTCCGTCGCGCTCCTTCTTAATAACCTTAACTTTTTCAAAATTAACCATATACGATCGGTGGCATCGGATAACATCAGTACCTGCAAAACTCTCCTCAACCTTCTTGAGTGTATCTCTTAAAAGGTATTTCGACACCTTTCCCTTATTCAGATAACAAACAGAAACATAGTTCTCTGCCGATTCAATATAAAGCAGATTTTCCTTTTTGACAGAAAACTTAAGTATCCCCTTTTCATCATAAAAAGGAATCATGTCACGCGTATTTGGAGAAACAGCCTGAACGTCAACCATTCTTTCAATCTGCTCTTTCTTTTCCCTCCAGGAAAAATAAAGCCAGAGCGTTGAATACGGCAACAGAATAACAAGGGCTGTATATCTTGATGATGATTTAACGAGGTCGATAAAAAGCCTCGGATCATTCAGGATGACTTTCTGGAAAAGACCGTAAAAAAGCGACATTGACAGTATTTCGGCAAAGATCCACACAAGGTAATGCCAGAGCTTTATTGAGTGCCTTTTATGCACATTGTACATTATAATACGGCTGATAACAACAACAAGAACCCCTGTAAGTATCGTCAGGCTTGAAAAGAAGAAAAACTGGAATTTTGTAAGATCAAACCACTTGTCTGCTCCGAAAGGGGCATATATATTAATGAATACCAAAGCGAAAAGAGAGGTGAAAATGATAAGACGGACAATATTTCCCTTTTCATTCAGATATGGCGGAGCTGGTTTCTCAAAATCGACCATTGTAACTTTTTTGGTATGGCAAATTTAACTTTTTTAAACTGTTTTCATTTCTCCGGCCGTTTTTTGAACGATTATCGGAGTTCATTTTTATCCCGGAATAAAAAATTCCGTCACAGATTGCTGCTTTTTATCCCAGCCTTCCTCCATTTGCAACATTAATTTGCAGACGCAGGTTCTCAGGTCTTTATTTGCAGCAAATAATTATACCCTGATATGGAATATACCCGCAGTTTTTCTGAACTCAGATCATTGTTCAATCCTGAAGCCTCTTATACAGAGGTACCATGGTCAGGCGTCAGGATACATAACCTTGAATTCAGATCCAGTTGCACAGGAGATATATTTGTAAGCACCCGGGATAAGGAGATCAGGGAGAACAGCTGCTTTACCTATCCTGTTTTTGAGCCGCTCCGGCCATCGAAAAAAGTAATACTTCTGCTGCACGGCTTGAATGAAAGGAGCTGGGTAAAATATCTTCCCTGGGGACACTGGCTTGCAGAAAATACAAACAGCTATGTAATTATGTTCCCTATTTCCTTTCACATTAACAGGTCACCTGAAGCATGGAAGGATCCAAGGACAATGGTTCCCTATGTTCAGAGCCGGAATACGGAATTAGGCGCAACCGAGATGTTAAGCTTTGCCAATGTCGCACTGAGCAACAGGCTTACTGAAGACCCTATGCGTTTCTTTGTTTCAGGACAACAGACCGTAAGCGACCTTATAAGCTTGTTGAACACAATAAGAAGCGGCAACCATGAAATAGTCCCTGAAAAAGCTAATCCCGACATTTTTGCCTACTCAATTGGCGCCTTTCTTGCTGAAATACTTATGCTTGCAAATCCTGAAAACCTGTTCACAGAATCCAGACTGTTCATGTTCTGCGGTGGTTCTGTTTTCAGCAATATGAATGGGACATCTAAACTGATTATGGACAGCTATGCCTTTCAGAGGGTATATGACTTTTACCTGAATGATTTTGAAGAAAACATTGAAAAAAAGAACAGGATCTCTGAATATATTAAATCCACTTCTCTTGGAATGGCTTTCAGATCGATGATCGACCTTGGCAGGCTAAGAAACTTCAGGGAACAACTTTTCAGAAAGCTGAAAGATCAGTTACAGTGCACTGCTCTTCTCAAAGATACTGTGATTCCGCTGAGAGGAACACTGGATACATTGGCAGAAACAAGCCGCAAGGATATTGTTAAAATACATGACTTCCCATTTCTGTATTCACACGAAAATCCCTTTCCTGTATTCAGGGATAATAATTACCTGAATGTAGACAGATGTTTTGACATGGTATTCAATGAAGCACGCCTTTTTTTCGGATAATAAACTTATATTCAGTGCAGTTCCGGAAGAATAAAGCTGTAGCGGCTTTCAAGTGAATATTCTATGAACTGCCTGAGGTATACCTGACTTGATGCTTCAGCCTTATCGTGAAGGGCAATAACTGAACCGGGTCTCAGTTTCTTACATAAAATTTTGTAAGACAATTCCGGGAGAAGATCCCTGTCATAATCATAAGGCATTATATCCCAGAAAAATATTGTATATCGCTTTTTCAGTTCAAGGTATTGGCCAGGCGTAAGCCGGCCGTACGGAGGCCGGAAAATTTTCGAGGATAACAGCTCTGAAGCCCTGTCAACATCTTTAACATAAGTTTCTGTGCCTGTTTTCCACCCGTCTAAATGCGAAAATCCATGGTTAGCTATGACATGTCCGCTTTTTGTAATTTGCTGAAGCAGACCGGGATATCTCAGAGCATTTTCTCCTGTACAGAAAAATACCGCTTTTATACCATATTCCCCTGTCAGGTCCAGAATTTTCGGTGTTGAAACAGGATCGGGACCATCATCAAATGTCAGGCATAGCTTATTGTTACCCCCTGTACTAAGCCTGAAAATTGCCTCAGGATAGAGCCACCGTAAAAAATAATATGGCTGAGGGATATACATCCGTCATTATTTCACTGAGTATAATCTTCCGTAGTAATTATTTATTTCAGCTTCAACAATTTTGCTTAAGGAATCGAGCTTAAGCCGAACGGTGAGGTTATATAAATCGAGCAGGGCCTGCATGCTGATCCCTGTTGAATACTCAAGTCCGAATCTCTCATTAGACCTCAGGCTTACAGCATAATCAAGATAAGTCTTTGAATAGTCAAGTATCTCATTTACAAGCTTGTCACCTTCATCCTTTTTCCCTGATAAATAAAAAATCTCGGCAAGACCTATTGAAAAGAAATCATTTGGAAGTTTGTCCGCCGGAACTATCTCTAGTCCCCTGTGAGCTGCCTCAAGGGCTCGTACAGTGTCACCTTTTGCAAGGAGTTCCATCGAGAGGGAAGCAAAAACCCTTCTGAAATTTGAGAACATCCTTCTGTTATTCTCATCAAGGTATACATCAGGATCACCTGCATTTCCCCATTTGAACTTATTCATCATATTATCGTACATGACATGAGGATCAATCATTCCAAACTCGCCTTTTTCCCTTGTTTCAGTTTTAACAGGGACAACCCTGTAAGCAAGTCCTTCCTGTATAAAGAACTTTTCAAGTCCCTTGTACTGGCTTGATGGAACTGTTGTTGAATAATACACGGGCCGTTTCCAGTTATTAGTGGAAAGCATATCCATAATTGCCAGATCACCTTTGAAGGCATCGGATTCTGTGTAATCCCAGATCAGGGGAGAAACAATACTTTCGCGATAATAGGGCTTAACAGTGCCGTTTTCAATGACCTGTGCAGTATCGACATCTATCAGAAACTTGTTTGCAGGCAGATAATTCATATAATCGCCTCTTCCGCTATAGTCGATTTTATATCTGTCATCATCCATTCCGGCAAACTCAACAATTTGCTTCAGTTCAACAGGTTTATCAACCCTGCTGTTAACAGGAAGCTGTTCCCTTTTGCCTTCGATATATTTTTCGGAAGGAAGGCTTAATGGCATAGGATCTGAATCAAATGCTTTCTGCCTCATCATTTCAATATACCATCCTGCCTGAATATAGCTGAGGTTTGCCACCCTGACGTCTGTTCTGACCTGTTCCACATCCTGAACATACCATACGGGAAATGAGTCATTGTCGCCATAGGTAAACAGGATACTGTTCTGAGCAGTTGAGTTCAGGTAATTTGATCCTATGTCTCTGGCTGTATACCTGCCTGACCTGTCATGATCATCCCAGTTCTGAGAAGCCATAAGTACCGGTGCTGCGAATAGAAGAACAGTAAAGGTAAGTGCTGCAGAATACCGTTCGTTCATAAATCTCTGCAACTGTTCATACATAAACATGAAGCCCATGCCTATCCAGATAGCAAACGCGTAAAATGAACCTGCATAAGCATAATCCCTTTCCCTTGGCTGATTTGGATACTGATTCAGGTAAAGTATGATTGCGGCACCTGTCATCAGGAAAAATGCCATTACAAGCCAGAAGCCGGTATTGTTTCGTTTATATTGCCAGAATAATCCGGCCATCCCGATCAGGAAAGGCAGGAGGAAATACCTGTTATATCCCGGATTGTTTTTAAGGTCGGGCGGCAGTTTATCCAGTTTTCCCAGACGTGCCTCATCAATGAACTTAATTCCGCTTATCCAGTTTCCATGAATCGGGTTGCCGTTTCCCTGTATATCGTTTTGTCTGCCGGCGAAGTTCCACATAAAATATCTGAGATACATGTATCCGATCTGGTACCTGAAAAAATACCTGAGGTTTTCGCCAAAGGTCGGGCAGACAATAGTTTCCTGACCTGTGGAATATTTTCTTCCCTTTACCTGCCCCCAGTATTCGTATGCCTGTTTGTGATCGGGGTCAGAACTGTACATTCGGGGAAACACAGTTACAAATTTCTCACTGTATTCATATTCAGGCCTATAGTATGGTTCATATTTGCCGTTAACCTTATTGTATCCGGCAATCACTCTTTCAATACCGACTACCGGAGCACTGTAATAATTCCCGAAAAGTTTCGGTGAACTGCCATATTGCTTCATATTTATATAATACGACAGCGAGAAAATATCTGAGGGATTGTTCTGATTCATTGGCGGCCTTGCCGATGAACGGATCATTATCATGGCATAAGATGAATACCCGATCATCACTACAAGAATTGCAGTAAACACATGATTAAGGATTACCCTGTTTTTTTGCATGGAATACCATATCCCGTAGACAAGGGCTCCGAACAGTAATACAATGAATACAATTAAGCCGCTGTTATAAGGCAGTCCGAAGGTATTGACAAATAAAAGCTCAAGCCATCCTGCTGCTTCAGGTATGCCAGGCATAAGGAAAAATACCATAAACCACAGCATCACAACAGAAAGCAGCAAAGTAATAATGACTCCCCTGACTGTAACTTCATATTTCCTGAAATAGAATACAAATACCAGCACAGGCAGAACCAGAAGGTTCAAACGGTGGATTCCCAAACCAAGCCCCATAATATAGGCAATAAGTATTATCCATCTGCCTGACCGTGGCTGATCAGCCTCCTCCTCCCATTTAAGCATTGCCCAGAAAACAAGTCCGGTTACAAGGGATGAAAGTGCATATAATTCACCTTCTACTGCAGAGAACCAGAATGTATCAGAAAAAGTATAGGCAAGAGCCCCAATAACACCACTGCCAATAATTGCAGGAATCTGTTTATTTTCAAGTGGAGACGAAAGAGTAAAGACCCTTCTCACAAGGTGTGTGATGGTCCAGAAAAGAAACAATATGGCGAAGGCGCTGCAGAGTGCAGAGAGTGCATTCATCATAAGTGCCACCTTTGAGGTATCGCCAAAGGCAAAGAGAGTGGCAATTCTTCCCATCATAAGGAAAAGTGGCGCGCCGGGAGGATGCCCCACCTGCAGTTTGAATGCCGACAGGATGAATTCCCCGCAATCCCAGAAGCTGACTGTAGGTTCAAGTGTGAGAAGGTATACTGCAAATGAAATTACAAACAGTATCCATCCGGTTATGTTGTTCAGGCGACGGTAGTTGCCCCAGATTGAATCCATATTTTTATATTTAATTCAAATTTTGAACAAAGAACGCAAAAAAAAACAAACCACTGAAAAACAGGAGGGATTTAACTTTACTTTAAATATAAAATCTCCATGGCACCGACTTCCAGTATTCACCGGCATAATCTATTCCTATTCTGGGACCTGTTTTATAATCAAGTCTCTGTCCTGAATCCTCCAGCCATATTCTGGTCGATGTGACAAGGTTTTCGCCATAAAATGATCTATCTATTCCAAGTTCCCTTGTCAGCTTGCCCGGACCGTTAATTCCCTGAGCGCCTCTTAGCAGAACAGCCTGGGGATTATCTTTTTCTCCGGTTACTATATTCAGCATCCAGTACATTCCGTATATCAGATATACATAAAGGTGTCCTCCAATGCCGAACATGACTGATGTCCTTTCCGTTCTCCCCTTTGATGCATGGCAGGCCTTATCATCCTCACCCCTGTAAGCTTCAACCTCAGTGAGCTGAAAACTCCTGCAGGTATTATCGTTCATCCTTACAATAAGATTTTTACCGATCAGATCAGGAGCAACATCCAGGACATCACGAGTATAAAATTCCTGCGGCAGTTTTCTGAAATCCGGTTTTGTTTCAGTAAGGGATTTTCTTCTCATATTCCACCCATTTTCTGAATACCTGGTCACCGCCGGTATTTTCAATCTGTATAAAGCCTATTTTTCTTGACTCAGGATTCAATGAGATTTCGTCATAAATCTCCTTATCACTGAATCCGGCGCGGGCTGCATCATTACGATCGGATGCATAGACAACTTTTCGTATCCCCGACCAGTAAATAGCTCCAAGGCACATTGGACAGGGCTCACAGGAGCAATAGAGGGTACATTCGTGTAAATCATGAGTTTTCAGACCTGAAGCGGCTTTCCGGATTGCATTAACCTCAGCATGAGCTGTCGGGTCGGTTGTCAGCACTACACTGTTTACTGCTTCTGCAATAATGTCACCATCCTTAACAATAACAGCGGCGAAGGGGCCGGCGCCTGTTTCAATTCCCCCTGAAGCAAGTTTCACTGTATGCAATAAAAAAGTTCTGTCATCTTTCATAGTTTCTGCTGATTGTTAAAAGCCTGCAAAACTATAGTTGTTTTGATTAAGAGTGATAAATTCTCTTCAATATTCTTTTTTTTTATAAAATATGTTGTATTTTTGCAGTCCCGAAATTAAAGGGTTTATTGGATAAAAAAAAGAATATCAATTTAAAAATAAGTACAAGTGAACACCTTAAGCTACAAAACAGTATCAGCAAATAAGGCTACTGTAAACAAGGAGTGGGTCATTATAGATGCTGAAGGCAAGATCCTGGGAAGGCTGGCAACAGTTGTTGCATCAATGCTCAGAGGCAAGCACAAGACCAACTACACACCACATGTTGACTGCGGTGACAATGTGATAGTCATAAATGCTGAGAAAGTTATACTTTCAGGCGAGAAAATGACCAAAAAGGAATATGTCAGGCATACAGGATATCCTGGCGGACAGAGGGTTGTGAAAGCTGATCAGATGCTTAAGAAGAATCCTATTGGCCCTGTAGAAATAGCCGTAAAAGGCATGCTTCCAAAGAACAGGCTTGGCAGTGCCCTGTACAGGAATCTGCACGTCTATGCAGGCAGTGCTCATCCTCATGAGGCACAGAAACCAAAACAAGTTGAACTTTAATATAATAAGCAACAGATATGGAACAAATCAATGCGCTTGGAAGAAGGAAAGCAGCTGTAGCAAGGGTATATATCAGTGATGGTAAGGGTAAAATTACCGTTAATGGCAGGGACTATAAAGAATACTTTGGTGCAGAGACACTTCAGTATGTCGTTACACAACCACTTTCAGTATTAAATGCTACTGATAAATATGACATTAATGTCAATCTCGATGGCGGTGGTGTAAAAGGTCAGGCTGAAGCTGTTCGTCTTGGTATTACAAGAGCCCTTATACAGATGGATCCTGAATGCAAAACAAAGCTTAAGTCAGAAGGTTTTGTTACGCGCGATCCCCGTGAGGTTGAAAGAAAGAAACCAGGTCGTCCGAAAGCTCGTAAGAGATTCCAGTTCAGTAAACGTTAGGATTTAAAATTCAGTCAGTTATAGATGCAAGTTTAGTATCTAAATTGCAGAGACTTCCGTCAGTTGGCGGAGCTACTCTGTGATTGAT
>JAKLDT010000060.1 GCA_022703405.1 Bacteroidota bacterium | reverse complement strand
AATGATCTGATCCTGTTCACCGGGACAGGTATGACTTCAGCTATCGCAAAGCTCCAGAGGCTTCTGGGATTAAAGGTCCCCGAGCAGGCAGTGAACTACTGCCCTTTCACTCACGGGGAATATGACAAATGCAGAGACATACCCAATGAAAAGCGACCAGTCGTTTTCCTTACTCATACTGAACATCATTCAAATCATACTTCCTGGTTCGAGACACTTGCCGACGTAGTTGTACTTGAACCTTCTTCCGATCTTACAGTTGACCCTGAGATACTCAGAAAAGAGATAGTTAAATACAAGGACAGACCTCTGCTTATTGGCTCTTTTTCAGCCTGTTCCAATGTAACTGGCTACTTCCCCCCCTATTATGAACTTGCAGAAATAATGCATGAACATAATGGTTATTGCTTTGTCGACTTTGCAGCTTCTGCTCCATATACAGATATCGATATGCATCCGGCTGACAGGATGCATCAACTTGATGCAATATTCTTTTCACCCCATAAGTTTCTGGGTGGTCCGGGTAGTGCAGGTGTTCTAATATTCTCAAAAGAGCTTTACAGAAATGAGATACCCGATACTCCGGGAGGAGGTACAGTAAAATGGACCAACAGATGGGGAGGATACAGCTATATCAGCGATATTGAAGTCAAGGAAGATGGAGGAACTCCGGGATTTCTCCAGGGAATAAAAGCTGCCCTGGCTGTCAGGCTTAAGGAAAAGATGGGCACGCAGAATATGAGGAAAAGAGAACAGGAATTACTTGAAATTGCATTTTCCGGACTCTCAGAGATTAAAAGCCTGCATTTACTTGCAGGCAATATTACAGACAGACTGGGTGTTATCTCCTTCTATATTGACAATATCCACCACAATCTTGTAACCCGGCTGCTTAACGACAGGTATGGTATTCAGGTAAGAGGAGGATGCTCATGCGCAGGCACTTACGGGCATTTTCTCCTCGATGTCGACTTCGGTATGTCAAAAGAGATTACTGACAGGATTGATGCCGGTGACCTTTCAATGAAACCCGGATGGATAAGGCTCTCCCTTCACCCGACAATGACAAATGACGAGTTACAGGAAATTTTAAAGGCTATAACTGAAATTGCTGAAAATGCTTCTGAATGGGCAAAGGATTATGTGTATGACAGACATACAAATGAATTCCTTTTTCCAGGTTCAGAAGACCAGACTCTTGATTTACAGAATACCTGGTTTGAAATCGCATAATTAAAGATCTGACAAAATGGCTAATAAACAGAGCATTACGACAAAATGGATTGAAAACATGGCATTTGAGACTGAAGTAAACGGTCACAAAATAATTCTGGATGCCAGTGAAGAGGGAGGTGGTGAGAATAAAGGACCCCGTCCCAAACTGCTTATGCTTTCGGCTCTTGGCGGCTGCACAGGAATGGATGTGATTTCCATTCTAAGCAAGATGAAAGTGGTACCAGATGACTTCAGGGTTATTGTTGAGGGTGACATAACGGAGGAACATCCGAAGCATTTCAACAAAATGCACGTTATTTACCAGTTCACCGGAAAAAACCTTCCACTGGATAAACTTCAGAAGGCAGTTTCCCTATCCGAAGAACGGTATTGCGGAGTAAGCGCCACATACAGAAAGGCCATGGAAATAACATCAGAAATTAAAATAATAGAACCATAGAGCGGTTTTATATAGAACCATTCTAAATTTCAGCGAAATTTATTAAATAACGCATTAAATATTACCTTTACCACAAATCGTGTTACCATGGCAGTCACGCGTTTTAGTGTAAGTCTTGAAAAAGAGCTTCTGGAAGAACTTGACAGTTTTGCAGAAAGCAATGGATTTGCGAACCGCTCCCAGGCACTGAGGCATCTGATAGAAAAGAACATTGTCGAGGAAAAATGGCAATGCAACAATGTTGTTGCCGGAGCTATCGTGATGATCTACGACCATCATAAAAAAGATATCGACTCCAAATCGAATGACATCCAGCACGATTACTTCGATGTAATCCTTTCTTCCCAGCACTATCATCTCAGTCATGAAATATGCCTCGAGATCATTGCTGTCAGGGGCCAGGCCAGCAGGCTTACGGAATTATCAGACAAGCTCATAGGCATAAAGGGAATTAAACACGGGAAACTTGTAATGAGTAAGAGCACTTAATTTTTTTATCATACCAGTAATACTTTTTTATATTTTCGTAACACTTTAACAATGAATACCAAACATATCACCGCTTTTATTTTGACCCTGGCCTCATTAAATGGATTTTCACAGGAAAATATTCATTCAGCGTTAAAAGATACTGTCAGCCTGGATGAAGTTGTTGTAACAGGTACAACAGTAAAAGTCAACAGGTTCAATGTGCCGATGGCAGTATCGGTCGTAAACAATCTCAGGATAGCAGAAAGTGTAGAGAGCAATATTCTGCCAATTCTGAACGGGAAAATTCCCGGTCTTTTTGTAACTGAACGCGGTATTATGGGCTTTGGTGTTGCAGGCAATGCTGCAGGCCAGATCTCAATTCGCGGTATAGGAGGCAGTCCTACAACACGGGTTCTGATGCTGATTGACGGGCACCCGCAATTCATGGGAATATTTGGGCACCCACTTGCCGATTCTTATGTGGCATCGGACGTGGAGAGAGTGGAAGTGATAAGAGGTCCGGCTTCAATACTTTACGGAACAAATGCCATGGGAGGAGTTGTGAATATAATTACTAAAAAGCAGCAGAAAGAGGGCTTCAGCGCCAACGGGCATTTAATGTATGGCTCATATAACACGCAGAAATACATGGCTTCAGGTGGTTACAGAAAAAAGAACCTCAGCATCTTTGCTTCAGTCAATCACGACAGGACAGATGGTCACAGGGAAAATTCTGACTTCAGCATAACAAATGGCTACATCAAAGCCGGCTGGAATGTTAATGAAAATTTTAAAGTATCTACTGACCTTGGAATTGCAGCATTCAAAGCAACTGACCCGGGACCTGATACCCTTGGTGCTGTTCATGGTAACACAATTGACATTGTAAGAGGCTATTGGTCAATGACCGCCGACAATACTTTTGAATCTGTTTCCGGAACCGTGAAGCTGTTTTACAACTTCGGAGAACACAAAATTACTGACGGTTTTCATTCCAATGATGCAAATTATGGAGTAAACATCAATGAAGCATTCAGGCTTTTTCCCGGTAACACGCTGACGGCAGGTGTCGATTACATGAAATACGGAGGTATTGCCGAAAATGAACTGGCAATGGGAGGACGCGGAATGATCTTCAAGGATACTGCTTTATATGATGCAGGAGTGTACACCTTCATGCAACAGAGAATTGCAGACAAGCTGACACTGAATGCAGGCATCCGCTACCAGGATCATGAAGTTTACGGAGGAGAATGGATTCCTTCAGGGGGATTTGCATTTAACATCTCACCGGTTACAACATGGAAAGCCTCTGTCGGAAAAGGATTCCGCAGCCCGACAATACAGGAGTTATACATCTGGAACCATAACCCTAAACTTAGTCCGGAAAGTATAATGAACTATGAAACAGGCATCAGTCATTCATTTTTCAATGAAAAGCTGAAGGCAGAGCTTACAGGATTCATAGTCAAAGGTGACAATATGATTATAACTGTCCCCATGCAGGGATTGCAGAATGCGGGGGAGATATCAAACAAAGGCATTGAACTTTCAGTCAATTCAAGATTGTCAGAGTCGTTGGATATTGACCTGACATATTCATACATCGACATGAAAACGCCGGTTTATGGAACCCCGGAACATCATATTTATCTTGGAGGAAGCTATCTTCTGAAAAAATTTCTGTTCACTGCCAATGTTCAGTATATTAATGATCTGGATTCAGATGCATCAACAAAAACAAGTCTTGAAACTTATACTCTCCTAAATGGCAGGATAACCTTCAAGGCAACAAAGTTCGCAGATATATTCCTTAGCGCTGAAAACATGTTAAATACTGAATACGAGACAATTAAATACTATTCAATGCCGGGAATAACAGTATTTGGCGGAGTAAAAATCAAGCTTTAAAAAAAACTATACATAACGATAATGAAACATATAACAATACTATTATTTCTTTACCTGGCTGTATTTCCTTCTGCAGCCAGCCCGCTTCATTCAAAACAACATCACAGTGTCATAATTGAAACTGATTGTAACAACAGTGATCTGAGGGCAATCAGCATATTATTGAATCATAAGGCAGTTAGAGTTACAGCTATTGTTGTGTCAGAAGACCAGGCAGAGCAGGAGAAAGGAATAAGTAAGATCAGAAAACTGCTTTCAATATTTTCAGCTGATACCATACCTGTACTTCAGTCATCAGAAAAAAAAGATATTGAGATTCTGATTGATAAGGTTAAAAAGGAAAAGGATAAGCTGACACTTATTGATCTTGGCAAGGGGGATCTATCCTTCCTCATCCGAGACAATGAGTTTTTTGCTGCCGCTGTTGAGGACTATATCACGGCATGTGAAAATAACAACAGTAATCCTGAAAAGTATTTTGAAGAAAGGAACTTCATCTCATCCTCCGGAGTACACTTTAACATAATCAGGAATCTGCACCCGGGCAATAACCTGATGGAAAAGGCTTTCACAGAATCATACAAAAAAGAAAAAACCAGGATCGCAGAAGCTTTCAGTATCCTTGCACGAGGAGAGAAAGATTATGAAATCATGGCTTCAGAGCTTGCAGCCATATATCTTATTAATCCGGAACTTTTCAGCATGTCTCTTTTTAAAGACATCAGGAAGACAAACATTGTGACCGCTTATGAGCAGCAAATAATTCAGGATCTTCTTGCTGATATGATTGCAGGCAGGTACAAATCAGGCAATTTCGTAGCCCTCTACGGATTTCCGCTGAATCCGGAATTATACACCTATGATATAAGGATGATAATGGACACAGCCATAACCCGTTATGGCGTTGATGAATGGAAGGCCTGTGTAATGACTGATGAGTTTCATGGTCACCTTGGTGTATATTCGATTGTTGGTGCAAAGATGGGGAACAGGGCCAGGGAATACTTTGGAATTGGGACAGATCTGCTCAGCATTATCAGTTATGGCGGATCGGTTACGCCTTTCAGCTGTTTGAACGACGGTTTGCAGGTTAGCACCGGAGCTACTCTTGGACAGGGGACTATTAAGCTTGCAGCTGAATCAGTATCAAAGCCTCAGGCAATTTTCACATATAAGGGAAAGAGTATAATCCTCAGGTTAAAGCCTGAATATATCAATCAACTCAGGACAGTTATTGAAAAGGGAGTTAAAGACTATGGCCTCGATGATGAAGGGTATTGGAATCTTGTAAGGCAGACATCGATTAAATTCTGGCTAGAGTGGAACAGGGATGAGATCTTTGAGCTTGAGGAAATGGATAGTAATTAAGTAAATTCTATATAAGATAAATAGTTCAGTCTGCAAATGAAGCTGCGGCAGTTTTCAATAAATGTTACTCTACACAAGGTAAATGTAAGCAACTGACCTGTAACCCTTTTGTCAAAACAAATTAAATTTCAACCTATTAATCTATATTTTTATTTAACCACAAATATTATATCGGCCAATGACTTATACACAGTGGAAGATTTTTTTGGAAAATTGTACTTAATCGCTAATGATTCTGTATTTGACGGAGAATATTTGAATTTGTCAAGATATTTATAGATAACTGGTTGCAAAAGGTCTAAATCCCTTTTTAGTTTCCAAGAGTTTGTAAAGTCATTAGTATCCACCAATACTAAGAACAATCTATTTTCAGATCCAAAACGAGGTGCACTTTGATTTTCATAGAGCCATCTTGCAAGTAAATTGGGATTTTTTATAGCATCATTTAGAATTTCAATTTTTTCATCTTTCAACTTTTGCAGTACACTACGAGAAAACTTATCATTTTTGTTTATTAACTTCTCTGTAATTTCATAATAAAGATCTCCCGGTTTGGCATTATTGTCATATTCAATTTGTGCTTCCCTAGCTCTTGCTTTTAAATATGTTAGTTCCACAGGATATCCTTTCTCATTCCTCATCTCCTTAATATATTCCGAGGGGAGATAAGTTACTTTCAAATCAAATGGGATATCGTTAATAAAAAAATCAACACTCTTAATCTGACCCACAGTTGGTAATACTGATTTATGGGACTTAAAAATGTGTTCAATTAAAATACTTGACCAATGATTATACCAGCTATTTAAAACATAAGCCTGAACTAATGGGTTTATTTCTTTGTCAAATTTTGATATTAATTCTTCATAGGATTTGTAAACCTTTACATATCTGCTAACTAGGAGTTTGTTAAGGTCATTTTGATAATCACCCCATTCAAAATGCCTAATTTTGAAAAGCTCTGACACAAGTTGCTTTGTATCAAGTTCTTTGTGTTGCTTTTTTGATTTAAAAATAATATATTCATTCAATAGGTCATGTGACTTTTTCAGGTCTTTGCTTAACAGTATAAATAATTCTTTAAATTGTTTACTGGATGCAGTCTCCTTAAGTTTGATTTTATTCTGTGTGATAAATTCTTCTATGAGTTCTTTTCGGATTATAGATTTAGTTTTCAACCAGAGTAACCCAGTGAAATCTGAATTAAACTCAAATAGGTTTTCTTTTCATGGAGGCTTTTCCAAAAATTAAAATCTTTAGGCATATTCAATAACTCTTAATAATTCAGAAATTTTAATGAAGCTGTTTTGAGTGAGAAAATCAGTTATAATTCGGTTGATTATTTGAAATGATTTGTACCCTTTTTTCTTAAGCTCAATTATTTGGATTATTGAATCTGGGTAATCCATTAAAGTAACAAATTTCAATTTATCTTTTCTAGTTATCAGGGATGGTTTTTTATAGGTTATGATGAAATCAGTCTGAAGACCATTTTTCCTGTTATCCTGAACCACTGAATTGGCTGAATATCCAATGGTTTCAATCGATAATAAGTCAAAACCAGATTCATGAAAAGTTTTTATAATATTCCCCCATGCATCATCATCAAGGCTATTGAACATTAATGAGAAACACCTATCTGCCTTAAGTACTCTAAAACATTCTTTTATTACGCTGGAGAGAAGCAAATTATAATTGGTAGCCGTCTTATTCCTGTCTTTTGCTTCACTTATTATTATTTCATCATCATAGTTTACCTCTTTTCTTAACCATCCATTCCACAACATGCTAAGTTCTAAATAAGGTATCCTGTTTCCATGTGGTGGATCAGATAGAATATAGTCAATTGAATTATTCGGAATTTCTTGTAATATATGTTGAGCTGGCTCATTTATAATTAAATAGTCTTTAGATTCTTGAAGTTCTTTAAAGTCTATTGCCGAAGAATACTGTAGCGACAAACTAAACTGATCTTTTTTGGCTTTTAATATTTTTTTAAACCTTGTCTCAAAACAAGTCCAAACATTGTTCTCAAAAAAATCATTTGGTTGCCAATAACCAATAACCCAACTTCCTATCTCCTTTTTTTCAGAAGTATTAGTATTATAATTTGCTTTAGTTTTATTCCGTTTTCTTATTACGAAAACCATTTTACTCGTTTGACCTATTGACGAAGTAAAACAGAAAAGAAACATCTTAAGTAAATTTTCATTCTCTATCTTCGATATTCTTTCATAAAGAAGGCTTAAAGCAAATAGATTTCGATCAGTAAATAAATCTGAAATATTTTGTGTGCTTTTGGTGTTAATTCTGGAGTTGTGAAAGAAAATGTTTTTTGGATAATATTTATTTATTTCACCTTTTGCAAATGATCTAGATAACTCTATATCAGACTCAAACGGTTCTGAACAATGTCTATTCCTTAAGCCATTTGAATATCTTACTTCTGTTAAGGAATTGTTCTCCCAGAGATAATTCTGACCAATAAAATGCTCGTTTTGTCTTTTGACAAGGTAACAGGAATTGATCTTGTCTTTGATATCTTTTTCAATCCTTTGAAATTCAGCAGTAAGTAATCGTGGATCAATTTTGTTAAGGATTTGCTCTGTTATAAAAGTGGCACTTGGATTAATATCAATTCCAAATCCTTTTCTGCCATTAAAAATGGCCTCAGTAATTGAAACTCCTGATCCAAGAAATGGATCTAATACAATATCACCTTTATTTGTATATCTGCCTATGAAATCAGCCATAATATTAAAAGGCTTCTTTCCCCAATATTTATGTAATGCGTATAATCCAGTATAGGAATCAGCCTTATGTGAGATCTCCTCTTCTCTAATATCTTCTATATCTTTTTCTCCAAAAAGATTCAATTGACCCATTGATAACTATTTTACACAAAAGTACTGATTTATCTGCAGTGTTAAAAAGACTCTATATTGTTTTAATATCAATAAGTCATGGATATTTGCTTATTTACGTTTAGAAGACATTTAACATTTCCTTAAGAATAATTGATTGTCAATAATTTTGACAAAAGCATTTTAATTACGTAATTTTGAATATTCCTAAATAGGAATCATTCCTATCGGAGAATTTTCGCTTTTAGGAAAATTCTCCTTTGAGAATGAAAGCTGTCAGGAATTTTACCCAATTTGAGGATGAAACTTCAGAGATTATAATTCATATCACAAAATGGCAAACTACGAAATAGTTAAGATGCTCGTCAGTCACGGACTCAAGGTAACTCCACAAAGACTGGCAATACTTGAAGTCCTGATGAATCTTGATAACCACCCCGACGCTGAAACCATTATCAGACATATACGCATTAATCTGCCAAATACCTCAGCCGGTACTGTATATAAGATCCTTGATGCTTTCACCGAAAAAGGACTAATAACCCAGGTAAAAACCGAAAACGATGTCATCAGATATGATGCCATTCCGGAAAAGCATCACCACCTCTATTCTCCGGAATCAGAAAGACTTGAAGACTATCATGACGATAAACTCTTTGACCTGATTGACAAATACCTGAAGAAAAACAGCATACCGGGATTCGAAGTTAAGGACATCAGAATCCAGCTGATCGGTACTTTCAGGGACAATAAGGAGCAGCCAAAATAACCAAAAAAACCTTCATAAAACCCGACACTAAAATACTAACCAAACATATCTACTTAATAATCTAAAACTTACAATTATGGGACAAAAAGGAAGAGCAATCGTAAAAATGGATGTTGACAAGCTTATCAAACTGCTGAACAAAGCACTGGCTGATGAGTGGCTTGCATATTACCAGTACTGGATCGGTGCAAAAGTCGTGAAAGGACCAATGAAAGATGCCGTGATTGCTGAATTAACTCTCCACGCAACTGAGGAACTGGGTCATGCTGAACTCCTTGCAACAAGGATAATACAGCTGGGCGGAACTCCTGTTCTCTCTCCTGATCAATGGTCAAAACTGAGTAATTGCGGATATGATGCACCCGAAGATCCTTATGTTGAAACTGTGCTCGACCAAAACATTAAAGGCGAACAGTGCGCTATTAAGGTTTACAGTAACCTGCTTGATATAACAAGAGAAGGTGATCCTGTTACATATAATATTATACTTCAGATCCTTTCAGATGAAGTAGAACATGAGGAAGACCTTTCTTCTCTTAAGGAAGACCTTGATCTGATGCTGGAAAGAAGAAGATAGTGAGAATCGGGAAAAAAATTTAATTAATAATTAATACTATCAATCATGGAAGAAACAAAAGTAAGACCAATGCCACGCATTGGCGACAAAGCGCCTGAATTCAAGGCAGTTACAACTCAGGGTAATATTAACTTCCCTGCTGACTATAAAGGCAGCTGGGTAATCCTGTTCAGCCATCCTGCTGATTTCACTCCGGTTTGTACTTCTGAATTCATGACTTTCGCAAGCATGGAAAAGAGGTTTGAAGAAGCGGATTGCAAACTCGTCGGCCTCTCTGTTGATGGTCTGTACAGCCATATTGCTTGGCTCAGGACAATTAAGGAGAAAATTGAATACAAAGGCATGAAGGATGTTGAAGTTAAATTCCCTCTTATAGAAGACATTACAATGGAAGTTGCCCATCTTTATGGCATGCTTCAGCCCGGAGAAAGCTCAACAAAAGCTGTCAGGGCAGTATTCTTCATCGATCCAAAAGGGATAATCAGGGCAATCATCTACTATCCTCTGAGTATGGGCCGCAACTTTGAAGAACTATACAGGGCTCTCATAGCTATGAAAACAGCAGATGAATTTTCTATCGCAACTCCTGCTGACTGGCAACCGGGCGATGATGTAATTGTGCCTACTGCAGGTTCCTGCGGTGTTGCAAAAGAAAGAATGGAAAACAAAGCCGAAATGACATGCTATGACTGGTTCTTCTGTACAAAGAAACTGAACAAGGATAAAGTTCTTAAAGCTGTCTTAAAAAAATAGTTAAAAAACAATAAACAGGTAAAAAGCGACCCTGAAAGTCGCTTTTTATCATTTATAACGTAGATAACAAGTCAATTTTCATTATATATTTGAACCCGTATTGCAGGTCGAATTATCACATCTTAATGAAGAAAAAGGAAGTCAACAAATTCAGATGCATTATTCTTCTGACGCTTTTTATAGGCTTCTTCAGCAGTAATTTATTCTTCAGGCACAGTCATATTGTTGACGGCATCATAATTGTACATTCACACCCTTTCAAGGCAGACAGCAACGGTACTCCCCTGCACTCTCACAACAACAACAGCTACATACTTATTCATATCCTGAATTACTTCATTGTTTTACCAGCATTACTGGCAGCAATGACTCTTTTGTACATTGTTTTCATCCGCAAATCTGAACCAACTGGTTACAGTTCAATCCATACCGGCAATAAATACCTGCTGCTTAAAAAACGAGGGCCTCCTTCACAAATGCTCTTCCCGGCAGCTTAACCGGAATGCTGAACAAAAGAATTCCGGATCAGATTCATACAAATTTTTCCAGAACATTATTTATGTATAAATATGTACTCATATTGTGCCTGGCACTTATTACTGCCTGTCGCGATAATCAATCAGACAATTCAGGTACTCAGGAGAATAAAGGCGGATACCGGCACCGGGAGCAGAACAGAAAAAGGCACAGAGGTGGATTTGCTGATACTGATGCGGCAAAATTGACATACATCAACGACACGGTGTATGTTCCTGAAGAATCTTCTGTAAACAAAAGACTAAAAACACATTCAATTCAGCCGGAAAATATTCAGGTCTGGTTTACAACAACGGGAATTGCCAAACCATTGTCAGGTCATCTGGCTCATGTTAATACACCGTTTGACGGGAGGGTAATAAGGTGTTTTGTCAGACTCGGTGAAAAAGTAAAAGCAGGAACTCCTCTTTTTGAAGTCAGTTCTTCCGATTATCTCGAAACAGTAAGGACCTGTCTGCAGGCAAGCCAGCAAAAAGATCTTGCTGAAAAAAACTTTCTCAGAAAACAAGAGCTCCTTGAATCAGGAGTTATCTCAAAGAAGGAATTTGATGAAGCTAAAACCGGACTTGACCTTGCAAGAAAAGAATGCGAGAAAGCCTCTGCAATACTTAGAATTTTCAATTTTAATCCGGAAGAAGCAGATATCTCGAAACCTCTTCTTGTAAGATCACCGATTGCAGGAGAGCTTGTCTTTACAGATGTCACTGTTGGTCAATACCTTAAGGCCGATGACGAAGCAGTTGTAACTGTAGCTGACCTCGACAGGATATGGATTATCGCCCGGGTTAAGGAAAAAGACCTGGGAGCTATAAAACTCAATGACAGGGCTGAAGTTATCACAGAAGGATTTCCCGATAAACCTGTAAGCGGAACTGTGAATTACATCGGCAATATAATGGATGAACAGACCCGATCAGTTGAAGTCTACCTGGAATGCGATAACAAGGACAGGATACTGAAACCCGGCATGTTCATAACAGCCAGGTTTTACCGTCAGCTGAATGATGCAATTGTAATTCCCGCATCTGCAGTGTTGCAGGACAATCTCAGCTCTTATGTTTTCCTGAGGGCTGGCAACGATAAATACGTTAAGCAGGATATCCTTGCTGAAACCAACGGACTGAATAATGTAATTGTCAAATCAGGCCTTGCCAAAGGAGACATCATTGTAACTGAAGGTTCAATCTATCTTCGCTGATATCAGAATTTATGGAAAGATTATTCAGAATTTTCATTCACAGAAGATTGCTGATCGCGACATGTTTTGTTCTGATCTCGGCAATCGGCATATATTCCTGGTCCAGGCTTCCGATTGATGCTTATCCCGATATTGCGGATGTTACTGTTCAGGTAGTCACACAGGTTCCGGGGCTTGCAGCTGAGGAAATAGAACAGCAGATCACTATTCCGCTTGAAAGGGAATTGAATGGCTTACCCGGCCTTGTAACTATGCGAAGCAAAAACCTTTTCAGCATATCAGCAATTCTCCTTGTTTTCAGGGATGGGACAGAAGACTACTGGGCCCGCCAGAGGGTGCAGGAAAGGATTAACGGCATTGAGCTTCCTTTCGGCGCAATACCTGAACTAAATCCGCTTACCTCGCCAACAGGTGAAGTATGCAGATATATAATTGAAAGCAAGACACATTCGCTCAAAGATCTTACCGACCTTCAGAAATGGGTCATAATACCAAGAATAAAACAGGTTACCGGCGTTGCAGATGTCCAGAATTTTGGAGGTATCACAACACAGTACCAGATAGAAATTGATCCAAAGCTCCTTGAAAAATACGAGCTGTCGCTAAGCCAGGTTGTTGAAAGCATTGAGAGAAACAATTCAAATGCCGGTGGAAGTATGGTCGACCGTGGCGACCTTACATACATTATAAGAGGTGTAGGCCTTATAAAAGATCTGCAGGATCTTGGAAGAATTGTAGTAAAATCATCTGCCGGGATGCCAGTCTACCTGAGTGACCTGGGTGAGCTTAAATACGGCAACTTCGAAAGAAAGGGAATATTTGGTTATACCGACAGGAAAAGAAACTACAGTGAAAGTGTACAGGGCATAGTTCAGCTTCTGAGATATGAGAATCCTTCATTTGTACTCGGTGAAGTTCACAAAGCAATTGACGAACTGAACAACAGCATCTTACCCGAAGATGTGCATATCCATGTTTTCCTCGACAGGACACATCTTGTCGATGCCACCCTGAATACAGTATCACACACTCTCCTGTTCGGGGTTCTGCTTGTTGTCGGAGTTCTCATAATTTTCTTCGGCAGCTTCCGCGGAGCTGTTGTAATTGCAATAACAATACCGCTCTCACTCCTTATTGCTTTCATCTTCATGCATTTTACAGGGATACAGGCAAATCTGCTTTCTCTGGGCGCTATCGATTTCGGAATAATTGTCGAGGGTTCAATTGTGATGCTCGAAACAATACTGAAGCAAAGGGAAGAGAATCCCGGAATAGAACTTCACAGTGAAAACATCGTAAAGCGAAGCATGGAGGTTGCAAAACCAATCTTCTTTTCAATGCTCATAATAATAATGGCTTATCTCCCACTTTTCACCTTTGAAAGGATTGAGAAAAAAATGTTCGCTCCGATGGCGTACACTGTTGGTTTTGCGATCCTGGGAGCCCTTGCTGTCGCTCTCTTGCTCATTCCCGGGCTTGCCTTCCAGATCTACAAAAAACCACAAAAGGTTTACCACAACAAATGGCTGGAAAAACTCACAGTAAAGTACACAGAGCTTACAGTCAGGATTATTGATCGTCCGAAAAGGGTATTTCTGCCTTTGTCAGCTATATTTTTTGCAACTGCAATACTTTCATTTACAGTAGGAAAAGACTTTCTGCCCACGCTCGACGAAGGCTCATTGTGGCTACAGGTTCAGCTTCCTCCCGGCGTAACACTTGACAAGTCGAAAGCAATGGCAGATACCCTCAGATCGCATATAATGAAATATGATGAGGTCAGTTATGTTATGACTCAGGTGGGAAGGGATGATGAAGGCACAGATCCATTCTCCACATCGCATGCTGAATGTGGTGTCGGGCTCATACCTTATAAACAATGGGAAAATGGAAAACGAAAGGCTGATCTCATAGAGGAAATGTCTGCCGACCTTGCAAATCTTCCCGGATATGTTGTTGGTTTCTCACAGCCGATAATCGACATGGTTATGGATCAGATTGCAGGAGCACACAGCGACCTGGCCATAAAGGTTTTTGGTGAGGACCAGCAGGAAGCAAGAAGGATAGCAGAGGAAATTGCTGCTCTTGTAACCGGAATCAGAGGCGCCGGAGATGTCAGCATAGAACAGGAGCCCCCCCTGCCTCAGCTGCAGATTGAGGCTAACAGGGAAAAAATTGCGCTTTATGGTTTGAATGTTGCAGACGTATCTGAACTTATTGAAATAGCAATAGGAGGCAAATCAGTATCCCAGGTTTTCATAGGCAACAAAACATATAATGTCTCTGCCAGATATAATGAAGAATCTAGAGAATCTCCCGAAAAAATTGGATCCCTGTTGCTTACTTCCGAAACCGGTGCCAGAATTCCCCTAAGCCAGATTGCTGATATAACAACGACAAACGGCCCAAGCATAATAAACAGGGAAGGAAATAAACGTTTCCTGACTATCCGCATAAACATGAGGAACAGGGACATAAGCTCTTTCATGAAAGAAGCAAATGACGCAATTGAGGAGAATATTACCTATAACCATCACGAATTCAGCCTTAAATGGAGTGGCCAGTTTGACAATCAGAAAAGAGCATTTACAAAACTTATACTTATAGTCCCGCTTGCCCTGGCTCTTATGTTTCTGCTTCTCTTCTGGAGCTTTGGAAATTTCAGACAGGCATGGCTTCAGATGGCTCTTCTTCCATTGCCCGTATTTGGTGGAATGGTAGCGCTTAACATTGCCGGTATGACATTCAACGTATCATCAGCAGTCGGATTCATTGCCCTCTTTGGAGTATTCATAATGAACGGCGTTCTGATGATATCCCGTATAAATCACCTGCGTATGGAAGGTATGCTGCTCAAAGATTCTGTTATTACAGGTTCAAAAGACAGGTTCCGC